>NZ_WLVC01000076.1:0-7633 GCF_016859735.1 Lelliottia sp. RWM.1 | reverse complement strand
CGGCCCAGATCCGCGAAATTTTAATCAGCGAGTCAGCTTGGGAAGAAATGACCTGCTTATTCGCACCTTCCCTAACTGACGCTGTTTATGAAGCAATACCAAGTGATGGTCTCCGCCCAACGTCTGGTAAAGGCGAAGGCTTACTTATCCTGCTTTGGATCCCCCGTCTAAGAAACGGAGAAACAGAACGTACGGATGTTATGGGCTATGTTGTGCAAAATTCATTCGGTGAACTTGCCACTGCACTAGATATGCTGGCGCCAAAAAATGAGCGAGGAGTACAGCATCGCGCACGGCTTCTTGGCGGACCAATTAGTACCAAGTGGCGACAATTACCGCTTTTACCAGTTGAAATACGTTCGGCTATGAAGGCCACACATGCGAGAGACATATCTGCCGTTGATTCAGATAGTGCGGCTTTTCGAGGTATTTTAGCTGGAGTTGGCGCTCTTGGTAGTACATTGGCTGATATTTGGATTCGAATGGGTTGGGGGACATGGACTTTTATTGATCCAGATCGGCTCCTTCCACATAATTTGTCTCGCCATATTGGATTTGATTGTCATATTGGAGTCTCAAAACCCCATATTATTCAGCATATTGCCGAATCTATTTATCCGCATGAGCCCCTCCCTCAGGCGATCCATAAAAGTATTCTTGATGACGATGATGATATTGCCAAAGCAGTAAATGAGGCTGACTTAGTTGTGGATGTCAGCACCACCTTTGAGGTGCCGAGGACTCTAGCGTTAAAAGATGATATACCCAGAATAGTTAGTCTGTTTCTGACTCCATCAGGTCAGTCTAGCGTGATGTTAATGGAAGATGTAGACAGACAATGCCGAATTGATGCAATTGAGGGGCAATACTATCGGGCAATTTTGAGCAGCGAGTGGGGAAGCACTCACCTACAGCACAATTATGGCGATCGTTGGGTCGGTGGTGGATGTCGGGATATTTCTGTACGTATGTCCAGTGAATGTATTCATGTTCATGCCGGTATCCTCTCACGCCAACTTCGCCAGACTGCACTGAAAGGAGATGCTCGATTGTGTATCTGGGTATCTGATGAAATTTCAGGCGCTGTGGATGCACATGAAATTGAACTCCATTCCGTGGTATCTATAATTTCTGGCGAATGGGTTGTTAAATATGACCAAGGCTTAGCGCAAAAATTGCAACACACCCGTTTACAGGCTCTGCCTAATGAAACAGGAGGTGCAATTGTTGGCATAACAGATTTTAAGAACAAAACGATTATTCTGGTTGACGTGTTCCCAGAACCGATCGACAGTAAATCCTCTCCAGCTTCTTTTGTCCGGGGAGAAACGGGACAACAAGAAGCATTAGAACGGGTTCACCAGTTGACCGCTCGTGTTGTCGATTATGTTGGCGAATGGCACTCCCATCCTCAAGGTTTTTCAGCAAAAGCCAGTAATGAAGACGATAATTTAATCAAAAAATTACATCAGAAAATGCGTGTCGAGGGTTTACCTGCTGTGATGCTAATTGTTGCGGAAAACGATATCAATATTGTAGTCAGATAAAATTTACCTCATCAGCACTACAACGTTACTTGCAATTCCACATAATCTATCGATCTTGCTATTACGCAACCGTCATTATTGCTCAAAACCACTACAGGGACGCTGCGTAGGTCAGGTCTGAACACCTTTTCGCAGCTTGCGTAAAACGAGTTAACATCAGCCAGGGCGAACATTACTGCGCACCGCGAGTTTTATGGACAAAGGCAGTAACAACCCCAAAAATTTGTAGCTGTCCTGGTTCTGGCCACAGTGTTGGATATGCAGGATTCATTGGTTGCAAGGCCGGGCGTGGAGTAAGCAGGAGTCGTTTAACAGTAAACTCACCTTTGATCTCAGCAATAACAATATCGCCGTGCCGGTTCTGCCTTATCCACAATCATCAAATCGCCTGAATGCAGACCAATGTCCGTCATTGAGTTCCCTATGGCTCGTACAAAATAAGTCGAGCCTCGCCGCTGAATACAGTATTCATTCAGGTCAAGTTCGGCTTCTACGTAATCTTGTGCCGGCGAAGGGAATCCGGCAGGGCATCGCTCAGTGAAAAGGGGGGCGGTAAAGGGCGCGGGGCTGGGCGCTGCTGGGACAAAACGAAGCATACTAAACCTCAAATAATACTGTATTAATAAACAGTATTATTAATCTTTTTTGGAAGCTTTCAAGTTGTATCAGCAGAGTTATTGGTAATCCTCTGTTATTGCGCAGGAAATTTTAGCTATGGAAGAAAGGAGTAACACCTGCCTGACAGCCCATCACTGGCTCTTTGTCGTGTAGGAAGGAGAGCAGTGAAATAGGCAAAATGCATAAAATCGTAATCACTTTGATGCTTTATTTTGATTGTTCTATCTGATAATGTCTGTTAAAACGTAATCACAGACTTGAGGGAAGGCATGTTCAGATTCACACAGTTACTACAAAGCCTGATCAAAACGGGGAACATGGTTGCTGAAGATCGCATATCACAACTTGAAGATACATCCGTTAAGGAATTAACTACAGTTCGACTTCGTCCCGAAACAAAGGCCTATTTGCAATCGCAAAGCGAAACTCTTGGCGTTTCACTTTCTCAAGTAATTAATATGATCCTTGACGGCGTGGTTTCAATGGAAATGAAACCAGCAGCTGATAACAAAATCAAAGGAATATATGACAGGATTATGTCGCTGTTTGAATTGCATAACATCAATACAGTTGATATGGCGAAAATGCTCTCCGGTTATGGGATAAAGTTATCGCATCTTCGAAATCCGGATAAGTTTATTGATATTCTTTCAATGGATATGATTAAGGAGATAGCTGACTGGTTTTCTATTAATTATAAATGGATCATAGGAGAAGCAAACGAGTTATATTCTCCTCGGGATAACACCTGGTATAAGGATTCCTATGGTTTCTCGCTACTGTTGTTGGAGAAATCATTCCGATATTCTGATCTTAAGGTTTCGGTGGTTAAGGCAAATAACGTATCTTTTGAGAACGCTGAGAAACTTGAAGAGCAATATTCCAGGTTGTATGTTGGATTCATATTAAGTTATACATCTATAGTTAATGGTGTATCTTTTACAAAATACGAAGTTTGCGAGTTCCAGAGATGGAATTATGATAAATGCCGTGGTTATTTAAGGTTCATTTTTTATTTTCTGGATTCTGTCAGGACGAAAATAAACTGCCAGGGCGTATCATTCAATGAGGAGATTGTTGATGGTTTGATGGCTGGTAGGCTATTTCCATCAACAATTAAAGGGATGTTATCAGAAACTTGGTTCATTGCTGATCGAATAGGTCATATAGAAAGTAATTATGATGTAGAGGTAAATCCAGTTGAGTATTTAAATAGATTTAACAGGCTTATACGTTTATTGCGTTTCGGTAGTTCTGTGTCAATTTCAGACATTGAATATACAACGAAAGACTTTTCATATGGATGGATTATAAAGTATTCATGTAATGGGGAGTTTTACACGGAGTTTTACCACAGTCTTGCCACTGGTCTGGACGATATTTATGATAAGTTCTTCGTCGAGAATCCTTCAAAAAGGTGACTAAAAAAGGTGACTATTGATTACATGTAAATCATTAAAGGAACCCTTCAAATTTTGGAGGGTTTCCTGCAGACTCGTCTTCCATGTCACAGATAAAAACTTGATAAAGGATCACGCTCCGATCTAATATCTTTCTCGTTGTACCGTTGCGTTGTATGCAACATGCCAATGCCTCGGCGATCTGAGAGAGGCGCCTTCGGGTGATCGCCATGCCAATGCCACCATGACCTGAGAGGTGGCGCCTTCGGGCGGTAACTTCGTTTACCCTTTGAAAACGAAGATCGCATACAGTTTGAATCTGGCGATGAAGGTCCCTTTCACTTCTGTATCTGTTTTTCAGATACGTCTTGCAGCCGTTGTCTGGCGCAATTTTCTTATCGTTTTCACTCTTTATGACGCTGCTGGCCGTTGCGAACTTTGCGGCGTGGGTATGTCCATTTGGAACATTTGGGCATCTTCCACGACTGCATTGAGAGCAGAGGAGCGCGGCGTCACTTGTGCACGAGTGAAACGAGTACCAAGTGACGCGCGCAGCGCATAACTGGCAGAGCTGACGCACTGCCATTTCGACAACTTTTTTACCAACTGACCAACACGTATTTAAGGTTTTGAGAGCCTTAAAACGTACTTCATTCACTGTTTGTTCATTTATCAACCAAACGTCTTTCCCGTAAAAACGGGTAAGGACTTCATTCTGAAAGGAGAAAATCGACACGATATCGATGGCGACACCAGTCAACATACTGGTGTGTGGAAGCAGACTGATTAATTTCAGCCCGGTGCAAACCGCGAACAGGTCAGAGACCTGGGGAGCTTCGCAATAACTCAACATTTCGCCGCCCCGATGCACAGATATCTGTCGAGACGCAGGAAGCGCAACCATAAACCGTGCCGTCGGGGTGAAATTCATCGTCTGTAGCTGTGGCGCAGCCGGTGTCAGTGCTTTTCCGTTCACGCAGACGGAAAAGCACTGACACCTGTTTAAATGGAGGGTTGTTGATGGCAAAACTGAATAAAAATCTTAAAACGCTTGCCAGGCAGGCAGGGGGAAGTTTTAAAACCGTTTCTGACCGAATGAAAATTGCAGACAGGTTTGCCGAACGTTTATTAAAACTTAATGTTCAAATCAGAGATATTAAAAATATCAAGACAGGGCATATCGAATTGTATATGAAGAGCCGTCTTTCCGAAGATATTTCCAGACGCACACTTCAGAACGAAATGGCAGCTATCAGGGCTTTGTTACGGGTTGCGGGGAAAACATTCATGGCGAATCCTTCTCACGAAAAACTGAGCAATCAGGCTCTGGGTATTTCGGAAACGAGCCGTGATGGAACGAAGGTTGCTATTCCCGATGCTTATTTTCGGCAGGTATTGACGAGTGTAGAGCAAAAGGATAATGGCGTTGCATGTGCAATGAGGCTATCCAGATTACTCGGTTTAAGAACAGAAGAAACAGTACAGTCTGCTAAATCATTGCGTACCTGGCAAAAAGCTTTACTCAATGGAGACGAAAAAATACGTGTTGTATTCGGGACAAAAGGAGGGCGTCCAAGAGATACAACGATATTAGATCGTGAGTTAACTCTGGCTGCAATCAATGCGTCCCTTAAACACTTGAATGAAAATAATGGAAAGTTGATTGATAAGCCATCATTACATACAGCTATTGAGCGTTATCGCAATGTTGTCCGTGAATCCGGATTAACAGGAAAATATGCGCCTCATAGTTTACGTTATGCCTACTCTGTTGATGTCATGAATTATCATATGAAAAAAGGTTTCACTAAAGAAGAGGCACAGGCTCTGGCATCAATGGATTTGGGACATGGCGATGGCAGGGGACATTATGTGGCTCGTGTTTACAACAAAGTTGAGTAATAGGATATCGATATAATTACCATTCACTGTATTAGCGCGGACATCAATTGCTTGAAAAATTGCGATGTCATTATTTAATTTATTGCTGTTGTACTAAGAATTATTTTTCATAAGTTGACAAAGAGCCTAATCACACCTTTAAAAGTCAAGATAAATCCGTTTATCTGTCGGGAGAAAATACGAAAACATCTAATATCCTAGCCCATAAATAAAAGATGTAGGCTACGTAAGAAAACAACAGTTTAACTGCGCTCCAACTAATCGGTTTCAGGCGCCAGGGGATGCCGTAGATAGTGTTCCTGAAGTACATCAGCTATTGAGTTCAGTTTATCTTCCTTAACAATGGCCAGGATGTCCCTTCCGTTTTTCCAGTCCAGAGTTATTTTGGTGTTTCTTTTTTTATGATAGAGCAAACATTCAAGTGCTTTAGGTTCAAAATCTGAAGAAGTCCAGAAAGAAAAGGTCATCTTACGGTCGCGGTAAACTTGAATTTGACTGTAGTATTTCCGGATGCGTTGAACACGGTCAATCCATTTTTCAATCATTTCTACGGTAATTAGCCGTTTAACTTCATATCCCTTGCATTCGTAACATTTAATTTCTGCTTCGGCTCTGAAGCCAATAACATCAATTTCAGCTTTACCTGCCTCAGTACTGATTTGTTTATTCAGATCCACAGTGCTGACATTTTGGGTTTTTAGGACGATGTGGCCCACTAACATCTCAAACATTACACCTCTTATGTTGATTGCAGCGCCTTCAATTCTTGTAAGTCCTTTAAAAAGCTCATTAATTTTTTCTGGGTTAGCGGCTGCAATAGCTCCGGCGCGATTAAGTGTATTCAATAAACTCGATAATAATGTTGAGATGTCTTTTCCGGTAATGACTCCAACTTACTGATAGTGTTTTATGTTCAGATAATGCCCGATGACCTTGTCATGCAGCTCCACCGATTTTGAGAACGACAGTGACTTCCGTCCCAGCCTTGCCAGATGTTGTCTCAGATTCAGGTTATGTCGCTCAATGCGCTGAGTGTAACGCTTGCTGATAACGTGCAGCTTTCCCTTCAGGCGTGATTCATACAGCGGCCAGCCATCCGTCATCCATACCACGACCTCAAAGGCCGACAGCAGGCTCAGAAGACGCTCCAGTGTGGCCAGAGTGCGTTCACCGAAGACGTGCGCCACAACCGTCCTCCGTATCCTGTCATACGCGTAAAACAGCCAGCGCTGACGTGATTTAGCACCGACGTAGCCCCACTGTTCGTCCATTTCAGCGCAGACAATCACATCACTGCCCGGTTGTATGCGCGAGGTTACCGACTGCGGCCTGAGTTTTTTAAGTGACGTAAAACCGTGTTGAGGCCAACGCCCATAATGCGTGCACTGGCGCGACATCCGACGCCATTCATGGCCATATCAATGATTTTCTGGTGCGTACCGGGCTGAGAGGCGGTGTAAGTGAACTGTAGTTGCCATGTTTTACGGCAATGAGAGCAGAGATAGCGCTGATGTCCGGCAGTGCTTTTGCCGTTACGCACCACGCCTTCAGTAGCGGAGCAGGAAGGACATCTGATGGAAATGGAAGCCACGCAAGCACCTTAAAATCACCATCATACACTAAATCAGTAAGTTGGCAGTACTACCGTCTTTTCCAAGTAAATTCGACACTGTCGTAGCCATAACGCCAGCCTGCTTCGCAAGACGAAAGCCTTCTTTGTCAAAACGTTCTGCTATCAACATGGCAAGAAATGGGCGAGTGTTACGCATATTTCTGCATCTTTGCACTTTGGTTAAATAGGATTGAATGCTTTTACTATCTAAATCCCCGTAGATGATATCCGCAACAAAGAATCCATTATTCATTCCATTTTTTTTCACAGCCGCTATTGGCAGAACATATGACGGAGCACAGAGATCCCAATGGTGGTGGCTAAACGATGGCATATTCTGTGAATTCCGGACTTGGATCTTGTTGAAACTACCAAGGCCATTACATCTAACCCAGTCAGCGACGCCTTTAATGAGAATATCTTCGACCAACAATTGGCTGCGAACATGTCTGGTATCCGTTACGCCGTTTAAATCATTTTGAATCGCCACAGATAATCTAGACACTTCCGAGCCGCTGATAATATTGTTTTTCGTATTCAGTTGGTGGCATATG
>NZ_WLVC01000075.1:0-9446 GCF_016859735.1 Lelliottia sp. RWM.1 | reverse complement strand
GGTAAGCAGAGTTTTTGAAATGTAAGGCCTTTGAATAAGACAAAAGGCTGCCTCATCGCTAACTTTGCAACAGTGCCCTGATTGTCACCAAACTTGACCGTCTGGGTCGTAATGCGATGGATATCCGAAAAACAGTAGAGCAACTGGCGGCTTTAGATATTCGCGTTCATTGTCTCGCACTCGGAGGCGTTGACTTGACCAGTCCGGCCGGAAAAATGACTATGCAGGTAATTTCTGCTGTAGCGGAGTTTGAGCGGGATTTGCTGCTTGAGCGAACGTATTCAGGTATTGCGAGGGCAAAAGCGGCTGGAAAACGCTTCGGTCGCCCCCCCATCCTGAGCGAGGAACAAAAGCAAACAGTGACAGAGCGCCTAAATGCTGGCATCAGTATCAGTGCTATTGCCCGGGAATTTAATACCACCCGCCAGACTATCCTTCGGGTAAAGGCTGGATTGCTGCAAGAGTGAGCGGCTGGGAAGATTATAAAAAAATCAAATGGTTATTATGAAATAAAACAGCCTGCTGGGTTCTTTTCCCCCTATTTTTTATAAAAGAGTAGACAAAAGAGGTTCGCGACACTAATCTACCAACTAGATGATTGGTGCTGGTTACACCAGCTATACCTTTTATCAAGAAATTACAGGAGCCATTATGTCTACTACCGTTAAACCTTCTGCAGACGCAGCTGCGATCCACAATACCCGTGAAGCAGTTCGCAGCCAGCCTGGCCTGGGTAACCTGACTTTCCAGATGAAAGCCCGTTCCAGCGGCGGATTAACCGTTCGCACAGAGACCGGCGCCACAATCCAGAACGGCGTTATCGATACCAGCCGTGTGGGGAAATTTTCTAATATCGGTGATGAACCCGCAGGTTTACTCGGCACCGATACCGGCATGAGCCCGACTGAATACATCATGCAGGCGCTGGCTGGCTGTTATACCGCCACCCTTACCATGATGGCTGCTGAAAAAGGGATCGACCTGGACGGTATCGAGCTGGATCTTAATTTCGATATCAACCTCAACGGCTTCCTTGGGCTGGACAGCAACGTGCGTAAAGGTGCGAAATCTATTCGCGTCGATGTTCACCTTACGAGCAAGACCGCCAGTCGCGAGGAGTTAGAAGCGCTGGTCAGCGAAATGCAAAAGAATTCGCCAATCCACGATACTCTGGCTAATCCGGTTGAAATGATTACACGCCTGGCGTGATGTCAGAGATGTAATGCTGCCATTCAGAATGCAGGATGGCAGTGACGTTCAGCTCTGCACGATACTGAGTCAGTGATACAACTTGCTACGGAAAAATAGCAACAATATAATCTATCAACTAGTAGATTATATGGAGTAATTATGACAACCATGACACGGGAACGGCTGCTCAGCGAAGCAGAACACCTGATGCGCGAAAAAGGGTATTCAGTATTCAGCTATGCTGATTTATCAAAAATAGTGGGTATCACCAAGGCCAGTATTCATCACCATTTCCCGACCAAAGATATTCTGGGTGAGCAGGTGGTAATACAGGCGTTCTCTGATACACAACGCGTATTTGAGCAGATAGAGGCGACTGAGAAAAGCGCGGAGAGAAGAATTGCGGCTTACATCGATATCTTCGCGCAAAGCCATAAAGCTTCGCTACTGCCACTGTGTTGTGCGTTGTCAGCAGAGACCGCCAATCTGCCTCAGGCAATTACTGTACAGACATCACTTTATTTCGATATGCAAATCGAGTGGCTCACAAAAGTCGTCAGGGCGGGCATGGAGTCAGGTGAGTTTTCATCCCATGCCGAACCATCAGATATTGCTTTGATGATCATTAATGTCTGTGAAGGCTCAAGCGTAGTGGCGCATGCAACGGCCAGACCCGAAGTCTTCGCCAACAGCCTTAAGTATATAAAACTGCTTCTTAATACCCCTCATTCAGGAGAATGACACTATGCTGGACTGGAACAACTATCGCTCAGAGTTAATGCAACGTTTAGGCGAGTTGGGCAAACTGACCCCCGAGACCATGAAAGGCGTGGTTGCCCTGGGCAACGCAGGTAACAAAACTGACCTTTTGGGCGCAAAAGTGCGTGAACTCATTGCCCTGGCGTGCGCAGTCACAACCCACTGCGACGGCTGTATTGCTTTTCACGCCGACGCCGCTGTGAAAGCCGGTGCAACCGACGCTGAAATTGCTGAAGCGCTGGGCGTGGCGATTAACCTCAACGCTGGCGCGGCGGTCATTTATTCAGCCCGCACTCTGGATGCCGTCGGTCAGGCACGCGGTTAAGCATTAATAAATTCCACGTTAAAAGGGCATTACTGCCCTTTTTTTATGTCCGCAATAGCCTGAGCATATACCGATGCAGGTTTCACACCCGGTATGCGTTTAACTAATTGCCCTTCATGAAATATCAGCACAGACGGCAGCCCCCAGATCTCGTATTTGGTTGTCAGCACCGGCGCCTGATCTACATTGACTTTCCCCACCTGAATATCTCTATCGAGCCGGTCTGCAAACTGACTGAACATTTCTTCGCTGGCCTGACAGGGCGGACACCAGGGTGCAGAGAAACGTACCACCGATATTCCGTTGTACTGCTCTATCTGGCGGAAATTATCTTCGTTATAAGCTGTTAATGTACGCATGGTGATGACCTCGCAAAATGAGTGACAATTCAGAAATGGCTGCGTTATGACAAAAAAATACGACACAGCCATTGACCTACCTACTAGATGGTTGGTATATTGCCACCCATCAGATGTTTATGCAACTCCAGTGCGCGACGTCCAGTCGATGATACTGCCGGGCTGTGCAAATCCCTGCCGGGATACTCCTTTTTGTTTTTTGTGAGGTATACGATGAGTAAGCTTTTCACCCCCTACAATCTGTCTGGCCTGGCGTTAAAAAACCGTGTAGTCATGGCACCGATGACCCGCACCCGCACCATGAATGACGTGCCGGATGAGGTCGTGGCTTTGTACTATGCACAGCGTGCTTCTGCTGGCCTGCTCATCACCGAAGGGATGCCGGTTTCAGAAGAAGGCCGGGGTTACCTTTATACCCCTGGTATCTACAACGACGAACACGTCCAGGGCTGGCGTAAGGTGACACAAGCGGTTCACGCCAAAGGTGGCCGTATTTTCGCGCAGCTCTGGCACGTCGGCCGTATGTCTCACGTCTCTCTTCAGCCAGGCCACATAGCGCCGGTTTCAGCGGGCACCGTTCAGGCGGTCAATACCACCGTTTTTGCGCTGACCGAATCCGGAGAACCGGGCCCGGTTGTACCAAGCCAGCCACGCGCGCTGGAAACGCATGAAGTTAAACGCATCACTGCAGACTTCGTGCACTCCGCACGCCTGGCGATGGAAGCCGGCTTTGACGGCGTGGAAATCATGGCGGCAAACGGATTCATCTTTGACCAGTTCCTCAGTAGCGAACTGAACACCCGCACCGACGAATACGGCGGCTCGGTGGAAAATCGTCAGCGTTTCCTGCTGGAGACCATTGACGCCGTGGCGGAAGCCGTGGGTAACAGCCACGTTGCCGTGCGCCTGTCACCGTTCGGCCGCATTTATGACCTCGCGCCGTATGAAGGTGAAGAGCAAACCTGGTCAGCCATCACCGACGCGCTCGGTCAGCGGGAACTGGCCTACGTACACCTTTACTATCAGCCGGTGTACATCAAAGCGCCACTTCCGGAAGGCTTCCGCCGCCGTTTTCGCAACACGTTTAAAGGCACCATCATCGCTGCCGGCGGTTTTACCCGTGATATCGCAGAGCAGGCTCTGGAAGATGATGAGCTGGATCTGGTGGCATTTGGTGTGCCCTACATCGCTAACCCGGATCTGGTTGAAAGAATGCAAAACGGCTGGCCACTGGCAGAAAGTGACCGCGCCACCTACTACGGCGTCAGTGGTTCCCCGGAAAAAGGCTATACCGATTACCCGGTCTGGCAGGCGCAATAAATCCCATACGGTCGCGGTTCTCTGATAAGTGAGATCCGACCGCCCAACGTCTTTGAGGAATCATTATGCAAACGCTGAAACCCACCCTTACCATCGATATCTGGTCAGATTTGGTCTGCCCGTGGTGCTGGATTGCTAAAAAAAGATTTGAACAGGGTCTGAATCGCTTTGAATTTCGCGACCAGGTGGTGATCCGCCATCACAGCTACCGTCTGGCCGGTGGTACTCCCGCGATGCCTTTTAAGGATGCCATCGTTAAAAAGCTGGGCAGTCAGCATTCAGCGGAGCTGATGATGAATCAGGTGGGCACCGCCGGTAAATCTGAAGGTCTGATCTACAACTTCGACGGCATGATGTTTGGTGATACAGAAGATGCACACACCCTGCTGGTTGCCGCGCGTAAGGCCGGAATTGCGGACACGGTGGAAGAACGTTTTTATCATGGCAGTATCACCGAAGGTCGCTCTCTCTTTGACCGTCAGCAGCTCGTTGCCATGGCCGTAGAAGCCGGTATGCCGAAAGCTGACGCTGAAGCCGCCCTGGAAAATGACGATTTTCGCGCCACCGTTTCCGACGATGAAGCCCACGCACAGTCTATTGGCCTCAGCGGCGTTCCGGTTTTTGTGATGAACGAAAAATATGCCATCAGCGGGGCTCAGGCAGCAGATAACTTTTTGAATGCCCTGCGTCAGGTCTGGGATGAACAGCAAACCGAATTTTCAGCCACTGCGGGTCAGACCTGCGGAACGGATGGCTGCAGTATTTAATCCGTCAACCGCCGGCAGTTTCACGCTGCCGGCAACGTCTTACCCACCAGTAATGGAGTCAGAAAATGAACACTTTTTTCAAAGGTAAAAAACTGCTCGTCGTCGGCGGTACCAGCGGCATGGGCCTGGCCGTGGCACGCATGGTACTGGAAGCGGGCGGCAGTGTCGTGCTGACCGGGAATAAAAAAGACAAAGCCGAAGCGGTGCAAAAAGAACTGAGCCCTCTGGGACCGGTTGCGGTCATCGCGGCGAACCTGATGACCGAAGAAGGTATGGAAACTATCCGTCAGGAAATTAATGCTCACCATCGCGATATCAGCCTGATGGTGAATGCCGCCGGTATCTTCATGCCCAAAGGATTTACCGAGCACAGCTTTGCCGATTATGACATGTATCTTTCGCTGAACCGAGCCACGTTCTTTATTACACAGGATGTCGTGAAGAACATGCTCGCCGCGAAGCTCGAAGGGTCTATCGTCAACGTCGGTTCGATTGGTGCTCAGGCTGCACTGGGTGACTCGCCGGCCTCGGCCTATTCAATGGCAAAAGCGGGTCTGCATGCCCTGACGCGTAATCTGGCGATTGAGCTGGCCAGCGCGGGTATTCGTGTCAACGCGGTGTCTCCCGGGATTGTTCATACGCCGATATACGAAGGCTTCATGGACAAAGCGGATATCGCAGATGCTATGAAGTCGCTGAACGATTTCCACCCGCTGGGACGCGTCGGAACTGCCGAAGATGTGGCAAACACTATTCTCTTCCTGTTGTCTGACAAAACCTCATGGGTGACGGGCGCTATCTGGGATGTCGATGCGGGCATCATGGCGGTCAGACGATAACCCCGTGACGCTGGCATAAGCCGCCCCTTAAGGGCGGCATTTTTTTGTCGCCAGACATGTCATCAGCAGGCTTCACTAAGAATATTCACGACCTGTTCATCCGTGCCTTTTGTGTTCCCGGCACAGGGTGTTATGCCGGGTTCTGACGACATCCTGACAGGACAAAACGGCCAGAGAGAAAGGGGTTATACACGATGAGGAGCCGGTATCCGCAGTACCTGTGAAATTCTTTTCATCCCTGCTGTCAGCATACTCCGTGGGCAGGCCAGATTTAACCGGATATATCCGTCCCCATTGTCGACAAACAGCAAGCCCCCTTCAAGAAGGACCCCTGACTCCCGGGCAAAATACAGCGATAAATCCTCACCTGCGGTGTCGGGCAGGTAGCGGCTAATATCTATCCAGGCCAGATATGTCCCTTCGGGGATCGAGAACCTGGTTTCGGGTAAATAGCTTTTGAGATAGTCGTGCAGGTACTGGAAATTGCCGTCAATATATTCCCTCAGATGGACAAGCCAGTCATCACATTCACTCCACGCCGCTTTGTTTGCTGCCAGGCTCAGTGGAGAGATGAACTCGTCGTGTCTGAGACGCCACTCGCTTCTGACACCGGGATCCGGAATAATGATATTTGCCAACAAATTCCCGGCCAGATTGAATGTTTTACTCGAGGACATGCAGGTAATAATGCGTGTAGAATCAGGGAAAAGAGAGGCGGCCGGTGTATGACCGATACCGCTTCGGGACAGGTCGCAGTGAATTTCGTCAGATATCACCCAGATGTCATTGGCCAGGCAAATTTCAATAATCCGCTTAAGTTCATCAGGCCGCCAGACTCGTCCGGTCGGGTTATGCGGATTACACAGGAAAAGAATTTTCACACGTAAATCGGCCTGACTGGCTTTGCGTGCAAAGTCTTCCCAGTCAGGTTCCCAGCCGCCTGCTGATTTTTTTAACGCCGAGTACACCACGCGACGCTGACTGTATTCACCCGCCTTTTTAAACGGGCCATATGAAGGCGTCATAATAAGAATACTGTCATCCATGTCGGTCAGAAGCGGGACGAGACGGTTCAGCGCGGGAATAATGCCCGGAGACAGCACAATGTCTTCCGTTTTGAAACGGTGACCATATTGTCGCTCACACCAGCTGCCAAAGATCTCATAGTATTCTTCGTCGTAGATTTTAGTGTAGCCGAGTATTTTTCTATCCAGACGGTCTCTGATGGCCTGAAGAATCGGCTCTGGTGTGGCAAAAGCCATGTCAGCAACCCAGAGGTTGATTAGCCCTTCTGCCGGATACCGCATTGCAAATTCGGACTGTCCCGAAAACAGGTATTCCCGCCAGCCGTCCACGGTGAGACTGTCTGTTTTCTCTCTGCTTACGTACTCATCAAAATCATATTTCATTTCATAAACCTGCCTTAGGTGTAGTCAGAAACGTCGACCTCAGTATTACTGTCAGTCTGATGCCGGAGCGGGAAAACTGGCTCGTGTGATTAACATAAGAGAATCATCACAACTGCATGAATTAATTGCGTTATTAAGGTTCTCTCGCCTTTGTCATCGACTGACGGGGGGATTTCTCGCGTGTCACCATCACAATGCCAGTCAGCACCGCCAGGGCAGAAAATATCGTTCTGACCGTCAGTGATTCATCCAGGAATACCACACCCCCTAGCATTGCCAGACAGGGAACGCTGAGCTGAAGGGTACTGGCGGTGATAGAGCCGAGAGAGGGTAAAAGGGTATACCACAATACATATGCACCGGCTGAGGCGGCGGCACCGGACAGCAATGACAAAGCAATGCCCGCAGCATCATAGTGACCCTGCTTCATAAACAGCAACGAAAGAGCGAGAGCCATCGGCGTGGCGAGTACAAAATTTGCCGCCGTTGAAGCCCCGGCCGCCTGGCCCGCCCTCCCCCTGACGGAATAGGCGGCCCAGGCTAATCCGGCAACGATCATCATAAGTGCACTGTAAAGCGGCGGTGCCTTCGCCCCGGGTAACAGCAGGGCAGCAATTCCTGCCAGAGCAATAACTAAACCGCAAGCCCGCATAACGGAGAGTGATTCCCCTTTAAATAATCCGTGGATCACCATCGCAAACTGTACGGCACCAAAAAGTAACAGCGCACCTGCCCCGGTATCGAGATGGATATAGGCGACAGAGAAGAGCACTGCGTACACCATGAGGTAAAATCCGCTCAGCGGACGCCACAGCGATAATGTAGTTTTTGCGTGATAAAACAAGAAAGGTGACAGGACGAGTGCACCACTGGCCAGCCTGAGGCTGCTGAATGAAAGGGGATCAATGTGGCCTCCCTGCAGGGCCAGACGGCACAGAATAGAGTTTGCAGCAAACGCCAGCATTGCCAGGGATATTTTAAGAATGAGCGCGCAATTGGCCATTCAGTGAGACCTCATAAAATTCTTGTAAACTACCATCTAGTTGGTAGCATAGCGTAAGTGATCACCGAACAGGAAGCAATAATCAGCTTTCAAACTGGAAGGTGAGGACAGGCATTCGGAATGAATTCTGTTTCACATCCCCAGTAGAGGAAGGAAAACGCGTAATGCCAGATGCAGAGCAGAAGATTATTTTTCCCTGCGATCAAACATATGAAATCAGTTTAAGACCTGGAATATCCTATGAAAAAACTAAAATTTACGTTCAAAAATGCGGCTGGTGAAGAACTGGCCGGATTGCTTGAACTTCCTGAAAATCCTAAAGCGTTTGCGCTGTTAGCTCATTGTTTTACGTGTGGCAAAGACCTCAAAGGCGCGGCGCGTATTGCGCGGAAACTGACAGAGAATGCTATCGCCGTTCTCCGGTTTGATTTTACTGGTCTGGGAAACAGCGAAGGGGATTTTTCCAACACCAACTTCTCATCCAATATTTCGGACCTGCTTTGCGCGGTAGATTATCTCCGCCGACAGTACGAAGCGCCTTCTTTGCTCATCGGCCATAGCCTGGGGGGATCGGCCATTCTGTCTATTGCCGGCGAAGTTCCTGAGGCAAAGGCCGTTGTCACCATAGGATCACCCGGAGAACTGACACACGTAAAACGTCTTTTTAAGGATGATGTTGAAAACATTAACCAGCATGGAGCCTATCCCGTTGAGCTGGCCGGGCGGGTATTTACCTTAAAGAAACAGATGCTGGACAATATTCAGGAACACAAAATCGCTCATAAGGTGTTCGCCATGAACAAGCCTCTGCTTATTTTTCATGCGACTGAAGATGATACTGTGTTAATTGAGCAGGCCGAAAAAATATTCAAAGCAGCAAAGCATCCCAAGAGTTTCATTTCGTTGGGTAAGGCGGATCACCTTCTGACTCATGCTCAGGATGCTGAATACGTTGCCGATATCATTATATCGTGGAGCGAATGTTACCTATAAACAGAGTAAATGCGTTCAAACTCGTAGCGCAGAGGGCGATTTTCTGCAGAGATCGGACGCTGTTTATGCTGGACTGATTTTGCGATAAAGGCTTAGGCCGATGCATACAGGCGGGGCTGAATAAGGGTGAGGCCCTTGGGCGAGCATCCTTCATGCACCGGCTGAATGAAATCAGGGATCTGGGGGTGGGAGGATCAGCGTTACCACGCCACCGGCGCTGACACTACATACGGCGGCGATAACACTCTGGAATACGGTTTATATAGAAAGAACCATTGAGCCGCTTAAGCAAAAAGGAGTCCCTGTTAATGAACTGCTGGTCTCTCATCCTTCTCCACTGCTGTACAAAATATAGTCTTAGCGTGGGATAATTAATGAGATGGTCACTCCCTCCTTCCCGGTATTATGCTGAGGACAGGCTTTCATTCGGAGAACTATCATGGAAAACATTGCGCTCATTGGTATCGATCTGGGTAAAAAC
>NZ_WLVC01000074.1:0-9601 GCF_016859735.1 Lelliottia sp. RWM.1 | reverse complement strand
TACTGACTGGCGAATATCTTTGGCCCAAGGAACCGAAAGCTTAGGGTGTCATTTCGCCCTCAGCCGGAACCGACCCCAAGATGCCCCCGGCAGGGCCGCCGGAGGCCACTCGCCGCCGTGAGGCTCTGGGGGCAGGGTGGCGGTCTTCGCCCTTCGTCCTGCCCCCTTTCTTACCCTCTCAAAACGCGCTGTAGGCCCGTTTCTGGCCGACAACGAGCCGAAGGCGAGGCGTCAGCACGGTGTTTCACCAAAAACGAGCAGCCGACCGGGCAGCGGTACGTTACGAAAACCGCTCGCATATCGTATCTGTATTGCGTATCATATCTGTATTGGTACGATTTACGCTGATATGGTACGAAAGGAGCAACGATCATGGCACGTCAGGGCATCACTTTTGAGCAGGTCGCCGCCGTCGCTGATGCGCTGGCAGGCGAGGGTCAGCAGCCGACCATCCGGGCGGTGCGGGAGAAGCTGGGCGACACCGGCAGCCCGAACACTATTCACAAGCACTTGACCGCGTGGCGCGAGGCCCGCCCGGTGGCCGCAGCCGCTGCGCCGGAACTGCCGCAGGCGCTGACCGCTGCCATTGCCGCCGAGATCGAGCGGGCCGCATCGCGGGCACGCGGCGAGATCGAGGGCCGTCTGGTGCAGGCGCAGGCGGAGGCCGCCGAACTGGCCGCCGCTGGCGAGGTGCTGGAAGGCGAACGCGACGAGCTGGCCGAGCAGGTGGCCGTGCTGACCACTGAGCGCGACACGCTGGCAGGCAAAGCCGCCCAGCAGGCCGCCGACTTGGCCGAGGCGCAGCAGCGCATCGAGCGCGAGCAGCAGGCGGCAGAGTCTGCCCGGCTGGAGGTGGCAACCGCCCGGCACAAGATCGAGGCGCAGGCCGAGCGCGTGAGCGAGCAGGCCGCCGAGCTTGAGCGCCTACGCGCCGCACTGGCCGAGGCACAGCAGGGCCGCACCGCCGCCGAACAACAGGCCGCCGTGCTGGCCGCCAAGCTGGAGGCGTGCGCCGACCGTGTGAGCCGCGCAGAGGCCCGCGCCGAGCAGATCGAGCAGCAGGCCGCCAAGGCTGCACAGGCCCACGACACCGCCCGCGCCGCAGCAGCGCAGGAAACCCGGCAGACGCAGGCCGAGCGTGACGAGGCTCGCAAGGTGGCAGCAGAGGCCCGCGAGCAGGCCGCACGACTTACCGGGCAGCTTGAGGCGCTGCAACGGCAGCAGGACAAAGCCGAGGCCGCCGAGAAGGCCACGAAGGCACCGAAAGGGAAGGGGGGCGAGTGATGCCAAGCGCCGCAGAATTTCAGGCGCTGTCCGATGAGTTGCGGCAGCTTGGGGCGGTGATCGTGCAGGCTGCGAACCTGGGCGATCAGGAGCTTGCATTGTGGGCCGTGGGGGCGCTGTCATCCGCAGCCGCCCGGCCTGCATGGTGGGCGAGAGAGGCCGCAGACAGCGAAGCTGTGGGATGCAAATAAAGTCCCATCCTAAGCTACGCCAATTTTCAGGACTGTTTTGAAAGACTCAGGCTTGGCAGGCGGGTAAAGTGTCATTCTGAAAGGATCGCGTGGCATTGGGCGCGGCCTGAATCGTGAAAATAAAGTCTCATACTTTCGAGCGTCTGAATCGTCGCCCACTACCGCCGGGACTGAGACACCAACAAGGGGGGCGTATGCCCAAAACCCGAAAACACCTCACCCCGACCGAAGCAGAGGCCAAGGGGCTTCTATGCCGTAAGCACCTCAAGGAACGCCTCCGCCTCATGCCGGGACTAAACACCAAGCCCGCTGGCAGTGTCTGGCAAGGTCAGGGGGCTTATGATGTGTACAACCCAGCCGAGTGCGTGCCGTGGCGCTGGATGCCTGGGCGTGCCCAAGTCCGTCGCCAGCACGTCGCAGCGCAGGCAAAAGACCTGATCGCCGCAGGCTGCATTGTGCTCGACACCGAAACCACCGGCCTCGGTGATGACGCCGAGATTTGCGAGATAACCATACTCGACGTGACCGGCGCACCGATCCTCGACACGCTGGTACGCCCGACCCGGCCAATCCCGGTCGAGGCGACAGCGATTCACAAAATCACCGACGCCATGGTGGCCAGTGCGCCGAGCTGGCCCGAGGTGGCCGAGCAGTACGCCGCCGCCGTTGCTGGCCGAACCGTCGTTGCCTACAACGTCGCTTTTGATGCGCGCTTGCTGCGGCAGACCTATCAGATACACGGAATCACCGCGCCAGTGTTGACGACCGCTTGCGCGATGCTGATGTATGCCGAGTGGCATGGAGAGTACGACCGGAGCCGCGACCGCTGGCGATGGTTGAAGCTGATCGAGGCTGCGACCGACTGCGGCGTGGCAGAAGACGGCGCACACCGCGCCCTTGCCGACGCCCGCATGACGCTGGGTGTGCTGCGATACTTGCAGCGCCGCACGAACGGACGGCGACCGGCAGGGCCGAAAGTGGCCACCGTCCCGCAGGAGGCTTTGCCCTCTGTTTTAGGATGAAACTCTATTTCAAAGAATGAGACTTTATTTGTACGGATGAATCTTTATTCGCATCCCACACATGGCTTCTAACCACGCTTCGTGCATCCAGAATGGGGCTATTTTTCCGTGCTGAAGTGTGCAAAGCGGATTGAGCACCCGGCGTGGGTTCTTCCATGTCTCGACGGAGAGCAACAGGCCGTCCGCATGGACGGAAAAGACTGGTAGTGCTTTCGGCTGGCCCTTCTTCTTGCCTTGCGTTTCGGTTGGCTTGAGGTCGTCCCAAACGCCTTGCACGGTTTTGTTCAGTTCGTCGATGAAGCGTTCCGGCATGGTTTTCAAGAGTTCGGCAGTGATTGCGTTCGCGTCCTCAAATTGCTTTCTTGCTTCGGCTTCCTTTTTCCGTCGTTTTTGCCGCTCCTGTTCGTATTCGTCTAAGGTTTGCCTGTGTCTGCGCTGTGCTTCAGCTTCCGCTTCTTCAGCTTGCCTTCGTGCTTCCTCTTTGGCTTTCTGTCGGCGTGCTTCACCCTCTGCTGTGAGTGCTGGTTTTACCAGTTCGCCAGACTTGGCCTCGATGGTGATCGAAAGCGGTTCGCCGCGATGGTCTACCAGATCGAAAGGCAGACCATCCGCATCGAATGCCGTGAGGTAAAGATTGGCCCCATAGACCTTGTGCCCCGGCCTCACAGCTTCGTATTTTTCTGCTGCTGCGTGCAGTGCTTCCGCTAGGCGTTCTGCCGTGATTTCTCCTTTGATCTTGATTCTCATGGCAACCTCCATCCGTAGGTGCCATCCGATGCGGGCTTGACGTAGCACACGCCTTTTTCGACGTACCACCCCGGCCTATCGCACTTCGCCAAGCTGGCGAGGCTTCCCGTTTGAGCGAAGCGGTAGGCCAAGCGCCCCTCTGGCGTGTTGGCCCATGCCGCCGCCGCTTTCTCGTCCTTGGCTTCGGTGTATCCCGCGCCGTATCCGGCGCCGTATCCGGCCTGATAGCCCGAATCCTTGCCGCTGCTGTGCATGTACCAGCCGAACAGGCCGACGCACAGAAAGGCCACGGCGATGCAGCCCGCCGCCCACTGCCACATCTGCTTTGCTGATGTGTTGTGCGCGACCTCTTGCGCTGCTGCTGCTACCGCTTGCGCCAAATCCGCCTTGGCTGCTTCCGCTGATGCTTTCACGGTTGCATCCGCCGTTACCTTGAAATTGACCAAGGTATCTTTGGCTGCTTGTGCTATCGCTTGCGGGAACTTCTCATACTGGCCTTGGTAGTGTTGCAAGGCCATGAGCACCAGCCACAGCGCATCATTGTTTTTCAGGCCGAGTGCATCCCGAACCCGGTAAAGACTTTGCCGCTCCGCGTCACTAGGTTGCCTGCCGAGCAGCTTTGCAAAGCTGTCGTCTAGGTCACTCATGGACTACGGCCTCCAATACCTTTTTGGCCTCGTTGCGCCACCGCGTAAGCTCCGCACGGTTGCCAATGGGCAATTCCTTGAGTGCTACCGCAATGCTCATGCGCTTGCTGTAAATGTCATCGCTCACACGGTCGGCCATGTCCGGGAATGTCACCGATTTCCCGCCGCGTTCCTCTACCGCCGTGCGCAGCTTGGAGCCGTTGTAAAGCTCGAACTTATTTTCTTCCCCGAAGTGTCCATTGCGTACCACATGAACATCCGCATTCGGAATTGCGTCCATGTATTCCTTGAGCAGTTCGAGGCTATCCCGTTGGCGGTTAATCACCCACAGCGTGACCAGCTTCCGCTTGAGTTCTTCAAGCGTGCTATTCAGTGTTTCACCGTAGGCGCTCACGCCCTTGTTATTCCGTGCTGCCGTGTTGATTACCACGACGCTATCCGGCTTGCTATCGCACAAGTTCACTAGCTGAATCCATCCGTCCGCCTCATCCAGATTGATAAGCTCCGTTTCCGTGCTTTCTTTATAGGCTTTCCATACGTCCGGGTTAGAGGTGTCAGACTCAATCAGCAAGACGCTTTCGCCGCGCTCTTGCAGGTAATCAACCGTTGCCATCGTGACAAGCGACTTGCCAACGCCGCCCTTGCTGCCACCGATCAGGTAAATGCTTTTCGCCATGTTGCTTACTCCTTAAATGTCGTCGCTGTCAGGTTTCGGGGTGAATGTCGCCTTTGATGTATCCGCAGGCTTCTTGACGGCGGGGCGGGGGCGGGGTGTGTCTCCCGGTGCTTGCACCGGAGCTTTTTTCGCTGGCTTTGCTCTCTGCAGGTAGCTCTTGAGTGTTGGAGTTGCGATGCTCAGACCTTCACCGCGCAGCGTCTCGGAAATCTGGTCAAGCGTGTATCCACGCTTTTGCAACAAGGCGATTTCCTTCGAGAGTATGCGCACGGCATCTTGCTTGCTGTGCTCTTGCTTCTTTTTCTCGACTGGCGGCATCTCTCGCAGCTTTGCAGCGATAGCCTCTAGCTGTTCTGTCGTATGCTTCATCGTGCTAACTCCTTTGCTTACTTGTTGCGGAGTTGACAGCATAGCGCCATTTGTGCTTGTTGCAAAGTGCGTCCCGTGCACCTAAACTGCTGATACGATAGTAGAGTGGATGAGCAATACAGGATGACCGTTGTAACACACATGGCTTCGCCACGTGGTTCCAACGGACGCCTGCCCATTCGGCGCTTCGCTTCTCACGGTCTGGCTTATCCTGCAAGGGGTATCCCCTTGACCCCGGACAGTGCGGCGCTCTCGCTTCTTACTGTCCAAGACACACCCCGCCCCCCGCCCCGGCGAGAAGGAGACACGATGCCATTTGAAACGCAGGGGCCGGAACCGCTGGACGCCGTTATCAATGTACGGCTGACCGCAGCGGAGAAGGCCCGCTTGAAAGAGGATGCCGACCTTGCCGGGTTGAGCATGTCCGAGCTTGTCCGCCGCCGCTACTTCGGCAGGCCGATCATTGCCAACGCCGACGCCGTGATGCTCAAGGAGCTGCGGCGCATCGGTGGATTGCTCAAGCACATCCACAACGAAAGCGGAGGCATTTACAACAAGGACACAGCCGGGGCACTTGTGGCCCTGAAAGCCTACATCGGGAAACTGAGCCGTGATCGTCAAGAAGGTTAAGAACCCGCAGAAGGCAGCAAGCAAGGCGGTTCGCGTTTCTCGCCTAACCGACTACATCCGCGAGCCGGAGCGTGAGAACTCGCAGGAGAAGTGCATCCATGCCGGGGCGCGTGGATTCATCACCGATGAACCACAGAGCCAGACGGCAGAAATGATTGCCTTGTCACAAGAGGCAGTGCGAAGCAAGGACACGATCAATCACTATGTCCTGAGTTGGCGAGAAGGCGAGCAGCCCAGCCCGGAGCAGGTCGAAGAAGCGGTAAGCATTTTCATGGATGAGCTAGGTGTTAAAGACCATCAAGCCATCTATGGTTTGCACGCCGACACGGACAACTTGCACCTGCACCTTGCCATCAACCGCGTGCATCCTGAAACGCTCAAGGTGGTGAAGATCAATAACGGCTTCGACATTGAGGCAGCGCACAAGGCGATAGCACGAATCGAGAACGCACAAGGCTGGCAGCGTGAGCAGAACGGGCGTTATCAGGTGTTGGAGAATGGTGAGTTAGGCCGGGAGCACATCGACAAGGACAAGCCGCGCCAGCCAGCCCAGCCGAAGCGCGACATGGAAAACCGCACCGGGGAGAAATCCGCCGAACGCATCGCCATTGAGGACGGCGCACCGATCATCAAAAAGGCGCAGACGTGGGAGCAGTTGCACCGCGAGTTAGCAGCCAAGGGGATGCGCTACGAGAAAACAGGCAGCGGGGCGACGCTCTTTGTCGGTGATGTTGGCGTGAAGGCCAGCAGCGCAGACCGGGACGCGAGCCTATCCAAGTTACAAAAGCGACTCGGAGCTTACCAGCCGCCGCCGCAGCGTCAGCAGGTAGCACAGCGCGAGCCAGAGCCGATCAAGCCAGACGTGCCGGGATGGAAGGATTACATCACCGGGCGCAAGGCGCACTACGCGGAAAAGAACGCGGCCAAGCTGGCACTGGACAAGCGGCAGGAGCAGGAGCGCAAGCAGATTGCCGAGCAGCAGAAAGCCCGCCGCGATGAACTCGTGCGCGGCAACTGGAAGGGTAAGGGCGAAGTGCTCAACGCCATGCGCAGCGTGATTGCCGCCGAGCAGGCCGCAGAGAAAGCAGCCTTGAAAGAGAAGCACCAGAAGCAGCGCGAGCAGCACCGGCAGCAGTTCCGGCCCTATCCCGACCTGGAGCAGTGGCAGCGGATGCAGAAAAGCCCGGAGCTTGCCGAGCAGTGGCGGCACCGCGCCAGCGAGCCGCAGCGCATCGAGGGCGCGAGCGGCGAGCCGCCGACGCCGCGAGACATCCGCGCCTATCAGCCTGAAATCGTGGGCCAGCAGGTGCATTACAGCCGGAAGGAAGAAGCGGGGGCGGGCGGGGGTGTGTCTTTCGTGGACAAGGGAAAAAGCATCGATATTCACGACTGGCGCAACCGGGACAGCACGCTTGCCGCCTTGCAGCTATCGGCGCAGAAGTGGGGCAGCTTCACCGTAACCGGGAACGACGAATACAAGGCCATGTGCGCGAAGTTAGCAGCAGAGCACGGTTTCAAGATCACGAATCCTGAGCTTCAGGAGCGCATCCAGCAGGAGCGGCAGCGGATACAGCAGGAGAGGGCGCAGGCGATGAAATCGGAGCAGCTAAAGCAGTTTGAGCTGTACGCGGAAGCGGTAGGCGCGGAGCGCTACCGGGTAACGTCCATCAAGATGCAGGCAGACGGAAGGAAGCAAACCTTCATCCTCGACAAGAAGGACGGCATCACGCGGGGCTTCACGCCGCAGGAGATCGAGCAGCGCACGCCGGAGATGCTGCGCCTACAGCGCCGGGGCGAAAACCTCTACTACACGCCACTATCGGACAAGAAGCATCACATCCTCATCGACGACATGAACCGGGAGAAGCTGGAGCGGCTTATCCGTGACGGCTACCGGCCCGCCGTTGTGCTGGAATCAAGCCCCGGCAACTATCAGGCCATCATCACCGTGCCGAAGCTGGGGACGGCCCACGACAAGGACGTGGGCAACCGGCTGAGCGATGCCCTGAACCGTGAATACGGCGACCCGAAGCTATCGGGAGCCATCCACCCGCACCGCGCACCCGGCTACGAGAATCGCAAGCCCAAGCACCAGCGCGAGGACGGCAGCTATCCCGAAGTGCGCTTGCTCAAGGCCGAGCGCCGCGAGTGCGTCAAGGCGCTGGCCCTGTCCAGCCAGATCGACGCCGAGTATCAGCGTCAGGCCGCCTTGAAGGCGCAGCAGCCAGAACGCAGCAAAGCCAAGCCCGCCTTGGAGCTTGCAGCGGCCAGCGGCAGCGCGATCGACGCTTACCAGCGGCATTACCGCGACGTGATCAAGCGGCAGCGTGGCGGCGAGGTGGACTTGTCCCGCGTGGATTCCATGATTGCCGTGCGGATGCGCGTTACCGGCCACGATCAAGCCGCCATCGAGGGCGCTATCCGCCAGTGCGCCCCGGCCACCCGGCAGAAGGGCGAGGGGCGCGACTGGAACGACTACGCGCAGCGCACCGCCCGCTATGCCTACAGCGCCGCAGGCGACCGGCAAGCCGCCGAGCTTGGGAAGTACCGCCAGCAGTGGGAGAAGCTGGAAGGGCGCGAGCCTGTACGCCAGCAGGAGCAGGCCAAGGCGCAGAAGATCGAGCGCGACAACTCACCCGGCATGAGTCGATAAGACTTGATGTAACTACAAAAAGACGCTACAATAAGAACACAATGGAACTTGAATGGGACGCCGATAAAGCGGCACGAAACCTGAAAAAGCACGGCGTTTCCTTCGAGGATGCCGAGCTTGTTTTTTACGACTCCGGGCGGGTTGAAGCCTACGACGGACGCGAGGACTACGGGGAAGATCGTTGGGCAACGATTGGGCTTGCCTACTCGGCTGTCCTGTATGTGGTCTACACCGTCCGACACGAGGAAACCATCCGCCTTATCTCTGCGAGGAAAGCAAATGCCGACGAAAGAAAGCAATATCGTGAAGCGAACTCTTGACCTCAAGAAGCCGCCACAGTTGAGCGCCGAGCAGAAGGCGCGACTGGATGCCGTGGCCTCGATGCCGGATGAGCAGATCGACTATAGCGATGCACCCTATCTGCCTGATGCTGTCTGGATGAAGGCAGCGGAGCAATTGCCCCACACCAAGAAGCAAATCACGCTGCGCATTGATGCCGAAGTGTTGGAGTTCTTCAAGCACACCGGCAAGCGTTATCAGTCGCGCATGAATGCTGTTTTGCGCTCCTACGTTGAGGCGCACAAGGCGCACGCGAAATGAGCGGCGACGACAAGCAGCTTTAGCTTGAAGCCCTCGCCGCCGTGGGCGAAATGCTCTTGTTCGACCAAGCCAGAGGCAACCCGGAAGAAGCCGCCCGCATCCTGCGATGTGCGCGGCTTTTTGCTCGTTCAGAGGATGCCGCGCAGCGTCTCAGCGAGCTATGCAACGAGGCGGGCAGTGATGCGACTTGGCGCGAAAACATCGTGGAGGAACTGCAAGACCGAGAGGACTTGCAAGCCGCCGAGGCAGCGATGGAAGCCCGCCGACAGGCCTAACTTGTTGCGCAAGCGGATAGTGCCGACACGGCCTTGCAGACCCTAATGGACGAGGTAGCGGCGGACACCTTCGGCAGTCTCGATGAAGGATATGCGGCACAGGCGCAGGCCGAGGCCGTGAAGGCGTGGCAGGGCAGGCAGTGAGCGGCATTTGTTGGTGTTTCATCGTAACCCGGCAAGTGTTCAGCAAACGGTGGTTTGTTGGACAGTTGCCGCAAGGGGCGGTTTTTGTCATTTTCAGAAGACGACTGCACCAGACAACGCGGTTTGAAGGCTGTTGTGCAGTCGTCTATTGAACGAACAGTATCAGGAGTCCGCTGCACGAATGATGACCTCAAGCCGGTTCTGGTCGCGCTGGCGACCGATCAGCCCCTGGATGGGGACGGTAGAGAAAACGGACAAAATCGTACGCTAAGCATGCGGCCTGTCATGTCGTTTTCAGAAGACGGCTGCACTGAACGTCAGAAGCCGACTGCACTATAGCAGCGGAGGGGTTGGATCCATCAG
>NZ_WLVC01000073.1:0-9913 GCF_016859735.1 Lelliottia sp. RWM.1 | reverse complement strand
ATGGAAACCGCCAGCCCATTCCCCGGAGGAAAACATGGTCAGGCAAAAGTGTAGCGGTATTAGGCGCAGCTATTTAGAGAGCTCGACACACTGTCATTTATCTTTGCAGTCATTGCGCCGACTATCGCAGTGCGCCCCAGATTTATCCAATACGCTGCGCGTATAGTTTCCATAGCGCCGAAGCTCTTCACGTCGTGATTCAGTTCCACTCATACCGGGCTGCCAGCTGCGCGATGTTCCGTATCTCGACCGTTGCCGTGGAGCCGGATACTGTCGCGATCACGACTTCGCGCTCCAAGACAAATCCGTCGATCGGCCGAGTGACGAGGCCTTGCACGGTCGGCGATCGTTCCGGAAGAATGCATATGGCGTGGCCGTCAGCGACGACCCGTTGCACCCAGTCCTCGCGATCTGATCGAAAGCGAGGTCGCATGAGCAAGTCCCGTCGCGCGAAGTGATCGAGGATCCGATCGCGAAACTCGCATTTCAGGCGATCGACGAAAGGAAACTCGAGCAGGTCTTCGCCGCGCACGATCTCGTTGGCAGCCAAGGGATGGTTTGCAGAACAGCCGAGCACGAAGCGCTCCCGAAATAGAGGATGCACATCCAGCTTGCGTTCCGGTCTTGTTTCACGCGGCATGATGCACGCGTGGTATTTTCCTGAAAGCACCTCCGATGTGTCCTCGTTCGACTGGAGCGAGTGCAGCTTGATTTCGATGGATGGCATCTCCGCCAATGCGCTCTCGAAGAATGCCGTAAATTCCTTTGGTCCGACGGTGGGCGCGACGGCGACATCCAGCACGCGGTGCCCCCCCATCGCCCAGTGCTCCGAGTGATTGCGAACGCTCTTCATCGCGACCACCATGCGCCGGAATTCTGCCTCGACGTCATGGCCAAGGCCAGTCAGGCGGCTGTTCTTCCCGTCGCGATAGATCAGCGGCCCGCCAAGCTCATCTTCCAAGCGGCGGATCGCGCGGGTCAGACTTGGCTGTGACACACCGCTCAAGCGAGCGGCCGCTGTGAAATTCAGCGTCTCGGCCAAGTTGATGAAATAGCTGACTTGATTGAGTTCCATAGTCCTTTGGCCCACGCGCCTGACTGATACCTCTTCCGTGAGACCGCCTTTGGAAAGCAGGTCGCAGAAGTATGCTTGGCGCATATAATCATGGTATAGGGGCTTGTCTATATGCGCCAGACATATAAATGATAGCCTGAGATGACGATTACCGGTTGGCGGTGCGCTCCGCTCAGCTCCGTCGAAGGTTCTGAGAGCGCAACCGCCAAGCCGCGTGCTGGAGGTTTGATGGACATGGCAGGAAGATCATTTACGTTTGTCAGTGGGGCTGGCTCTCCGCTGTCCGGGCACCTCGAACCGCCGGAAGGGACGCCGCGGGGCTGGGCGATCTTCGCCCACTGCTTCACGTGCGGGAAAGACAGTCGCGCCGCTGTTCACATCTCGCGCGCGCTGTCGCGTGCGGGCATCGGGGTCTTGAGGTTCGATTTCGCCGGGACCGGGATCGGCGGTGGGACGGGAGAACCTGTGAACTTCGCGTCGGACGTCGAGGACCTTCGGGCCGCCGCAAATGCGATGGCGGCGGCGGGCATGTCACCGTCCCTCCTCGTCGGGCACAGCCTGGGTGGCACCGCTGCGATCGTAGCCGCCGCCGACATGCCTGATATTGCGGCGGTAGCGACGATTGGTGCGCCGGCCGACCTTCAGCATATCTTGCGCCTCTTCGGACCGAATGATCTGGACACCATCGCGAGCGAGGGCGAGGCCTCGGTGGAGATTGCCGGTAGGCCCTTCCTCATTCGCCGAGGGTTCCTTGAGGCGGTTGAGGGGATCGACGTCGAGAAGGCCATTGCCTCCCTGCGACGGCCGGTGCTGGTCATGCACTCTCCGCTGGATCAGGTGGTCGGCATCGACCACGCGTCGCGCATCTTCGTCGCGTCCAGGCACCCTAAAAGCTTCATCTCGCTCGACAACGCGGATCACCTTCTCACCGACGTCGCGGACGCGAACTACGCCGCGGCCATGGTGGCGGTTTGGGCGAGCCGCTTTCTCCCACCACTCAGCGCGGATCTTCCGCAGGTCGAGGTTGCGGAGGGCGTCGTCTCCACCGAAACTCTTGCAGGGACGTTCCAGCTCAAGGTCCGCAGCGGCGAGCACACTCTGTTCGCCGACGAGCCAGCATCGGTCGGTGGCCTCGGGACCGGACTATCTCCCTACGAACTCGTATCTGCCGGCCTCGCAGCCTGCACGGTGATGACGATGCGTCTCTATGCGAACCGCAAGGGCTTTCCGCTCGAACGGGCGAGCACGACCGTGCAGCACGAGAAGGTGCCGGACATGATGCCACCCGACCGGTTCACCCGCACCATTGTCCTCGATGGGCCGCTGAGTGATGATCAGCGCGCTCGGATCCTCGCGATCGCTGATCGGTGTCCCGTCGATCTGAGTCTCATCCGGGGTTCGGACGTGCAGACCGAGCTCTTGAGCGCCAGTCAGGCTGCGGATCCCGCGAGGCTGGCTTGACCGTGGCGCACACGGAGGAGGGCGAACGGACTGTGAGCCAATCGCCTACCGGCAATAGGGCGGCCGCGACAGAGCGAGCAATTCTCGCAGGCGGCTGCTTCTGGGGCATGGAGGATTTGCTGCGCCGAGCCAGGGGAGTCATTTCGACGCGTGTCGGTTACACAGGCGGAGAAATGCCTGATCCGACCTACGCGAGACATTACGGCCATGCGGAAGCAGTGGAAGTGACCTTCGACCCTTCCGTTCTCGCCTATCGCTCGCTCTTGGAACTCTTCTTCCAGATACATGACCCCACGACCTACGAGCAACAAGGCAGCGATGTCGGTCCGAGCTATCGATCGGCGATTTTCTACACCACCGAAGTGCAGAAGGAAGTCGCCCTCACAACCATCGCGGAAATCGAGGCATCAGGAAGCTGGCCAGGCCCGGTCGTGTCGGAGATCAACCCAGAAGAACCCTTTTGGGAGGCGGAGCCAGAGCACCAAGAATACCTGGTGCGCTATCCTGGGGGCTATAGCTGCCACTTCGTGCGCCCGACCTGGCGGTTGGACCGCTCAGACGAACGCCCAGCTGTAATACTTGACAGAAAGAGTTGATGATGACCGAAACCGTGACTAATCAGGCCGCCTGGCAGAAAGCGCCGGGGCAGCCACTGAGGATCGGTGTCACCGCTCTGCCGCATCTGGCGGCGAACGAGATATTGATCCGCAACGCGGCCATCGCGATCAACCCACTCGACTGGATTCTGCAGGACGTCGCGCTTTTGCCATGGCTCGACTATCCCGCGATTCTCGGCAGCGACGTCTCCGGTGAGGTCGCGGCGGTCGGTGGCGCGGTCGAGCGGTTCAAGGTCGGCGATCGAGTCATCGGACAGGCGGTCGGGACAACCGTAAATCAACCTGCGCAGGGTGCGTTCCAGCACCACACGATCGTGCTGGACCACATGGCGGCGCCGATCCCCAACAACATTGCCTTCGCTGATGCGGCAGTCCTCCCGCTTGGCCTTGGCACCGCCGCAAGCGGGCTCTACGGACGGACACAGTTGGCTCTCGCGCCACCGTTACACTCGCCGACCGCGCGTCCAGAGGTCGTTCTGGTCTGGGGTGGATCGTCGAGCGTTGGCTGCAACGCCATCCAGCTCGCGGTGGCGTCGGGCTACAGGTGCGTCGCCACCGCTTCGGCGCGCAACGTCGGCCTGTTGAAGGAGCTGGGTGCAAGCGAGGTTCTTGACCACTCGAGTCCAGCCATCGTGGAAGACGTGATTGAGGCAATGCGCGGGCGCAGTCTCGCTGGAACGCTTCACGCGACCGGTCACATGAAAGACTGTTTTGCCGTAGTTGCGAGATGCGAGGGCTCGCGCCGGGTGGCAGCGACGCTGGCCCCGCCCGACGAGCGTTCATTTGGAGTCGAGGCGACGCACATCTCCGGGACGAGCCTCAAGGATGACGAGGTTGGTCCAATGATCTACCGCGAATTCCTGCCGCAGGCTCTCGCGGCGCGCACGTTCGTCCCCGCCCCTCCGGCGAAGATCGTGGGCCAGGGCCTTGAAATGCTCCAGGCTGCCTTGGAAGCCCTGAAGGCGGGTGTATCCGCAGCGAAAATCGTCGTTACCCTGCCTTGAGTGACCAGCCAGGCGGTTTTTCGCGTTCGCAGTCTGAGGTGGCCCGCACTTTGCCGATTGGGAAGCTCTACCGGGAAAACGCGTTTGGGACGCGCGCTGCGCTCCTGCCGGAGCATGCGTTCCCGAAACCTGTTCCCGACTGCTTTTCCCCGAAACTACCTATCGGACATAGAGAAATGGGAATGCAGCGAGTGGTTTGAACGGCCGCTTCCGAAACCGCGTTCCGATCAATTGAGCGGCTAAAAGTGGGGCGATCACCGACATATTAGAATGAGACCGCCATGCCCGATCGGCCGGCTTGACGCGTAGCCAAAAGAATGCGGCTGATGGTAGGCTCGCTGACATTATGAAGCCCCGCCATCTGAGCAGCGTTGAGCTGCCGCAATTGCGAGTCTCCTACGCGTCGTCGTTCTTCTCGCGGTCCACACCTCGCTCATGCAATTCGGCATCGACGGGGCAGTTCGTGCAGCCCTCGTAGCAGCACAAGCGGCAGATGCGGTATGACTGCTCGAGGTTTTCCAAGCGATTTCGGAGAACGCGTTCAGCGATGTCCGATAAGGTTTTCAGTTCGTCTGGATTAAGGATCGATAGCCCTTCGGCAATCACTTGATCGCGCGAGGCCAGGACCTCGTCGCTCGCGACCTTGCCAGTTGGAGTAAGATAGAGGGATCGCGCGCGCCCGTCTGTCGAATGCTCCCTACGCTCGATCAATCCCTCGCTTACCAATCTATCCACCAGGCGAACAGTTCCAGCATGTGAAAGGCCCACCCCGATCGCAAGCATACGGATCGAGAGCCCGGGCTTGTGCGCGAGCAACGCCAGCGCTGAGGCGGCGGGTCCAGCTTCCGGCGCCCGCGATGAACTAGCGCGAACGATGTCGTCGCTGATCATGAGTGCGAACGCCCCGAAAATGTTTCGATCTCGAGGTCCATCCATTGCCACATCTATATGTGCGCGGAGCATAGACAGCAAGCCATACCGTGGTCCTCTTCCTCCGCGCGGCTTGTGGAAAATGTCCTGTTTTAGAAGGGTTTCGGAGGATTTCGACTGATCGAGCGCGCCGAAAAAAACGGGTCCGGCTCGTTAAGGCCGCGGAACCGTTGATACCTGGCGGCTATAGGGCAAGCCTTTTCGCTCGGAATCGCCGTAGGTCGCGCCCGAGAATCACTCCGCGTCAGCGCTGTCATCCAGGCCGCGCAGGTGCAGATCAGCGAGACCTAGCTTGCCCCCGGCGTCGCACTTCCATCGTGTCACCGCGCGCGATCACGATTGTATCAATCCCATTGAGGAACAGTCCGTGCTCCACGACGTCGGGGATTGCGGCGAAACGGGCGAAGACCGCGTCGCCATGCAGCTGAGCGCCTCCGGGCTCGATATCGCGACGGAGCATCCATGCCCCGCGGAGGTTCTGCAGGATTTGCACGCCCGCCGTCACGAGAGGACCACAGTCACGAGAGCACAAGCGCCCCTCTGTGGCGGACCGAAGCACGCAGCAGCACGAGGGACGCCGCTAGCAGAACTGCGTCCTTCAGTAGAAACTGCCCTGGTGCAGCCGAAATCGCAGGAAAGCCGCCGGCAGTCTGCTCCGCGACACCTGGAGTGGTGATGAAAAAGGTCAGCGTGATCAGATAGGTCGCTGCTGACATTAGTGCGCCTAGCGCAGAGAAGAGTGGACGAAATGCACCAAGGATCAGAACGAGACCGGTCGATAACTCGATAACGCCGATGAAATAGCTTTGCCCCTGCGTCCCGAACATGCCGAGCCAATTCATGATCGGGCTGTGTTCGATAAACGGGGCGATACCATAGGCCTCGTACGCTGTGAACTTCATCGCGCCGAACCACAGAAATACGATCACGAGAGCCCATCTAAGCAGGCCAAGATCCCTCCGACCGTGCTCGGGGACAAGAAATTCATAACGGTCGAAAATGCTCATCTAAAATTCCTCAACAGTGGTCCCGTGGGAACGTCACGAACGTCGTCTACGTGCTTCGGGCAGGCGTTGCAGTATATGCGCGACGCATATACCATATACTAATAAGCGAGATATGTCGAGCGGCTGGCTCGCGCTTCGCTGCCTCACGAAGCCATCCTCATCGGCGATGCCTTTACCCAGCAAACGCGCGACCTTTGCGGGATTTTGACTTGATGGGGCTGGCGCTCCGGGTGGGCCTATAGCCCGTTGGCAAACGTCCAGCCTGTACGGATGGACGCGGCCCTGGACGAGATAACCATGCCCACCGAAATCGTAGCAGCGATCGGCGAAGGCGCGCTCGCTTATCGAGAGAGCGGCATTCTCTCACTGGCAGATGGCAGAGTATTCTCCGCGTGCCGGCAGTATCGCTATCGCTTGAGCGAGGACAGTGTTGTCGTCGAGTTCGCAGACGGACCTCATATCGGGACGCAGTTCCTCAGCTTGAGTTTCTCGCGGACGGATACCGGGTTGGAAGCGAGTGGCGTCTATGCCTGCGGAGACGACACCTACCATGCAACCTACAGGATTCTGGGGCCGGCGGCCTTTGAAGTGGTCATCATGGTCCAAGGGCCTGCAAAGGCATACGAGCTAGTCAGCCGATATTCCCGGTCGGGATAAATGCTCATGTCAGGAGGGCAAGTCCTCTGTTGCCCTTATCATGGCCGTGAAAGGCAGCGCCGGAATAACTTACCACGCGCTGCAAATCCGAAGACGATTGTCGTCGTCATCAGAAGGTAGGCGACTATCCCACCAGGTGAAAGAGTCGGAACCGCTGCGAGGATCAACCCATCATTCCCGCCGGGTATGAGCGCGATGCCGATACCCATCAATGTGCCGCCGACGACAGATCGCAGAATGCCATTGGCTGTCGGCAGTTGGAGACGCAGATTGCCTTGGCGAAAGGAGGCGGTTAGGGCGCCTGCGATCGAAGAGATCACCGCAGTGAGCGCGACCTCGCCGGCCGGGGACATTCTGAGAGGAAGGGCGCGTTGAATCACGTCTGCGAAGGTCCAGGCCGGCGAGAGTGCATATAGAAGTCCGCCAGTGATACCGAGTCCAATCATCGAAGCGCCGAACGACCAACCCGGCTTTGTTCGCAGAACGCTCTTCGTGGAAACGAAAACGAGTGCCAGCACGAGCACAACTAGGAAGGCTAGGAGAGTAACGAGGCCTGTTGCGCTCGGTTTGGAGATTAAGCTTGGCCATGTTGAATCGTAGCCGAACCTGCCATGGTCGGCAGCCAAGATACCAATCGTTAATCCCAAGGGTAGAGCTAGAAGTCGCATCTCCCCATCCCCAAGCCGCGCCAGCGATCCGAGCAGGCATGTGTCATTAATGAGTGCGCCGAGGCCGAAGGCGATGGCGCCGATGAGCAGGAGGAAATTGATGCTGGTCGAGGGTGCGAGTGTTGCGCCCAGTGTTCCCGTCCAGACTATCGGGACCGCAACCAGGCCTGCCGCTGCCGACGCTGCGAGAAATCCGACGAACATTTTCGGCGGCTGTCTTCTGTGTAACTCATGAGCGGCCACCACTAAACAGGTTCCGCCTTGGTTCGCCGCATATCCGAACCCGAAGGCAAGTACGCATAGAAGAAGTTCGAGCGCAAACGATCCCATTATTTCAAGCCTGCCTGATCATATCGTCAGCCTTCTGATGCGACGTTCCAGCGTGGCGAGCGCCCCGGCTTAGCTTTACCACGGGAAGGCGCGATCCTGCTGTAGCCGCACAGATGGCAAAGGCTGACCGAGCCATCTTTGTCGAAGCCGTTTGCCACAAGGAGCCGCTCCGACAGCATGCCTAGAATGTCGAGGTCATTGGGCGACAGGGGCGAAATACATTCGGAGATCACCTGCTCCCGTGCCTTGAGCAAGGCGTCCGTTATCTTCTTCCCCGAATTGGTGAGGTGAATGAAGCGCGCCCGCCTGTCGGTGATTTGTCTTCGTCGTTCCACCAACTGTTCGCGCTCGAGCCTATCGATCAATCGCACCGTCCCGGCATGAGAAAGCCCGATCGAGGTAGCCAAAACGCTGATCGGCAGTCCGGGCTCCATGCTGAGTAACACCATCACGGCGGTCCCCGGGCCGCTTGGTGAAAACGAGGCCGAGACACTGGCGATGCTGTCTGCAACGGCCAACGCGAGTGCACCTAAATGGTACTTGGCGACCTCAGGCTCCATACCGCAAGAATATATGCTTCGCGCATAGACTTCAAGCGTGTGAAAATGTATGACCGCCGCATGCATCTATGACAGATTCGGACATGGTCATGCTCATTGAGGGGCTCAGCTCGGATTCCACATCTGAGATCAACGGACGTGCTCGTTCCCCAGGCGCTAGCGGGGGTGGGCTCGATGAAAGTGGACGTGCATGGGTGCCGCTCACCGGGCGCAGGCGGTTCGCCGATGAGACCGCCGGTATGATCGGACGGGTCTCATGCCCGACCTGACTCTTGATCTCCGATACCTGAAGTACGCCGTTCAGGTCGCCGAGGCCGGCAGCTTCCGCCGAGCGGCGGAGCGCCTATCGATATCGCAATCCACCGTCAGCCGACGTGTGCAGCTGTTTGAGCGCCAACTTGGCTTTTCTCTCTTCAAGCGTACGCGAGCGGGGGCAGGGCTGACTCCAGAAGGTGAGCGCTTCCTTCAACAAGCGGTGGTGGGAGCGCGCTACCTTCGTAACGCCGCAACGGAGATCCGCTCCGCGCGGAAACTCAAGACCGGGCTCGTGAGGTTTGGAATGCTTGAAGCGTTCCCGGCGTGCCCGATCATCAACATTCTCTCGGCATTCAGAAATAGACATCCGACGATCGAGGTAAAGCTTGAGGAAGGCACTTCAGAAGAAAACACTTTGGGGGTGAAGCGCGGATTACTGGACGCAGCAATCAGCCTGAGTGCGAGCAAGAGCCCTCAGTTCCAAGTTCGACGTCTCTGCGAACCAGATCTGTTCGTGGCATTGTCCCCGCTTCACGAGTTGGCAGCACGGCCACAGCTGTCGTGGGAGGACGTTTGTGACGAAGTCTTCCTCGTTCGCTCGGATGGCGCTGGGCGTGAGCTCGCTGGCATACTCCGGCGCATGGTGGGCGCCGGAGACGGAGCGGTTCAACTCTCGATCCAACAAGTCAGCCGAGAAACCCTGCTGACGATGGTCGAACAGGGCTTCGGCTTGACCATCACCAGCGTGATCTACCGGCCGGATATCGCGTTGATCCCGCTCCCATCGGCGCGGGCGCCGACGGCCGCTATAATTTCTTCCAGTGACAACGACAACCCGACTCTGCCGCTGCTGCTGAAGTGTTTCGACACCCCCTCTAGAGCGGGGACCACGGATTAATCGGCGCTCCCCGGCGTCAACGTTCGCCTGGCTTTGGCGAAGCCACGGTCTGTCGCGATGAACCGTTGTAACATCGGGACGATTAACCGAGCTGGGTCAACAGCGGACTGACCTTGCTCTCGGCCCAATAGGTGGGCGTAGTCAACAAGGTCCTGGTGGAGAGCTGCAGGTAGCTCGACCTGTACCTTAAGCGGCTTGTCGTCCGCGATGGGGCCTAGCTTAAGCTTCGACATCATCACCCTCCATATGGCTCCAGTACCAAGTCTCGCGTCACGAGAACGCGCACGGGAAATCCGGGCCGAATAGTGATCGTGGGCGCGACGTTGAGCTGACGCCTCACAATCTGCTGCCCTGCGTCGTTGATGGTGTCCTGCCGGCACTGTTGCAAATAGTCGGTGGTGATAAACTTATCATCCCCTTTTGCTGATGGAGCTGCACATGAACCCATTCA
>NZ_WLVC01000072.1:0-10214 GCF_016859735.1 Lelliottia sp. RWM.1 | reverse complement strand
TGCCGACTCCGGTGCATGGCCTTTTCCGATAATCACAAGGACGGACGGGTGATTATATCTGTGCATAGTATGTCTGAGCAGCATCAGAAGGCACTGTCAGCCGCTGGCAGATTTAACCCCCTTAATCGCCAAACTGGGATCAGTCCTGATAGTGTCCTTCCGTCCTGGAGAGGGTTGCTAACACTTGTTCCCATGATACGAAATGCGCCAGCTGATACAGATTAACGTCTCATTGCCCATGCCGGTCTGCCGACACCGGTGCATGGCCTTTTCCGATATTCGCAAGCACAGATGCTTGATTTTTTCAGGGTGTAATATACCTGAGCAGCATCTGAAGGCACTTTCAGTCGCTGTCAGATTTAACACCCTTAATCGCCAATCTGGGATTTTATGATGTTAACCTCCAGTTCAAGACCCTTGCTCCCATGATGCGAACCTTGCCACCTGATAAAGATTTACGCCTCATTCCTGTATGCAGGTCTTACGACTCTAGTGCACGGACAATTTTCGGTCATAACAAGACCTGGCGGAAGATTTAATCAGGCGTGGTGTGACTGAGCAGAAGCTGGGGCAATGTCAGCCGCTGGCAGAAAAAACCCTTATTCGCCATCTCAAACCGTCATTATGGGTAGTCCTTTTAACTTTCTCAGGACCATTAAGCTTAAACTCCGTTTAGAGAATGACGTAAGATTTAGGCTAAGCAGGTTAAGTGATCCCTCTCCCGGGTTGAACACTATATTCATCGTACGAGCGGAAGATTGTCCTTCGGGAAATATTTCTTAAACACCGCTCGGGATCTTATTGCCACTGGCGGATTTAACCCCCTTAATCGCCATACTGGGGTTCTGTCCTGATGCTGGCCTTCAGTTCTGGGCTTGGGTTGCTATCGCTTGCTCCCATAATGCGAAATGTGCCTCCTGATACAGATTAACGTCATATTCCTGCGTGCCGGTCTGCCGACACCAGTGCACGGGCTTTTTTCGGTCATCACATTTCCGGGCAGGAGATTCTATCAGGGCGTGGTGTGACTGAGCAGCAACTGGGGCACTGTCAGCAGCTTGCAGATTTAACACCCTTAATCGCCAAACTGGGATTCTGTTCTGATGTTGACCTTCCGTTCTGGGCGGGCTTTGGTTTACTAACACTTACTTCCATAATACGAAATGTGCTTGATGATGCAGATTAAATTCACATTACTGCATACCGGTCTGCCGACACCGGTGCATGGGCGATTTCCGACGATCTCAAGAACATATGGGAGATTATATCAGGGAGAGTAGTATGCCTGAGCAGCATCTGAAGGCACTGTCAGCCGCTGTGAGATTTAACCCCCTTAATCGCCAAACTGGGGTTCTGTCCTCATGCTGGCCTTCAGTTCCGGGCTGGGTTGCTATCACTTGCTCACATAATGCGAAATGTACCTGCTGATACAGATTAACGTCATATTCCTATATGCCAGTCTGCCGACATCAGTGCTTGGGCTATTTTCGGTCAAAACAAGACCTGGCGAGAGATTTAATCAAGCGTGGTGTGACTGAGCAGCAGCTGGGGGCACTGTCATCCGCTTGCAAATTTAACCCCCTTAATCGCCAAACTTGGGTTCAGTCCTGATGTTGGCATTCCGTTCTGGGCGGCGTTGCTATCACTTGCTCCCATTATGCGAAAAGTGCCTGCTGATACAGATTAACGTCATATTCATGCATGCCGGTCTGCCGACACCAGTGCACGGGTTTTTTTCGGTCATTACAATACCGGGCAGGGGATTAAATCAGGGCGTGGTGTGACTGAGCAGCAGCTGGGACACTGTCAGCCGCTGGCAGATTTAACCCCCTTAATCTCCACACTGGGGTTGCCTCCTTAAGTTGGGTTTCATTTCGGGGTGAGGTTGCTAACTCTGCTCCCATAATTCGTAGTGTGCCTCCTCAAGAGATTAACACCTCATATCTTTAGACTGGACTGACGACAACGGTTCACAGTTAGGAAACGTATATCAGCACACCGGTGAGATAGATTTTAGGGTCTAAGCAAGAAATAGGGTAGGCGTGAAGATTCATTAATGGAGCTCTTAACTTCAAAGCGTAGAGAAGGAGACAAGAATCGTGGTTTAAACAGGTTGTGCATTAGGTATGGACTAGAGAGTCTGAGCTCACATCTGCAAGTTAAGCTCACAAAAAATCATAAAAAAGTAAACAAACATTAGCTTAAGATTGAAACTAAGGATAGAATTGTACGCATAACAAGGAAATGGACGCATTATACGTAAAGTTTACATATATGCGTAAAAGTCGGTTTTCAGTGCAAAAAGGTCATAACCATGAATTTACTTGAAAAGATCGCCCTCGTTGGTCAGCGCATGAAAAGCGAGCAGATTTCTCTAAAGGAATCTCTGATGGCTTCATCAAGAGTATCTGTTTCTGATGATAGTGTTGATGGTGTTGATAGACTGATCTATAACCACTGTTTGAATAAAAAAAATCTCTCTGATTTTTTTGGGAAGTCACGAGTAACGTTCAATAAAATACTTTCGGACTTAGAAGAAAAAGAACTTGTTGGTGCACCTATTTATCAAAACAAAAATCATCTTTACACCCGCTGGGATGTTCAAAAAATAATGGATGCCCTGGGTTATCCCAAGTACCGCGATCATTACTTTAGCAGAGCTATTGTTACTCAGAATCATAAAGGCGGTACAGGGAAAAGCACTACATCTGTAGCTTTAGCAGTAGCAGCTGCTTTAGATCTACAACTCAATGCACGTGTATTAATGATCGAATGGGACCCACAAGGTTCGATTGGAAGCAGCATGATTCAAAGTGTCTCAGAAGATGATGTCTTCCTTACAGCAATTGATGCAATCCTTGGAATTTATGAAGAAAATTCTGAGTATAAAAAATATTTAGATTCAGGATTCTCTGAAGAAGAAATCATCACTAATATGCCTTTTTCAACGCATCTGCCAAACTTGGACGTAATAACGGCTTTTCCGACAGATGCTCGTTTTAAAGATAAATACTGGCAATGTTCTAGAGAAGAACGTACGTCTTTGTTACTACGTTTCAAGGAAGTTATCTTACCGGTACTGAAGCAGAACTATGATTTGATTATTATAGACACTCCACCTGAAGATTCACCTTTGATCTGGGCTGCTGACGAAGCGGCCGATGGGATTCTTGTCGCAGTGTCACCACGTGAATATGATTACGCCTCTACTACAGACTTCATGCTTACAATAAGTGAAAGGTTTAAACAATCACCAAGTAAGGGCGACAATTTAAAATGGTTCAAAGTTCTTGCTGTCAATGTAGATGACAAAAGTCCATATGAAAGAATAGTTTTGGATAAATTAATCAGAACTGTTCAGGACCTTTTGATGTCCGCTAACATAAAAAATTCTGAAGCATTTAAGGCAGCTGCTTCCAAAGGGCGTACAGTGCTTGATATCAAAAAATCAGAGGAACTTTGTTCCGCAAAGCAGCTTGATGTCGCAGAAGAATCTGTATTACAGGTATATCAGCAATTTATAAATGAAATAAAAAGTTTTTCAGCTAAGCAAGGAGTTAACGCATGAGCGATGAGCAACATATCGGGAATGATAAATCTCGATATTTAAACGCACCAAAGCGGACAGAAGTCGGTCACCGTTCAGGTCTTGCGGGTTTGAAAACAGCACCTCGCATAAAAAAGTTATTCACTCTTCATAAGGGCCGGAGACTTGAAGCGGAACATGTGATTGTTCCAGCCCAGAGAGTGGAGAAGGAGACCTTAGTCCATCCAGCGAACCCACGAAATCAAGAAGCCCTTACAGATTATTCTGTTAGAGATATTCTTAAGCAGATTGAAGAAAGAGGGGTCGATACCGAAGGGATCGCTGTAAAAAGAGATGGGGTTTATTTATTAATAGAAGGAAGTCGCAGACGTTTCTGCTGTATAAAGGCAGAAAAGGATCTCCCCCTGTGGGTTCTTCCGGATGAACTAACCGAAGATGATATAAATTCAATTATATCCGCAGCACAAACATCTCGAAAATTTTCATATAGAGAAGTTGGGTTTCAATTTATCAAAAAAATGGAAGAAAAAGGATTTTCTACTAATGAAGAACTCGCAGCATATCTTGGGATTAGTCATGTATCGGTAGCCAAAAGAATCCAGGCGGCCCGTATTGACGAAACATTGATCTCTTTATTCCCGGATTATGAAGGAATCCCGAACTCCTATTATAGTCGCTTGTCTCGTTTACAGAAATATGTGCAAAAAAATCTATTTCCTTTAGATGAAGTAATAGATAATGTTAAAGAGGAAACAAAAGATTTAGACATTGGAGATCTCCAGGTTGCTCAAAAAGTTGTAATGGAAAAAATCACACAATCTGTGGAAAGTGTTTGTGAAAAAACTTATTCCACAAAATGGGAAACAAGTGATCTTATTACTTTTGATAACAAAGATAAGTATGCAAGAATCAGTAAAAACAATACTGGTAGAAAAATTCGCTTTGAATTCAATAGGATAAATGCGGGTTTTATTAAGGAACTAGAGGAGTTCATAAAAGAAAAATTAAAAGTATCAGAATAAATATTGAACTGCATCTTTATGATGCAGTTCATATGATTTATATTTTTAATTTCTTGTTATATTAATATGGGGTGTGCGCAGGTTCAGACATATAAGGTCTTAGTTCTATATGAACAGAAGCGCCATTCCCATCATTTACTACGTTTAAAGGTGCTTTTCCCGGCAATGACATAGTTGCAACGTCAGGTCCAGAAACAGCAAAATTATTTTCTGCTGAAGGCATTACTGTAAAAATCTTTATAGCAACATTTTCATGTCTAAATAATGAAATCCCAAAAGTAGAACCAGCTTCGGTATTGCTCACGTCCACAACCACAGGGGTTTTTCCTAGATATTCATTAGTTAGTATGTTTTTTACTAATGCCCCTTCCGGGACAGTATAGATACGGTATGGATATGCTAAAGCCGTGTGACAAAAACATATTAAAATAACAATTAATGTTTGTTTCATAGATTATCCTCATTCAAAAATAAAAGATATAACTCTTGAAAATCGTGGTTAGTAATTAGGTCCGCTTTTCCGGGAAAATCGTAACTAACAGAAAATAAAAGCGAAAGCGAATCTTTTCCTTTTGCTTTGGGAGAGATTCTGCTAAAAGCACGGTTAATAAACATAAGTTGATCTTCATTGTTGAAGCAAAGTCCAAGCATTCCAACCGTAGGAACTACGAATGTGCTTACGCTGCCTGGGGGCAAAAGTTGCTTACTACGGGCATTGTAAGCACAACGACTACCACCTAGCGTTAGGCCTGAAAGCTCAATAAAACTTCTGGTTCCATTCTTGGCGACAAGCCAAACATCAGTTCCTGAACTTTCGACACGTAAAGTAACTTTTCCGTCAGTAAAGGCCTCACTTTTATTGTATAGAATAGGGTCAAAACCAACTGTCGGGAGTTCTTCGATTTTACTTTCTACTGACTGACAACCAGTCAGTAATGCAAACAATAAAAGTGTGATAACTTTAATCATCCCGCTTCCTTAGATTGTTTTTGGCGCTCGTTATAAAAGATAATGATTCACCGGGGTAGAGAATTGTTTCTTTCGTCCAATAACCATAACCACCGAGGATATTTTTTCTTTTCTCAATATAAACGGGTTCAGAAAATACTAAATGTTGATATTTAGGAAGAGATAAGATTTCATATTTTCCTTGTCCAACTAAGAGGTAATTCTTCTCTTTAGGATTGATGGTTACTGGATTACCAACACTTTGAGGTATGTTAAGTTTTTTTATATTTAGGTCAGAATAGTCAGGAACGGACACTTGATCATTAGACGTATTTCCGGGAAGAGTAAACCCTTTACCCTGATCCGGTCCAAAGATGGCAATTATATCTTTGTTGTTTCTTGTGATCGAAACGATAGCCTGAAGGGGCGTATTAGCAAGGTCATTTATAAACGATATAGTTAGACTTGATTTTGGCTCGACCCAAACAATGCTTTTTCCGGATGTGCCTTCGCTTAATGCAATTTTTTCATTTAGTAAGATTTTATTTTTGGCAATGATATTATACTCAAGTTTTGGTATCACAATAAAAAGTGATTCTTTATTTGAAACATTCATGATTTCTAAGAAATTGGTTTTGGTCATGCTGGTCTTTAGAACAGGCCTATATTTACCATTTATAAACCACCTTCCGTTTATAAGCTCCGCTTTAGCAGATATAAGTGAATCACTTTTCTGTGCGGCAGAAGAAAAAGCATCTTTTCTATGCTCTTTCTCTTGATGTGGTGCAGCTGCTGCGTGAAGATGCAAAAGTAATGTTGAAATTGAGATAATCTTCCAATTTATCTTCATCTTGTTACCTCAATGTTGTTTTCAATCGAATCGAGTTCTAAAGGATAGGTTTTAAGTGAATAAAACTTGTTTGTTGTTTGTATTAGCTGATGACACAATAAAACTGGATTGTTCTTCATGATTATTTCTACTAATGTAAGTGCTGGTGAGTCAGTTTGCGGTATACCCGGAGCAACTATTACCTGGTCTTCTAATTTTGACATATAGAGTGATCCAGTATTTATATGCAAACAATTACCGATCAGTACTGGAAGATTGTTTTGAGTACGACCATGGGCTTTTCGAATGCTGTTTACAGGATTCCTACCTAGGACCATAAGGTTGACGTCATTTATCATCATTGGTATTACGGCATGGTCCATACCGAATAGAAACTGGCTCTGAAAAATATTCACATTGGCATAGTTGAATGCTTGAAGCGCATTATAAGTATCAGTGAATGATGTGCGGATAGGGGCGTAATCAGAAGGGCAAACCCCAATTTTTATATCGCCTTTTAGTAAAATCTGCATCATCGTACCAAGCTGGGTATTAAGAAGTTTTTTTACCTCTTCCTCTAAATAGTAACGATTCACAGCTTTATGCCACTTTCCGCCCATTACACACCATCTCTCATTGAGGTATGTGCTGGGGTAAAATGTTCTCCGGTCTTTGTTTAATGGTAACAATTTTTTTAACATTTCTTCTCCGGCTCCGGCAGCTGAGAAATGCCTCACAAAACGTCCATCGAAAAAGCCACTGTTTATCGCCTTCATCAATTCTATGGGTTCCGGCCCATAGTCAAACAAATTTCCAGTAGAGAAAATTACTATCTCTTCTTCTGGCTTTGTAACTGATTGGATCAAGTTGCACAGCGCAGAGTAATGTCCATGAGGATCTGCCAGAAAGAAAATCCTTCCGGAGAAGTTTGTAAGGTCTATAGTTTGGACGTGCTCAGCTGCCATAAATTCCTCTACGTATGTTTACATCGATGATACGGTATTTCGAACTATGATTTTTTTACAAAAAGGCGTCATTTTGGATTCTAAGCCTAAGGACCTTTGTTACTTACAGGTAAAGGCCCCAGTCCTGGCTCTCAAACAGTTCATACTTAGGATGCAAAGTAACTTTCTGATTATAATTGGCTCCTTTATAAACATGGTTAATACATGAATACAGGAAATTTAACGGTAAGGTATTTAAAATGGAAGGATGCTGAAATAACATAGACTTACGTATTTTTTTAATAGTGTTAATGTTGATAATAGGTCACCATTAATGTATAAAGTTAATATCTAATATGGTCCTATTAATAAAAGAGAGTTTTTATGGCTGAACTATTAAAATCTGAAAGTCCTGTTTCACCATCAGTGCAGGATATCACTGAAGCTTTAAAAATCGTTGTCGATGATGGAAGTAAAGCTGCAAAACTGGTTTGTCTTAATGAAAGAAACGAATTAGTTCCCTTGCTTACACAAAATAGTTTTGTTCCAGATTTCCGTGTTCGCCATGAGGGTCTCAATCCTTTTAACTATCTTATTGATGGGCTGGAAAGGTTTTCGCATCACAGCGAATCTAGTAACTCACTGGAATCGACTGATGTATCTCACCAATACGATGAAATTAGCCGGTTAAATGTTCACCATGCACTTCATGCTTCTGGTTTAGTTCCTCAGGATGTTCACCTCTTTGTTACTTTACCACTTAGCCAGTTCTATACTGCTTTAGGGGAAACGGGTAATGACTCCAACTTATTGATAGTGTTTTATGTTCAGATAATGCCCGATGACTTTGTCATGCAGCTCCACCGATTTTGAGAACGACAGCGACTTCCGTCCCAGCCGTGCCAGGTGCTGCCTCAGATTCAGGTTATGCCGCTCAATTCGCTGCGTATATCGCTTGCTGATTACGTGCAGCTTTCCCTTCAGGCGGGATTCATACAGCGGCCAGCCATCCGTCATCCATATCACCACGTCAAAGGGTGACAGCAGGCTCATAAGACGCCCCAGCGTCGCCATAGTGCGTTCACCGAATACGTGCGCAACAACCGTCTTCCGGAGCCTGTCATACGCGTAAAACAGCCAGCGCTGGCGCGATTTAGCCCCGACGTATCCCCACTGTTCGTCCATTTCCGCGCAGACGATGACGTCACTGCCCGGCTGTATGCGCGAGGTTACCGACTGCGGCCTGAGTTTTTTAAATGGCGGAAAATCGTGTTGAGGCCAACGCCCATAATGCGGGCGGTTGCCCGGCATCCAACGCCATTCATGGCCATATCAATGATTTTCTGGTGCGTACCGGGTTGAGAAGCGGTGTAAGTGAACTGCAGTTGCCATGTTTTACGGCAGTGAGAGCAGAGATAGCGCTGATGTCCGGCAGTGCTTTTGCCGTTACGCACCACCCCGTCAGTAGCTGAACAGGAGGGACAGCTGATAGAAACAGAAGCCACTGGAGCACCTCAAAAACACCATCATACACTAAATCAGTAAGTTGGCAGCATCACCGGGGAAACGAATATTGAAAATATTCAGAGAAAAAAAGATAATCTGATGAAACCAGTAGAGCGTTATCTTGACGGTAAACGCTATTCTTTTAACGTTTTGTCTGTGACTGTTTTCCCTGAATCTTTACCAGCTGTGACCCGGGCAGATGAAATTGAGGATATTGCTTCATTTGAATCAAGTTTGGTAATTGATCTTGGTGGTACTACTCTTGATGTTGCAAGTATTACTGGGCAATTAGAACAGATTTCGAAAGTAAAAGGTTTTGACCGTATTGGTTGTTCTATTGTTTACGATGAGATCAGCAGGTATCTTGAATCTGAGAAACTGAATACGAGTAATGCTTACATTCATCATCTTGTTGATAATCGTCATGATAAATCAGCTTTGAAGGTTGCAGAGGACAAGCGTGACGGTGTTTTTGATGCGGTAAACTCTGCGGTACAGAAGTTGCAAAGTAAAGTAATCAGAGCGGTTACACAAGTCGAAGAGAGGCCTCATAATGTTTTCCTTGTTGGGGGAGGTTCATATCTCATCGAAACAGCTATTCGTAAACATTTTGAAACGGCTAAAGTTATCATGGTAGACAATCCGCAGTTCGCATTATCTTTGGCAATTGCTGATACTATTTATTCAGAATAATGAGCTAGAACATGGCTAAATACCCTATCTCAAATAAGGCAGATAACGACCGGATTCAGATCCGGTCTTTCTGGATATCCGAAAGAAAAGCACCCTATGTTTATAGTTTCTTGAAAAAAACAGAACTTTGTCATAGGGGTGACCAACTGGATTTAATTAGGTCGGCTATTAGTACCGGGTTGGTATTAAATAATTTATTTCCTGACTTGGCAAATTTTATAAATGGTTTAAACGAAAGATTAACACTTGCAGATCTTAATAGGTTTCTGAATGATGGAAATACTATAGATACTGAACCTAAGCCTCCTATTAATGTATTGCTAGAGAATGTCTTAGATCAAAAGTTTAAGGAGTATTTAACACCTCTACAATTAGATAATTCAAAGCAGGATTCTGTTTCTGTAAAAGAAACCTTCCTTGTACAAAAGGAACATGCCTGCTTTGGTGTGAAGATTGAAAATGAGGGAAGCGATACCTCTATACCATCTGAAAGCCCACTTTCTTCAGGTGCATCCAAAATTTCAAAAGAAAAGTCCATTTCCTCTGTGGTGCCAGTGCTAGAAAAAGTATCGGATGAAAATCAAACCGCCTCCATAAGCATAAAATCTAAAGCTAAGGCAAACAAGCGACTAGCGACTTTGGCAAGATAGGGCTTTGTTGAATAAATCAGATTTCGGGTAAGTCTCCCCCGTAGCGGGTTGTGTTTTCAGGCAATACGCACGCTT
>NZ_WLVC01000071.1:0-12247 GCF_016859735.1 Lelliottia sp. RWM.1 | reverse complement strand
CGTAGGTTCGACTCCTATTATCGGCACCATTCACTTCTATATTATTGATTTAGTTAGCATTAAATCCATTCAGAGTGAAATCGCGTAACCTCTACTACATAGAGGTCATACAGCCGATGGCTCAACGTGATAATCTGTATCGCCGTAGCAGCGGTATTTATGTTGTCCGTATTGCAGTTCCCGCCCGATACCGTCTCTACACGGGACAGCGTGAGATTCACGCTTCAACAGAAACAAACGACATCAGAAAAGCGAGAGCGATTGCCGCAGGTCTATTGGTTGTCTGGCAGCGATGTCTGGGTGAGTATCAAAAATTGGATAGAGAAAAGTTGGTAAGCAGTGCCCCTGCTTTGGCTGGAGAGGGGATGATCAGCCTTGCTGAATTTTGCGGTTTAACAAGTGCTTCCCTGCAACAAGTCGCTCAGCGCCTGCTTGATACGAATATCCCGCTGTTTTGGCTTGCTGATGGGCGTCCTGCTTACTATGTAGAAGACCTTTCACTCGTTGATAGGGACGATCCAGAGACTTCTGGGTATATTATCGATAGTGCTATTAACATTGGGATCAGAGGTTCTCTGAACGGTTATATTCAGCCCTTGGTTGCCTCACGTATATTACGTCAGATGATAGCAGGCGAGCTGCTGGAAGCAGAAACCGCGTTTAAATCCTCAGAGGCTTCATCCAAAGCTGCATGGTTCGTTGACTTTCCCGGTGTCGAAATCTCGCCTGGTTCACTAATGATTCATCGTGTGCAAGCCGAGCGCTTACGATTATTTTGGCTGTCACATAGCACCGCGGTTTCTCCAGTAATGCCTGAGAAACTAAAAGCAATTACCCCTGTATTATTGCCCTCATCAATACCGGATAATGAATATGTAAATCGTAAATACTACTCAGTGAAAATGAGCGAGTTATGTGAAAAATATATTCGCTACAAGCGCGGGGGAAAATTCACGGAAAAGGCAGAGAATCGAGTTCGGGAAGGTTTTAGCCTACTGGTTGAAGTCATGGGTGATCCAAAGCTTATAAAAGTAGATCGTGACTATCTCCGTGAGTATGAGAGCTTACTAAGGTCGATACCTGCACGGCGTGATTTAGCTAAAATCCGATACAAAATCAATGACATTCATGAGCTGGTGGTTAAAGCAAAAGAGAATGGCGACTCTCTAATGAGCGATAACACCGTTCGTAAATATATGCGGGTTATCTTCGAAGCTTTCCGGTGGGCTGATGGAGAAGGTATTTTTATTAAGTCCCCAGCGAATCAATTCTTCGCACCTGTAGAAAATGAAAAGATGGATCAGGACTTCAAAGCTGAGTTCACTGATGAGGATTTGCACGCTATTTTTAACCGCCCTTGGTTTAAACGTGGAACTGTGGATAGAAATAGCGAGGGACACTTCCATCATTACCGTGCATTTCATTACTGGTTGCCACTCATTGGATTTTTTACCGGAGCAAGGATTAATGAGTTATGCCAACTTTATCTAGATGATATTAAGCAGGATGCTACCGGGTTTTATTTCTTTGAAATCAGCAACGAACGGGCCGATCAGTCACTGAAAACGATTAATTCACGAAGAAAAATACCGTTGCATCCGACATTGATAAAACTTGGATTAATCCGCTATTGCGAAGCATTGAAGAAATCAGGTCATGCGCGTTTATTTCCTGAGCTTCCTTACCACCCTGTAAAAGGATATGGCGGTAAAGCTTCGGACTGGTTTAATCGCTCGTTGCTCAAAGAACGGTTAGGCTTTGAAAAAGACAGCAAAAAATCCTTCCATTCATTCCGTCACACGTTTTCTACCAGGCTCAAACAAGCTGGAATCGACAGCGAGACGCGTGCGCAGTTTGTTGGACATATCCGCGGTTCTGGCGAGACAGAGAACCGGTATAGCAAAGATCATCCACCAGCAGCCCTTTATGCTGTGCTTGAGAATGTTACGTTAGGGCTACCGGAAGTTGCTCCATTTGTTTGCGAAGATGGTGTAGATGCGGTAGCTGATGCACTACGGATTAAGCAGAGCAATAAATCGCGGAAAGAACCGCAATAGCCTAACTTTCTTTCTCTAACGCGCTCAGAACGATTCTGGCGCGTTTTTTATTAAGGGGAGTGAATTTCGTGGTGCGGAATTTGCAACTCTCTTTTAGAACGGCTGGTGAAGCTGCTGTTTATCAGAAAGCCTGGAGTTGTAACCTTCGATAAGGTTACTTGTGATTCTTCATATAGTCCGATAAGAATTGCTCAAGATCCTTATCGTTTCTGACGGATACGAGAATTTTTGCGACGGCCTTCATAGCATTGGTTGTATTACTGACGGCACCAGCATCTTCACTGTTAATGATTGCATTATTAGCAATCTTATTTATTGCGCTATTGGCTTCTTCTTCGCTAATTTTTCCAGCAAGTATCGAATCAAATATTGGGTAAGCCTGATTTGCATATTGGCTAAAACGAACGTCATCAAAATTAGATGCCAGAGTTAATTTTACCTGCCGGATGTATACCTCTCGTGTGGTTGTTGCCAGCAAGTCTTTCGGAGTTTCACATGCAGCGGTGCTAGTGTTCCCTTGGATCATTCCCTTTTTAAAGAAACTAGCCACAATACCGTCTATCTCACCGTGCATAATCTGGCTGAATCCTGTTACAGCAGAAGTGCCAGTGAATAGCGTTCTATAATTTTCAAGTTTATAGGACGCGCTAGTCGCCTCGCCTGTTTGGGTGGCGTTACATGCGTAACGATAACCATCATCAAGCTTTTGGCTGATTTCTTCTGTATTGGCTGCGATAGTTGTGAGGGGAGCACTAAGCAAAATTAAAAAGAAAAATGATTTAATGTCCATGGGGAGTGCCGATTGGGTTTCACGTAGTTTAGACGTGTTAATTATGCTTAAAAAAAGCAAGAGCGTCATGCGTAAAAAACTGTAAAAGGATTATTAGTCGCCTCGTGGCGCGTTTTTTATCGAAAGTAGTGGATAACATTGCGAGCGATCAATGCGACTGGTCGAGTTGCGCACCTTTATTCTCAGCTAAAATGGAAATATGCTAGAACAGTTACAACCACAAGCATGGCAAAACGGAGTAACCCTTCGCGATGCTTAGTAAACCATTTCCGCTCATAGCGTAGCGGCTCGTAGGAAGGCGTTACCCATTTAAGGAACTCTGCGTTGAGATTGTCTAAGGACCCTTTGGGTTGCTTAAGCTGGACGCCGACAATGTATTGGCGTCGTAATAAATCGGCCCGGCAGTTACTAATGAGTTCTCTTTCAGTTGTCAGCTCGGATTCATCAATAAAATCAAATGATTCAATTACGATTTGGTGTGCTGCCTGTAAATCTTTGTGGGTAACAAAAGCATCGCAAGTGATCAGGTCGCCTTGCGAGGTGAACGTCTGGAGATCGATGCCGTGCCTTGCCTGTAAATTATCAATTAGTTGCTGCCTGATTACTCTATTGAATGGTCGGATGTAACCCCATTTTGGATCAATATCGTCGCCAAATGACTCATAGCTGAAAAACTCACCCTCCATAGACTTACCGTGTCGTTCGAAGCGCACATAACCATCTGGCTTAGTCTGGTAATAGTTGGATGCTGACATAAACTTCCCTGATTAGAAGGCTATCACTTGTAGTGCAGTTTATTGAACAACGCAGAGGAGAATTTTTCAACAGTGTCTGTCATGCAAGTATAAGGACTGCCACGCCGCCACGGAAATTTTCGGACGCAATGCTGGATGCTGGCGAACCTAAAATGCACACTTTATTACGCCAGTTTGTTAAGACTGAATTTACACCGCGAACTCGTAACTCGTTGGCATACGCATCCAACGCGCTGTAGGGCTTTCAGCCACGTTTATTATTTAGGGTAGTAGAATTTATGGGGTGGAACATGCGGTGTGCTCATGGCCCATCTGGTTGCGAATAACTGCCAGCAATTCTATGTATAAGGTTTTGTTTTTCAACCACCGAAGTTTTTAACTTCTTCGCCAAGAAGGGGGTTGTTAAAACCTAAGATATTCACTATTCAGCGATCATATTCCTGACAGCTTGTTGGTGAAGTTCGCCGCTCCGCTTCTCACTTCCGGTTTTCCCTGTTACCTGTTGTTGTGTGTAAACGTAGTTGGTTAGAGGGTGTAAGTATTTAAGTTATTAGGTCACTGCGCGTCAGCCCAGCCAGCAAGCGGATCACTGCTCCAAAGTCCGCACACTTTTTTGGAATGGATATTCACGGGTGTAGGTTTCGCAACGCTGCTCTAACCCTGTTACTCAGTTCTTTGTCTGCTGTCAGGTGACTACTCTCTGTCCGTGTTCTGCCTTTCTTGTCGCGTTGTCCTACAGTGCTGAACGAGTGAATGCCGCGTTCCGCCGTTGCATCTCTGTATGAGCGTATCCAGTTGATTGAAATGAGTCGGAACAGATCTCCCTCTGCCATCTGTGCCGTAGCTATCGGACGGCGGAACGTGAACAGGCTGGCGAGCGTTTCAAACGGGAAGTGTTGCAGCCCGGAGAGAAGACCGAAGCCGTGTTGCTGTAGCGCGTCACCCTGCAATGTCACCTCTATGCGAGCACGTTGCTGGCGAAGCGGCAGCGGCTGCTTCTTGTCGGTGCGTTTGTGATAGCACTGCCATGAAATGGCATCATCTTCGTTGCCAATCCGCATGTTATAAGCCGGGTTTATACGATTGCCGGGCTTATCAAGAAATTGGTTACTGCTGTTGTCGCCGTTGTATTGGCGATGATTGGTGCCCGGGGCGAACAGGCTTGTTTGCATCCGGTATGTGAGGGCGCGTGTTGCTTCAACTGACTGTTGTTTGTGCCAGAAGTCACAACTGATCTCTATCCCGGCAATAGTCGGTTCGGTTGCAAACGTGAACCGTCTGGCTAACGCATGGAGCGCAGCACGGAGCTGCTGATAGTTGTTCGCCAACTCGTCATGAAAGCGAATGCGGAATGTGTCAGTAACATCACCGGGCTGCATGTCGATTGCCTCAACCCACCAGCGATTAACGCTCGTTATCTCTCTCAGCGCTCTGCGGATGTGTTGGTGTTGTGTTGGGCGTTCGGTGCGAATCTCAACGTCGAGCCAGTCGATGACGGCGGTAGCCCTGAATTGCTTCAAGGCTGAATCCGCTGTTTGTTGATAGTTGTTCATTGCCAGCCTTTCAGCTTGTCGCTATTGGAGGGCGAACGCTCCAATGCCGCTTATCGGTGAGGTCAATGTCAACCTCAAGAATAGACAGCATGTGCGGCTTGGCGGGGGGAGGGCAAAGGCGTGAGACTTTTTCGACGAACTCACATACTTCACTAAATAGATAAACCGGGCGAGGGGGGCGAGTGGCGGAATACCTTCCGACAGGAAGTAAGAACTCACCGTGATAGCTAGCCCTTCCGCGCCGCATATCCGCTAATAAATCATCCCATGCCCTGACGTTGCCCAGCTTGGCTCTCAAAAAGTAAGCCGTCTCACTTGCTGGAAGTGTTTTAACTTTCATTGTTTCCTCCTTAATCAACGTCTGGAGCGATCATGAGATGTAGCTGACCGCGTAGCTCGTTCTGGATGATCACGAATGGTGATCCGCCGTAGCTTTTGTCTCTGTAACCAGTCAGTAAGGTAAACGCCGCAAATGAGTTATCACGGGTGACGATGGTTGCGCCGTCTAGCTCGCTCTGGAGTTGCTCGTCATTAATCCGCCAGTAGCCGTTGCCGATAATCTCATGATGGGCGCCTGCTTCGACTGATCCAGCTTCCGTGAGGGGAACAATTCGCTCAGCCATTAACTCATCAGCCAGTGCTGCACGTATCAGAGCTGTCCTGTTTGGCGCATCAGGCTGTGTCGCCAACACTTCACTCGCCCAATCCTGCCAACGAATCCCGCGCTTTGCCGCCAGCATATCGAGCGCTGTCCATGTGGTGTCTTCTAACCGGAATGATGTGCGCCCAATCCCGGCAAGCTCTGCATTGCGCGTTTTTAAGATCTTTTTCATGTTTCACCTCGAAATAATCACTCGTGAAACTATATACCTGTAACATATAAAAGCAAATGTATATATTCACTAATATAAGTTTTAGCTCGAGTGGAATGTTGAAACTTGCATGGTTTTGCTGCCATGGAGCGTTCTGACTATATCGGTGGTGCGTTATATAATCAGGATGCAAAAACGCCACCATAGCAATATGGTGGCGTTCTGTGAGGCGTGGTGGCCTTTATTCTGACTTGATGGTCATGACCGTTTTTGTGCTTATCCCGTGTTTCTCGGCGGCCTTGCGGATGGATAGACCAGAGGTTAAATCAGCCTTGACCGCTTCCCGATCGATTGTGGCACTTTTACCTCGTCCGGCAATACGCCCTGCTGCTTTTGCTGCTTCATAGCCCTCTTTCTGGCGCTGTAGCATCGTTTCGCGTTCCATCTGTGCCACGGCAGCCAATACGGTTAACATCATGTTGCCTACAGGGTTATTGTCGCCAGTTTTAAAACCCTCTTTATGAAACTGCACCACAACGCCGCGCTGTGCCAGCTTTTCGACGGTTGCCAGTAGGTCAGCAGTATTACGGCAAAGGCGGTCAATGCTATGAACGTGCAACACATCGCCCTCCCGCAAATAGTCCATCATTGCGGCAAATTGTGCTCGGTCGGTGTTTTTGCCGCTGCTTTTTTCTTCAAAGACTTTATCGAGCACAACGCCGTTTAACTGGCGCTCTGTGTTCTGCTGAACACTTGATACACGAACATAACCGATATTAGCCATAGCTTACCCTTGTTGTGGTAATTTGCCTTTCGAGCTTTAATATACAACACTGTGTTACTTAATTGAAGGCAAATTACTACACTTTGGGCCGATTTTATGTGTAGTGATCTAGCGTGCTATTTCACTACACCTGTAGTGGAAAAACTCGACCGTCTGAGGCGCGATGCTATTGATGTGCTCCAGTCAGTCCGATTGTTATCTGATCGAGGTATCAAGGTGATCGTCCACCAGCTTGGAACAATTGATCTCATTTTTGCTGTCGGTAAGCTGCTAATGTCGATACTGGAAGCGGTTGCTGAGATGGAACGTGACCTGTTGAAAGCGGGCTTTTCTCGGGCAAAAGCCGAAGGTAAGAAGCTGGGAAGACCGTCGAGAATCGCCCCAGAAGCCCGTAGAGCGATTATCGAGAAAAAGAATAATGGAACTAGTGTCAGTGCCTTAGCGCGCGAATACGGCGTTTCCAGAGCAACTATAGCCGCATTGCTTTAAACGTTTATTGCTTCTCGAAGCCCTTGGGCGACAACTCGCTGTATAGCGGTTCTAACTTTCAGACCGCAGGGCTTATCTCAGAGAAAGATTGCCAATGCACTTAATCATTTGGGCATAACTACGTCTCATGCTGGGACTTGGCGATTATCTCAGGTTCACCGAATAATCAGTAGGTTAGGATAAAATGTGAAAGAATAGACTCAGTTTAAAATGCTTTCGGTTGCGTTAAATGAATTCTTCACTTAAAACATAACGGTGTCGCATATGTCGATGTTTATGAGAGAGTTAAATTAAATTGAAGAGCGTGTTCTTCTTTGTTCCAATGTCTTCGGTGGATGCGATACAGTCTAACCTTATGAATTGCTTATTAAATTCCCTATCAACGCTATTATATGAAAGATAGGTGGCAATTCTTATCTATAAAAATAACTGTTAGAGGCTATCATGGATGTCTTACAGGAAATATTGAAATGGTCTGGTTCCGAGCTACCCCTCTGGGCAAGAGACTGCTTAAGGAGACAATTGGCTTCTCCCTCATTGGAGGATAGTGATTATGAAGAATTATTAGAATTGATAAAGATTGAAAATAAAATATTGCCCCCCGATAAATTAGAATCTCTCCCCTTAAATAAGGATCATATTCCGGTTTCAGCGGTTAATGATCAAGTCATTAAGATTAAAGAACTAAGTAGTCTTGTTCACGTGAACAGGATTGCGCCTGACCAAAAAATTGCATTCTGTGATAATGGGATTACCATAATTTATGGTATGAACGGTGCGGGAAAATCAGGATACGGGCGAGTTCTCAAGCACGCATGTAGAGCACGAGATAAAGGTGGTGCGATACTCCCTAATGTAAACCTGCCTGGCTATTCATCCAATATACCTAACGGGAAATTTAAAATTTCTCTGAATGGGAATGAACACGATTTACAATGGTCTTATAATTCACCCTCCCCAGAATTGTTGTCCTCAATTAGTGTTTTTGATACTCTTTGCGCATCATCATATCTGAAAGAAGGCGAGGCTGCTTATTTACCTCGCGGTCTCGATATTCTTGAAGAATTTGCAAATACAATAATTCCTAAATTAGCAGCAAAAATTTTAGCCGAGGCTAAAACTATAGATGTAAATAAAGAGATAACTCAAGTATTTACAGATGGCACTAGTGTATCTGATATATGTAAAGTATTGGACCATAAAACAGATATTGTAAAATTAAGAGGTTTAGCCACTTTAAGTGATCTTGAGCTAAGTAGAGATAAAGAACTAGATAGAGTTCTGGCAGAAAAAAATCCTGAGGAAAAGTATAAAGAATTACTAAAAAGTGTATCGCACATAAAAGAGCTTTGCGTTAGGATCAATAATCAAAGTAAGTTTATAAATAACGCGGCCATGACAAGGCTTAAAACGTTGATTGAAGGCGTTACTAATGCAGAAAAGGCATTAAATGAATCAGCGCAAAAACTTGCGGCCGGAGATGATTTATTGCCTAATACTGGTGAAAGTATCTGGAGAGATTTATTTCTGTCCGCCAAAAAATACTCACTCAGTTGTGCTTATCCAGACCATGATTTCCCCTCCGTTGGTAGTGATGCAAAATGCGTTTTATGCCAGCAACCTATATCCGAAGCAACTGACAGAATGTTACGCTTCAATGAGTTTATTAATGATGATATATCTAAATTATTAGATGAAAGAAAATCTGCACTAAAAACAGCTAGAGAAAAAATATATACTGCTACCCTTGACTTTAGTTTTAATGCTGCAATACATATTGAAATTGGTAATGAGCATAGCGAATTAATTCAAAGAGTTAATAAATATCAAGAAGATATTATCAATACAAAGACTGCGATGCTTTCAATGATTGACAGTAAGAACTTCGTGAATATCGAACTTGATTATAATCCAATTTCAGAGCTAAGGCTTCTGGCTGCTGGCAAGTTACGTGAAGCAAGGTTATATAAGCAAGCATCTAAAAAGAGAAAGATTGACGCTCTAACAAAGGAAAGTAAAGAACTCAAAGCGCGAATTATGCTTGCGGAGAAATTAGATGGCTTAATTTCTTTAGTTGGTAGGTTAAAGTTATATAACACTCTTAACTCTATTAGCTTTTCAGCAATATCAAAAAAAGTATCAGATAAGTCTAAGTTCTTTGCAAATTCAATAATAAGCAATTCTTTAAAAAAAGAGTTGGATGAAGAATTTTTTAAACTGGGTGTTTCTCATATAAAAACAGTTCTCAAACCAAGAGTTTCTAAAGGGAAAGTTTTTTATAGTTTGCTTTTGGATATACCTGTCTCAAATAAGGTGGATTTAATTTTGAGTGAAGGGGAACAGAGGGCTGTATCGTTAGCATCTTTTTTAGCTGAATTAAAGCTTGCCAACCATTCATGTGGGATCATTTTTGATGATCCTGTCTCTTCACTTGATCATCATAGAAGAAGACGAGTAGCAACAAGATTGGTTGAAGAAGCAAAAAATCGGCAGGTAATAATTCTCACGCATGATATCGCTTTTTTGAGCGAGTTAATATTTGCTACCGAGAAAAATAATGTCGATAGCTTAATACATCACCTGCAATGGACAGGAGAGTTTTCCGGCTGCGTTTATGATGGTTTACCATGGGACAAGGTCAGCTATAAAACTAGAGTTGAAAAGTTAAAACAAGAGTCTCGACAATTAGATCCTTGGCCTGTATATCCCAATGCTGAGCAAGACAACTCTATGCGAAGATTATATAGCCGTATGAGATCAACGGTTGAGAAAATGGTTGAGGATGTGATATTCGCTGGGATTGTGGTTAGATTCAGTGAAATTATAGGAGTTGGCAATTTACATAAATTAAGTGGGCTTGAGCGTGAGTGCTGTATTGCGATTTCTGATCTCTGGTCAAAATGTCATCGCATTACTGATGCTCATGACCAGCCTGCATACAAACAGACAGCCTTACCAAACCCTGATGAATTTCGAGCCGATCTAGAGCTTATTTTAGATTTAGCAAAAAAAGCAGCAGCTACTCAAAGTAAAAAATAGTTAATCCTTAAGCATTCAGGGAAGAATCCCCTGAATGCTTTCATTCATATGAAGCCGCGATGACTTTCCCGGTGTTGGCGTTAAAAACACAAAAGTATTGCAGTGGTATCAGCATATTCATGCTGTTAATGGCCTTAGCCTGTTGTCCAAATGCTTGAATCGTTTTCTTTTGCTCGTCGTGCCACAAGTAAGTTTCGAAAACCGGCTGAGCTTCACTTTCCTGCCACACATGGCGAAACGTCGCTTTTTTGTCGATTACCTGCTTGCACTCTCTGACGGGGTTATGGTGCGCTTTTGCATAGCATTCCGGTGTATTACCTGAGCAAACAGCACCTTGCTTTTCTGTTGTGCGTTCTGCACTAACAGCAGAAAACGCACACACTCCCAGCACCAAAACGAGAGTTCCCAAAATGCCCCATGATATCGCTCGTAAGCTGCTTATCTGCCGTTTTATTGAAACGTGAGCAACTATGCTGTAACTGGCCCAGCTAAGCACGGCTCCCGCTGCCATCGGTAATATAAAGTCTGATCCCGTCATGATTTCCTCATTTGCCAAACAACATCACGTCTTGTAGTGAGTGCTGGAGACACATACCCGTGATGACCATCATACGGTTATGATTTAATTTGTCACTAATGGTATTCATTTTGAATCTATCAATTGTAGTGATGCAGGCTTCTTGCTAGGGAGAGTGTGCTCACAAATAGGGCTTTTAGATTCAAAATGTCTCATATGGAGCGTGGCCTTACAGTGGTCAAAACTGCACATTCAGTGCATGAAAAAGACCTTGCGAATACAGTTTGGCGAGCGGGTAAAAGAACTGCGCATTGCCACAGGAATGAGCCAAGAAGCGTTTGCTGATCGGTGTGGGTTTGCTCGTAGTTATATGAGCCGCATTGAACGTGGTGGCTCTAATGCGTCTCTCGATGCCATTGAGGTGCTGGCTAACGCCCTGAGCGTCGAGCCGTGGCGGTTGTTAGCGTCTGATTCATCCGAAGATAACGACCCGGAACTATTGGTTCCCTATGCGTCGGATGGCTCGTGTTTTCACCCCGGTCTGGCTAGCTCGCGAGATGGTTCATTCGGAGTGGGCGATAAAACCGCTCAGAAGCGCTTTGGCACGTTTTCCGAAGCCCTTGAGTATCTTCGTAGCATGGAGACCGCAAAATGGCGTAGGCCCAATCCTAGCGGCAATTGGGGTATCGTATCAGCGGTTCGTTGGGACAAGCTGAGAAAGTAGCTCAAGTGTAAGTTTATAAATTCTTGGTGCTGTATGAATGAACAGTATTTATAGGCGATGGACTATTCCCGGTTGCACATACTTCTTGCTTCTGGTGGGGCGAAAAACATCAAAATACAGGTGCGTTACATAGGCGTTATGGTGGCGTTTTCCTACGTTGAGAAATGATGATTTAGCGGAGTTATGTTGATGGCGTTCGAAATTGTCACGACTGCAATAGCCTCCTCTACGGCATTAGCTATTGCAGTTGTTGGATACTGGTTCACGAAGAAACGTGAACGAGAAGCTGAGTTACGAAAAGAACGCTTAGATCATTATAAAGAACTTGTGTCTAGTCTAAGTGGCATTCTTGAGGGCGATAACAATTTACAGGGACAAAAGCGGTTTGCTGTAGCTTGCAACAATCTTAATCTCGTTGCGCCCGCATCTGTGATCAAAGCCCTGCAAGCGTTTCAGGACGAAACAAAGTCAAGCAATCCGAGCCGAACCCTTGAACGCCATGATGAGTTACTGTCGTTGCTGCTTATCGAGATGAGGAGAGACCTTAATATTTCACCTAACGGTGAGTCCGCGTTGATGTTTCGGTTGTGGGCACCGGGGAAGCAGCGGTGAAGTCTTAATCTAACTAGCATGTCCTACATAGCTGTCCTACAATCGCACTTCACAAACTCATGTGGTTACGCGAGTTTCGGTAATGCGAAGGTCGTAGGTTCGACTCCTATTATCG
>NZ_WLVC01000070.1:0-12360 GCF_016859735.1 Lelliottia sp. RWM.1 | reverse complement strand
GCTTTCGCTCACCGTTGCGAGGTCCCGTATAATACGTTTTCCTCATTCAGAGTCAAGCGTTTATTTTCGCTTTTCTCCGGGATTCTTCATCTGCTTTCGCCGGAGAACCCTGCTGATCCGGCGGCTCGCTTGCCGTTGTTCCGTGTCAGTGGAGGCGCATTATAGGGAGTTATTCTGAAGCTGCAAGTGCAAAGTGAAAATTATTTACTGATCGCTCACTTTCCAGGCAAAACACCCTCCAGACATTCATTTTCGCCTGGTTTTTAAACAAAAACGAGCCGCAAGCGGCCCGTTTTTGATGTTTTGTGACTTACTGCACTGCCACAATTCGATCGTCATTCACTTCCAGACGAATCACTTTACCTGGAATCAGCTCTCCCGAAAGGATTTGCTGTGCCAGAGGGTTTTCGATCTGCTGCTGGATAGCGCGTTTCAGAGGACGTGCACCGTAAACAGGATCGTAGCCGTTCTCGCTAAGCAGTTTCAGCGCCTCATCAGAAATGTGGATTTCATATCCACGCTCTTCCAGGCGTTTATAAAGGCGCTGCAACTGGATTTGTGCAATAGAGGCAATATGTTTTTCACCCAATGGATGGAACACAACCACTTCATCAATACGGTTAATGAACTCAGGACGGAAGCTGTGGCTTACCACGCCCATCACCAGATCCTTCATATGCCCGTAATCCAGCTCACCAAAACGCTCCTGGATAAGATCAGAGCCCAGGTTAGACGTCATAATGACTACCGTATTACGGAAATCAACCGTTCTCCCCTGCCCGTCAGTGAGTCGTCCATCATCCAGAACCTGTAGCAGAATGTTGAACACATCCGGATGCGCTTTTTCCACCTCATCCAGCAGGATGACGGAGTAAGGACGACGCCGAACCGCTTCTGTCAGATAGCCCCCCTCTTCATAACCAACATATCCCGGAGGAGCGCCAACCAGACGCGACACAGAGTGTTTCTCCATAAACTCGGACATATCGATACGAATCATGGCGTCATCGCTGTCGAACATAAAGTTAGCCAGAGCTTTGCACAGTTCTGTTTTACCCACCCCCGTAGGCCCAAGGAACAGGAACGAACCAATAGGGCGATTTGGATCGGACAATCCCGCACGGCTACGACGAATCGCATTCGATACGGCTTCAACGGCTTCATCCTGACCAATAACACGCTGGTGCAGATCTTGTTCCATCCGCAACAGTTTTTCTCGCTCACTTTCCATCATGCGAGCAACAGGAATACCGGTCCAACGCGCAAGCACCTCCGCAATTTCTGCATCAGTCACTTTGTTACGTAACAAACGCATAGTTTTGCCTTCTGACTGCGTAGCCGACTCTAACTGTTTTTCCAGTTCAGGGATTTTTCCGTATTGCAGTTCAGACATGCGCGCCAGGTCACCCACACGGCGAGCTTGCTCAATCGCAATTTTTGCCTGCTCCAGCTCAGCCTTGATCGTCTGAGTTCCGGAAAGAGAGGCTTTTTCCGCTTTCCACTCTTCTTCTAACTCAGAATACTGTCGCTCTTTGTCGTCCAGCTCTTCATTAAGCATATCCAGGCGTTTCTTACTGGCTTCATCCGACTCTTTCTTCAGTGCCTGCTGTTCCAGTTTTAGCTGGATAATTCGACGATCAAGCCTGTCGAGCTCTTCCGGTTTCGAGTCGATCTGCATACGGATACTTGATGCCGCTTCATCAATCAAATCTATAGCTTTATCCGGAAGCTGGCGATCCGCAATATAGCGATGTGAAAGCGTCGCCGCCGCAACAATTGCCGGATCAGTGATCTGCACATGATGATGCAGTTCATAACGCTCTTTCAGACCACGCAAAATCGCGATGGTATCTTCGACAGTCGGTTCAGCCACAAACACTTTCTGGAAACGACGCTCCAGCGCAGCGTCTTTTTCAATGTACTGGCGATATTCATCCAGCGTCGTCGCCCCAACGCAGTGAAGTTCACCGCGTGCCAGAGCAGGTTTCAGCATATTCCCGGCATCCATTGCGCCGTCTGCTTTTCCTGCACCGACCATCGTGTGTAATTCATCGATAAACAGAATGACGTTGCCTTCCTGCTTGGCCAGATCGTTAAGCACACCTTTCAGACGCTCTTCAAACTCACCACGGTATTTTGCCCCTGCCACCAGCGCCCCCATATCCAGCGCCAATACACGTCGACCTTTCAGCCCCTCCGGCACTTCACCGTTCACAATACGCTGCGCCAGTCCTTCGACAATGGCTGTTTTACCTACACCAGGCTCACCAATTAACACCGGGTTATTTTTGGTACGACGTTGCAGCACCTGAATAGTGCGGCGAATTTCTTCGTCACGGCCGATCACCGGATCAAGCTTGCCCTGTTCGGCACGCTCGGTCAGATCGACTGTAAATTTTTTCAAAGCCTGACGCTGGTCTTCGGCTCCCTGATCGTTCACGCTTTCACCTCCGCGCATATTTTCAATCGCCTGAGTCACATTGGCGGTTGTTGCTCCGGCAGTCTTCAGCAGATCGGTCAGCGTACCGCGTGATTCAAGCACCGCCAGAACAAACAGTTCTGACGAAATAAAGTTGTCCCCACGTTTTTGCGCCAGCTTGTCGCAAAGATTCAGCACTCGCACCAGGTCCTGAGACGGTTGCACATCACCGCCCGTACCTTCTACCTGAGGTAGACGGCTCAGAGCCTGATCGATGGCTGTGCGTAACTGGCCAGCATTAATGCCAGCAGACGTTAATAAAGGACGTACCGATCCCCCTTCCTGATTCAGCAAGGCGCTCATTAGATGAAGAGGTTCGATAAATTGGTTGTCGTGCCCCAGTGCGAGAGACTGGGCATCGGCGAGAGCAAGCTGGAATTTATTAGTAAGACGATCCAGACGCATAACTCCTCCCATAACAGGTCAAATTTGCTACTGGAGATTAAATGAGGTCATCCCTCAATTATTCAAGGTTAATGACCTGAATTATGTGAAAAGAAAACGGCACGTACCGGATCGTCTTGATTCTTTAGGTTATATCAGCCAAATAAAACTTGCCATACGCCCCGTGGTCTTGTCGCGACGATAAGAGAAAAAATCACCCTTTTCGGTGAAGGTACAACGATCTCCGCCGAAGATTTGCGTGATACCCAGACGATTCAGGCGTTGACGGGCGAGTTGATAAATATCGGCAAGATACTTTTCACCAACGGGGGAGAAGGCGGTCTCAGCTTGCGGGTCTTTCGCCATAAACGCCTCGCGAACCTCCAGCCCAACTTCAAATGCCTGAGGACCAATTGCCGGGCCAAGCCAGGCAATAATATTGGCAGGACTATCGTTGAAGCAGGCGACTGTTTCCTCAAGCACCCCTTCGCACAAACCACGCCAACCCGCATGTGCTGCAGCCACTTCTGTTCCTGCACGGTTACAGAATAACACCGGCAGGCAATCTGCCGTCATCACAGCACACACAGTCCCTGGCGTATTACTGTAGGAAGCATCAGCACGTTTTGAAGCATAGGGTTCGCCTGTAAGCTTCAAAACGTCTTTACTGTGCACCTGTTCCAGCCAGACCGGTTTTGAAGGCAGATTTCCTGCAGTAAACACACGCTTACGGTTTTCTTCAACGTGCTCAAGATTATCACCGCAGTGTGCACCGAGATTCAGAGATGCCCATGCTTCCAGACTTACACCGCCAATACGGGTCGAACTACAGGCAGCCACCCCCTCAGGCAGTGGCCACTCCGGGACAATCAGTTTGGTCATAACCAGTCCACTTGATCCTTATGCTCTTCAAAATCAGCGCGCATCGCATCGATAAGCTCAACCATATCCTGCGGGATCGGCGCATGCCATTCCATCTGAATACCGCTGATTGGGTGGTAAAGACGTAGCATCGTTGCATGCAACGCCTGACGATCGAATTTACGCAATACGCTGATAAACTCGTCCGACGCACCTTTTGGCGGACGCGGACGCCCACCGTATACCTGATCACCTACCAGCGGATGAGTAATATGTGACATATGTACACGGATCTGATGCGTACGGCCCGTTTCCAGGCGTAAACGCAAGCGCGTATGGATACGGAAATGTTCCATAATGCGGTAGTGCGTCACTGCCGGTTTGCCCATAGGATGCACCGACATATGGGTACGCTTGGTTGGATGACGGCTAATGGGTTCTTCTACTGTACCACCAGATGTCATATGACCAATCGCGACCGCTTCGTATTCACGGGTGATTTCGCGCAGTTGCAACGATTCGACCAGACGCGTCTGAGCTGGGATAGTTTTCGCCACAACCATCAGACCAGTGGTGTCTTTATCAAGACGGTGCACAATACCCGCACGCGGAACATCGGCAATCGGTGGGTAATAGTGGAGCAGTGCGTTAAGCACTGTACCGTCAGGGTTTCCCGCACCGGGATGAACAACCAGATCGCGCGGCTTGTTAATCACCAAAATATCATCATCTTCATAGACAATGTTCAGTGGGATATCCTGCGGCTCGAAGCGGACTTCCTCTTCAATTTCAGCATTGATGGCGACAGCTTCCCCACCTAACACCTTCTCTTTCGGTTTGTCCCAGACTTTACCGTTAACCAGCACGCGCTGGTCGAGAATCCATTCTTTTATGCGTGAACGCGAATAATCAGGGAACATTTCAGCCAAAGCTTGATCTAAGCGTTGACCGAGCTGATTTTCGGAGACTGTTGCGGTGAGTTCTACTCGTTGTGCCATAGACTGCTTCTTCGTTTAACGTTGGGTTTTACGGCTTTGCCGTTTAATATAGTGTGCTATTGTAGCTGGTCTTAATCGGGAGCAGGAAAGAGATTCTCCCGGACAAACATTTGAGGAAAGTCAAAACGTCATGACGCGCATGAAATATCTGGTGGCAGCGGCCACGTTGAGCCTGGCTTTGGTGGGCTGCTCCGGTTCAAATGAACAGGTCCCTGACAATCCGCCGAATGAAATCTATGCGACTGCACAACAAAAACTGCAGGACGGTAACTGGAAACAGGCGATAACGCAACTGGAAGCGCTGGATAATCGCTATCCATTTGGTCCGTATTCGCAGCAGGTACAGTTAGATCTCATCTACGCTTACTATAAAAATGCCGACCTGCCGCTGGCTCAGGCTACGATCGATCGCTTCATGCGTTTGAACCCGACTCATCCTAACATTGATTATGTCATGTATATGCGCGGTCTGACTAACATGGCGCTTGATGACAGTGCTTTACAGGGGTTCTTCGGTGTTGATCGCTCAGACCGTGACCCGCAACACGCACGTGACGCCTTTAATGACTTCTCCAAGCTGGTGCGCAGTTACCCGAACAGCCAGTACATTACAGATGCAACCAAACGCCTGGTGTTCCTGAAAGATCGCCTGGCTAAATATGAATATTCAGTTGCGGAGTACTACACCCGTCGTGGTGCGTGGGTAGCCGTAGTCAACCGAGTAGAAGGTATGCTGCGCGATTATCCGGATACACAGGCAACACGTGATGGTCTGAAACTCATGGAAAATGCATACCGTCAAATGCAGATGAATGCGCAAGCCGAAAAAGTGGCGAAAATTATTGCAGCAAACAGCAGCAATACCTGACGTACAGCACCATGCAAAACGGCAGCCTCTGGGCTGCCGTTTTTTTATGCGTTTTCGTCATAAGCTGAAGCGGTTTAGCTACAGCACATCCTATCAACTATGACCGTAATTCCCGACTTCGACAAGCTAAAAATCATCTCTTCCTGTCCTGCCTCACAAAAAAGATTCCCTGACAAAAACCGACAAAATAACGTGATTTAGATCACATATTTTGACATTAGGACAGGTATGCTGGAATCACCAAGACGGAAAGACAAGAGGTAAAATTTATGACAATGAACATTACCAGTAAACAAATGGAAATTACTCCGGCAATTCGCCAGCACGTCGCAGACCGTCTCGCCAAACTGGATAAATGGCAAACTCATTTGATTAACCCACATATCATTCTGTCTAAGGAGCCACAGGGTTTTATCGCTGACGCAACTATCAATACTCCAAACGGCCATCTGGTCGCCAGCGCTAAACATGAAGATATGTACACCGCAATCAACGATTTGATCAACAAGCTGGAACGGCAGCTCAATAAAGTGCAACACAAAGGCGAAGCCCGTCGCGCCGCAACATCGGTGAAAGACGCCAGCCTCGCGGAAGAAGTTGAAGAAGAGTAATCCTTTAAATTGAGTGTACCGCCAACGCGCCTTCGGGCGCGTTTTTTATTGACAGGATGAAAACAGTACGGGTACTTTAAACGGTATCAATCACAGGATGACTTCATGAAACAAACGCTGTTCTTCTTCGCATTCTTTTTTACCTTCCCCTGAATGGGAGGCGTTTCGTCGTGTGATAAAGAATGCGAAGACGAACAACAAGGCCTCCCAAACCGGGGGGCCTTTTTTATTGATAACTATAAACGAGACAGGCAACACTATGACACCGGAAAACCCGTTACTGGATCTGCGAGTAAAAATCAGTGCGCTGGATGAGAAATTACTGGCGTTGCTGGCAGAACGTCGTACTCTCGCCGTCGAAGTGGGTAAAGCTAAGCTGGACTCCCATCGCCCAGTACGCGATATCGACCGTGAGCGCGATTTGCTGGACCGTCTTATTCAGCTTGGTAAGGCTCACCATCTTGATGCCCATTACATTACCCGACTGTTCCAGCTTATCATTGAAGATTCCGTTCTGACCCAACAGGCACTGCTCCAGCAGCATCTGAACAAAACCAACCCACACTCCGCTCGCATCGCATTTCTGGGGCCTAAAGGTTCCTATTCTCACCTTGCCGCACGTCAGTATGCTGCACGTCATTTTGAAGAGTTCATCGAGAGCGGTTGCGCAAAGTTTGCTGATATTTTCAATCAGGTTGAGACCGGACAAGCTGATTACGCTGTAGTCCCAATTGAGAACACCAGTTCCGGAGCCATTAATGATGTTTATGACTTGCTACAACACACCAGCCTGTCATTGGTTGGCGAACTGACTATCCCGATTGATCATTGCGTACTGGTATCCGGTTCAACCGATCTCAGTACAATCGAAACTATTTACAGCCATCCGCAACCTTTCCAGCAGTGCAGTCAGTTCCTGAACCGCTACCCGCACTGGAAAATTGAGTACACCGAAAGCACCTCGGCAGCAATGGAAAAAGTGGCACAAGTGAACTCGCCGACAGTCGCCGCTCTTGGCAGCGAAGCCGGTGGAGCACTGTATGGTTTGCAGGTCCTGGAACGCAATCTGGCGAATCAGACACAAAACATCACGCGCTTTGTGGTTCTCGCGCGCAAAGCCATTAATGTGTCCGATCAGGTTCCGGCTAAAACCACCCTGTTGATGGCAACCGGGCAGCAAGCAGGAGCTCTGGTTGAAGCCCTGTTGGTCCTGCGCAATCACAATCTAATCATGACCAAACTGGAATCGCGCCCCATTAACGGCAACCCCTGGGAAGAGATGTTTTATCTCGATATCCAGGCCAACCTGCAGTCGGCATCCATGCAAAATGCGCTGAGGGAATTGGGCGAAATCACCCGGTCAATGAAAGTTCTGGGTTGCTACCCAGGTGAAAACGTTGTTCCGGTTGATCCCGTTTAACGTTCGATAAAACGGCTTTTCTTCATCCCTGCCACGCTCACTGGCAGGGTGAAGATCGCGCCAGATAGCGGATATCTCACCACCTCATCTCTGGTCATATTTTCCCGCGTCGTGGTGATAAACAGCGTTTTCATATCCTCTCCGCCAAAGCAGACCATTGTCGGACAACGCACCGGCAAACGGTACTCTTCAAGCTGCTCTCCTTGCGGTGAGAAGCGAGCAATGCGCCAGCCATCAAATAACGCGCTCCAGTAGCAACCTTCCGTATCCATAGCTGCACCGTCCGGTATCCCCTCACCTTCCCTGAACTGCCGGAATACTTCGCGTCTGCCGGGTTCTCCCTGTTCATCAAGTGGGGTTCGATATATAACGCCATTCGGTGTATCAGACGTGAACATCCATTGATGGTCATGACTAAATGCCAGACCGTTATGACCATGAATATCACACTGAATAACTTTAGGCGTCAGATCGTTATCGATTCGCATCAACATCGCGCCGTTGTAATCTCCCGGCCCCCAGAATGTTCCTGCGTAAAAGCGCCCCCGGAGATCGGTTCCCCCATCATTGAAACGCGCAAGCTGCGGATTCGACGGGTTGTCGCACACTTTGCGCTGCATCAGACCATGCTTATCGGTCAGCCAGATAGCATTTCGCATCGCGACAATAAAACCACCACGCTCTCGCAACGCAAAACATCCGACCTCTTCAGGAAAAGATAATATATCGTGCTCTGATGTAGGCAGATGATAACGATGGATCTCCCCTTCCAGGATATCCGCCCAATAGAGCGCATTCTCTTCCGCACTCCAGATCGGGCACTCCGGAAGATGTCCGGTGTAATTCAACAGCAGTTGCGGTTCAACCATGACAGTACCCCAAAATGAAAAAAGCCAGCATTGCTGGCTTTTAGTATATACATCATCGGATTACTGGCGACTGTCATTTGCCTGTCGCAACAATGTGCGGCTCTCACTCTGGAATCTCTGCGCATAATCGCCAAACCAGTGCTCGACTTTACGGAAGCTGTCGATAAACGCCTGCTTGTCGCCATGCTCAAGTAAGGTGATAGCCTCTCCAAATCGCTGGTAATAGCGCTTGATTAACGCAAGGTTGTTTTCTGACGACATAATAATGTCCGCATACAGTTGCGGATCTTGCGCGAACAGGCGGCCAACCATCGCCAACTCAAGCCGATAGATTGGTGAGGAAAGCGCCAGAAGTTGTTCAAGCTGTACGTTTTCCTCTGCCAGATGCAACCCATATGCAAAGGTTGCAAAGTGACGTAATGCCTGGATAAACGCCATGTTCTGGTCGTGTTCCACCGCACTGATCCGGTGTAAACGCGCGCCCCAGACCTGAATTTGTTCCAGGAACCACTGATAAGCCTCTGGCTGACGGCCATCACAGTACACCACCACCTGTTTGGCAAGGCTGCCACTGTCCGGACCGAACATCGGATGCAGACCAAGCACTGGGCCAGTATGGGCTGCCAGCATTGCCTGCAGCGGACCATTTTTGACCGATGCCAAATCAACCAGAATGCAATCTTCCGGCAGCGGAGGCAGTTTCTCAATAATTTGCTCAGTCACATGAATCGGTACGCTGACAATCACCATGCCCGCATCTGCCATTAATTCCGGTGCGCGGGCCCAGTCATCTTTCTCAACAATCCGTACCTGGTAACCAGACAGCATGAGCATCTTTTCAAACAGACGCCCCATCTGACCACCACCACCGACAATGACTACCGGGCGCAGAGAAGGACAGAGGGTTTTGAATCCTTTGTCATTCTCGCTGGAGTAGGACTCACGCATCACGCGGCGCAGGACATCTTCGATCAAGTCAGGTGAAACACCCAATGCCTGCGCTTCTTTACGGCGTGACGCCAACATTGATGCCTCACGTTCCGGCACATAGATCGGCAGGCCATATTTACTTTTGACCTCGCCCACTTCAGCGACCAGGGCCATACGACGCGCCAGCAAATCCAGCAATGCCTTATCAACTTCATCAATTTGATCGCGTAACGCGGTCAATTCAGCAACCATAACTAACCTCTTAAGCCAGGCGCGCCGCCAGCTGGCCGTTTAAATCTTTATGAATCTCACGCAGCAGCGCATCAGTCGCTTCCCAGCTAATGCAGGCATCTGTCACCGATACACCCTGTTTCATCGCGCTGCGCGGTTGTTCAGATGACTGATTGCCTTCATGGATATTGCTCTCAATCATTAACCCGATAATGGAGCGATTACCATCCTTGATTTGTGCCACAACAGATTCCGCAACAGCAGGCTGACGGCGGTAATCTTTATTTGAGTTGCCATGGCTGCAATCTACCATCAGCGACGGGCGCAGTCCCGCCTGTTCCATCTCTTTTTCACACTGGGCAACATCCGCTGGGCTGTAGTTTGGTGCTTTACCGCCACGCAGGATCACATGACCATCCGGGTTGCCCTGCGTTTGCAGCAGGCACACTTGCCCCGCCTGGTTAATGCCGACAAAGCGGTGTGGCATCGCCGCGGCGCGCATGGCGTTAATTGCCGTCGCCAGACTACCATCTGTGCCGTTTTTAAAACCAACCGGCATAGACAAACCAGATGCCATTTCGCGGTGAGTTTGCGATTCAGTGGTACGCGCACCAATAGCCGACCAGCTAAACAGATCGCCCAGGTACTGCGGACTATTCGGATCAAGCGCTTCTGTTGCCAGTGGCAGCCCCATATTGACCAGTTCAACCAACAGTTGGCGCGCAATTTTCAGACCAGCTTCCACATCAAACGAGCCATCCATGTGCGGATCGTTAATCAACCCTTTCCAGCCAACGGTTGTACGAGGCTTTTCAAAATAGACGCGCATCACCAGATAGAGGCTATCGCTGACCTCAGCTGCTAATGCTTTAAATCGACGAGCATATTCAATCGCGGTTTCAGGATCGTGAATGGAGCAAGGACCACACACCACCAGCAGACGCGGATCGCGCCCTGCAATGATGTCAGAGATGGTCTGGCGGGAAAGCTCAATTTGCGCCTCCTGCTCCACACTCAGCGGGAATTCCGCTTTCAGTTGATCAGGAGTAATCAAAACCTGTTCGTCAGTAATATGTACGTTGTTCAGCGCGTCTTTTTGCATGATGGCGATCCTGTAAAGCTCGTTTGCGATAGTTGTTTTCCTCTAAGAGGTGCTTCCACAATACCACACAAAGTAAAGATTTCAATCCGAAATACGTAAACAATAATTTACATCAAGCAATTTTCATCAAAAAACAACCCTTATACATGTAAACATAAAGTTACACTCACTCTTTTTTCTCACCAGGCTATGCTAAATAAAAAAGGAGATCCCTATGCGTTCGATCCCTGTCACATTACTTGCACTGTTGTTATCCGGTTGCCAGATTAACCCTTATACATTTCAACCAAACTGGACGAGCACCAACTGGTTTAATGCGGGTAAAGAAGAGGCAATGAACGGAACAGCCGTTAAAGATAACCAGGTCCTGGCCGATAATTTTAACGATCCAAATGTGAATCGTAGTGAATATCTTCGCGGATATGCGGATGGACAGAAAAAAGTGTGCGAAGAAGGATTTATTCATGCCTGGGGTTTAGCAGGAAAATCATTCCCGGCCACCTGCGATACAGCAGAAAACACCGCAAAACTACGTGAAGCATGGCAACAAGGGATGGATGAAAGCTTGAAAGCCAGCAGGCTTAATTAATTTTATCTGTAACCATCTGAATAAATGCAACTGTAAGATTTAACCTAAGTCAATTCAGTTACATTCCTGACATAATGACGGCCTTGATAAACAATGGTATTCTGCCGACAACTCTTAAGGACATCTATTTCCAGAGCGGCGTGGCGGATTCTGGTGAGAAAATCATTCTTGATCTCTTTGTACCGACTCACTCTGGTGCTGATGCTGTTTGTTAGTGCGAGCCCCGCAACAGCCGGAACGCTGACGGAAACCGATAAATCGGTGCGTTCAATTGTGTCTGGGATTGTAAGCTATACGCGGTGGCCATCCCTTTCTGGACAGCCCAAACTCTGTGTTTTTGCCTCTTCTCACTATGTGCAAGCACTTACTAGTGAAGATGGGCAAACCTTGTTACCTTATACACCAACGATCGTGAATAATGATCAAGAAGCGCTGTCTGCAACTTGCGATGCTATTTATTTCGGCGCTGAATCGCCATCTGACCAGCTTGAATTAATAAGTAAATATCAGGGCAGACCCCTGCTATTAATCTCAGAGCAAACTCCAGAATGTCTTATTGGCAGTGCATTTTGCATGATAATAGATAACAACCGGGTTAGATTTTCCGTAAATCTGGATGCACTGTCTCGAAGCGGTGTAAGAGTCAATCCGGATGTATTAATGCTTGCACGGAATTCGAAGCATGAATAAGGACTTCACTTCAACGCCACGTCCAACGTTTAAAAGAACGTTGCGGCGTATCAGCATGATAAGCGTCATCATCACAATGACGCTTATCTGGCTCTTGCTTTGTTTTGCATCTGTAGTGACGTTGAAGCAATATGCGCAAAAAAATCTCGAATTAACTGGTGCAACAATGAGCCATAGCCTTGAAGCTTCGCTGGTTTTCAATGACTCACTGGCGGCAAATGAAACTCTGGCTGCTCTCGGCAAGCAAGGGCAATTTGAATCGCCACAGATAATCTAGACACTTCCGAGCCGCTGATAATATTGTTTTTCGTATTCAGTTGGTGGCATA
>NZ_WLVC01000006.1:0-216107 GCF_016859735.1 Lelliottia sp. RWM.1 | reverse complement strand
ATGGCTCATGATGTCCCTCTGGGATGCGCTCCGGATGAATATGATGATCTCATATCAGGAACTTGTTCGCACCTTCCTTAGATCTCTACGGCAAAGTAGATGGTCTGCACTATTTCTCCGATGACAAAGGTAACGACGGCGACCAGACTTACATGCGTCTTGGCTTCAAGGGTGAAACTCAGGTCAACGACCAACTGACCGGTTACGGCCAGTGGGAATATCAGGTTCAGGGCAACACCACTGAATCAGATAACCAGTCCTGGACGCGTGTTGCGTTTGCGGGCCTGAAATTTGCGGAAGCCGGTTCCTTTGATTACGGTCGTAACTACGGCGTGATCTACGACGTAACCTCATGGACCGATGTTCTGCCGGAATTCGGCGGTGACACCTATGGTGCAGATAACTTCCTGCAATCCCGTGCTAATGGCGTAGCAACTTACCGTAACCAGGACTTCTTTGGTCTGGTGGATGGTCTGGATTTTGCCCTGCAGTATCAGGGTAAAAACGGCAGCGTAAGCGGTGAAAACGATACGGGTCGTAGCACCCTGAAACAGAACGGCGACGGTTACGGCGCGTCTGTAACCTATAACCTGGGCGCTGGCTTCAGCCTGGGTGGCGCAATGTCCTCTTCTAAACGTACTGCTGATCAGAACGACACCACTAACCTGGCTCTGAAAGGCGATGGCGATCACGCTGAAGTGTACACCGGTGGCCTGAAATATGACGCAAACAACGTCTATCTGGCTGCACAATACTCTCAGACCTATAACGCAACCCGTTTTGGCGATTCCCAGACAAGCCGCAGTGATGCGATCTACGGTTTTGCTAATAAAGCGCAGAACTTTGAAGTGGTTGCTCAGTACCAGTTCGACTTTGGCCTGCGTCCATCCGTGGCGTACCTGCAGTCTAAAGGCAAAGACATCGAAGGTTACGGCGATCAGGATCTGCTGAAATATGTTGATGTAGGTGCGACTTACTACTTCAACAAAAACATGTCTACCTACGTGGACTACAAAATCAACCTGCTGGATGACAACACCTTCACCAAACAGGCTGGTATCGGTACTGATGACATCGTAGCACTGGGTCTGGTTTACCAGTTCTAATCCCGTTTCAGTATTACAGAGGGGCCATTAGGCCCCTTTTTTCTTGCATTTTATAGGGTCTTACAATTGGCCCGTTTTGGTGTACTCTTGCCGCCCTGGCATGAGGATAATAACGAATGGACATGATTTTTTTACGCGCCAGCTTTCTGGCTACCCTTTTTTTTCTGACAGCATGCGACTCTTCTACGCCTCCCGCAAAAACGGACGCGCCAGCGGCGACAGTTCTGGAAGGCAAGACAATGGGGACGTTTTGGCGTGTCAGCGCCATTAATCTTAGCGATGATCGGGCAAATGAGTTGCGTGGCAAAATTCAGTCACAGCTGGATGCCGACGATCAACTGCTTTCAACCTATAAAAACGATTCTGCGCTGATGCGCTTTAACCTGTCCAAAAGCACCTCCCTCTGGCCGGTGAGTGAAGCGATGGCCGATATCGTGACCGAAGCGATGCGCGTGGGCTATAAAACCAATGGTGCGATGGATGTTACCGTTGGGCCGCTGGTCAATTTGTGGGGATTTGGTCCCAACAAACAGCCCATCAAGACACCTACACAGGCGCAAATTGATGACGCCCGCGCAGTGATCGGGTTACAGCACCTGACGGTGATGAATCAATATGGGCAACAATATCTCCAAAAAGACATCCCTGATTTGTTCGTCGATCTCTCAACCGTAGGAGAGGGGTATGCGGCTGATCATCTTGCTGCATTGATGGCCCAGGAAGGCATTTCGCGTTATCTGGTGTCCGTGGGGGGCGCACTCGTAAGCCGGGGTCTGAATGCGAGTGATAAGCCGTGGAGAGTGGCGATTCAAAAGCCGACTGACCAGCAAAATGCGGTTCAGGCGATTGTGGATATTAATGGCCACGGAATCAGCACATCCGGGAGCTACCGTAACTATTACGAGCTCGATGGCAAGCGCATTTCCCATGTAATCGATCCGAAAACGGGCCGCCCTATTACGCATAATCTGGTCTCGGTGACGGTGATCGCCCCGACAGCTCTGGAAGCGGATGCCTGGGATACCGGGTTGATGGTGCTTGGTCCGGACAAGGCAAAAGAAGTGGTTCGTCAGGAAGGGCTGGCGGTCTACATGATCACCAAAGAGGGAGACAGCTTTAAAACCTGGGCTTCGCCGCAGTTTAAAAGCTTCCTGGTGAGCGAATAAAATTAAAAAGCAAGGTTGCGGGTTTTTGTTCAGTGGCATTCAGGCAAGGTGTGAGTATGCTTGTAAAAGGAGCTGATGATGAAGAACCCAACCTTTAATTCCGATGAGGATCGCTGGCAGGCAGTTCAGACCCGCGATCCGAGTGCAGACGGTCAGTTTGTTTTTGCCGTGAAGACGACCGGTATTTTTTGCCGTCCATCTTGTCGTGCTCGCCATGCCCTGCGTAAAAATGTCTGCTTTTATTCTGATGCCCGGCAAGCCGTACAGGCTGGATTTCGCCCCTGTAAACGCTGTGTGCCTGACAAGATTGACCCGCAAGAACGCAAACTGGCGATAGTGGCAAAAGCATGCCATCTACTGGAGCAGGAAAAGACGCTGACGCTGGAGGCATTAGCCCGGCAGGTCGCCATGAGCCCGTTTCATTTCCATCGTCTGTTTAAATCCGTAACGGGAATGACCCCAAAGGCCTGGCAGCAGGCGGCTCGGGAGCAACGTCTGCGCGCGGCGCTGGCTCAGGGCGAGAAAGTCACGGATGCCGTTTTGGCCGCAGGGTTTCCAGATAGCAGCAGTTATTACCGTCAGGCAGATGGGGCTCTGGGCATGACGGCGAAGCAGTATCGTAAAGGAGGGCGCGATGTGCCAGTTCGTTATGCCATCAGCGATTGCAACCTGGGTCGATGTTTGGTGGCGGAGAGCGAGCGAGGCATCTGCGCAATATTGCTAGGGGACGATGACTCGCTGTTATCAGACGAACTGTTATCCTTGTTCCCGCAGGCAGAGCGCGAACCTCTGGACGGTGCATTTGCCCGACGCGTCCGGCAGGTGATGACCAGCCTCGACGATAATGCGACGCCGCTGACCTTACCGCTCGATATTCGTGGTACAGCTTTTCAGCAGCGGGTCTGGCAGGCGCTACGCAGTATTCCCAGTGGTGAAACGGCAAGTTATCTTCAGGTGGCGCAAGCGATCGGCAACCCCGGTGCTGTCCGGGCCGTTGCAGGTGCTTGTGCTGCCAATAAACTGGCCATTGTGATCCCATGTCACCGTGTTGTGCGAAGCGACGGTGCACTGTCAGGCTATCGTTGGGGGACGGCGCGTAAGGCGCTGCTGCTGAAACGCGAGGCGAAAAACCCGGAGGGATAATGCTCGATCTTTTTGCCGATGCGGAACCCTGGCAGGAACCGCTCGCCCCAGGGGCCGTAATCCTGCGCCGCTTCGCCTTGTCGCGTGCGGCGGTGCTTTTCGACGGCATCAACGCGGTAGAGGCGGTTTCACCGTTTCGCCATATGATCACCCCTGGTGGCTACACCATGTCGGTTGCGATGACCAATTGTGGAACACTTGGATGGAGCACTGATGAACACGGGTATCTGTATTCACGCTACGATCCTGTGACCGGAAAACCCTGGCCGCCGATGCCTTCGGTATTTGAGCTGCTATGTCACGATGCCGCCGCTGCGGCGGGTTATTCGGGTTTTCATCCTGATGCTTGCCTCATTAATCGCTATGCTGTAGGCGCAAAACTCTCCCTGCATCAGGACAAAGATGAACCAGACCTGCGTGCACCGATTGTTTCTGTCTCGCTTGGGCTGCCTGCCATCTTTCAGTTTGGGGGAGCACGGCGCAGCGATCCGCTTAAACGCCTGATGCTTGAACACGGGGATGTCGTGGTGTGGGGCGGAGAATCACGGCTGTTTTACCACGGTATTCAACCCCTCAAACCCGGCTTTCACTCGCAGTCGGGGGCATTTCGCTTTAATCTGACCTTCAGACAGGCTACGTATAGCGAATAAAAATAAGAATTATTCTTGATGTGAGCGTAAGGCAGTTTACACTGCTGGCTGTTTTTATTGCCCGGATTGCTCAGTATGCAACTACTTCTCCTTGTCTGGCGTCAGTACCGCTGGCCCTTTATTGCCGTTATGGCGCTCAGCCTTGCCAGTGCCGCGTTGGGTATTGCTCTTATCGCCTTTATCAATGTGCGCCTGATTGAGATGGTTGATACCTCTTTGTCCGTCTTGCCAGAGTTTCTGGGGCTGCTGCTGCTGTTAATGGCCGTGACGCTGGGATCACAGCTGGCATTAACTGTGCTCGGACACCATTTCGTCTATCGCCTGCGTAGCGAGTTTATCAAACGTATTCTGGATACACAGGTAGAGCGTGTTGAGCAGCTTGGGAGTGCTTCTCTGCTGGCAGGGTTAACCAGCGATGTTAGGGCGATAACCATTGCCTTCGTGCGTTTGCCCGAGCTGGTCCAGGGGATCATTTTAACCTTTGGGTCGGCGGCGTACCTGGCCTGGCTCTCCACCAAAATGTTGGCGGTGACGGCGCTGTGGATTGTGATCACCATCTGGGGCGGTTATATGCTGGTGGCACGGGTGTACAAACATATGGCGGTGCTGCGTGAAACCGAAGATAAACTCTACAACGATTATCAGACGGTGCTGGAAGGCCGCAAAGAGCTAACGCTGAACCGCGAACGTGCTGAACATATCTTTAACCATCTTTATATCCCGGATGCGCGGGAATACCGTCACCACATTATTCGTGCCGATACGTTCCACCTGAGTGCGGTGAACTGGTCCAATATTATGATGCTGGGCGCGATTGGTCTGGTGTTCTGGATGGCTAACAGCCTGGGCTGGGCAGATACGAACGTGGCGGCGACGTATTCGCTGACGCTGCTGTTTTTACGCACCCCGCTGTTATCTGCCGTGGGCGCGTTGCCGACCTTGCTGAGTGCACAGGTGGCTTTCAATAAACTCAAAAAATTCGACCTTGCACCGTTTAAAGCAGAATTCCCTCGTCCACAGGCGTTCCCGGACTGGCAAACACTGGAGCTGCGCAATGTGATGTTCCACTACCAGGATAATGCGTTCTCGGTCGGACCGGTTAACCTGACGATTAACCGTGGTGAGTTGTTGTTCCTGATTGGGGGCAACGGTAGTGGGAAGTCAACGCTGGCTATGTTGTTGACTGGGTTATATCAGCCGCAATCGGGTGAAATTCTGCTCGATGGTCAAGCCGTTAGCGTGGAGAAACCGGAAGATTATCGCAAGCTCTTCTCAGCGGTATTCACTGACGTCTGGCTGTTTGATCAACTACTGGGACCTGAAGGACACCAGGCCAATGCTGCCCTGGTCGAGAAATGGCTGGCGCATCTGCAAATGGCCCATAAGCTTGAGTTACACGATGGCAAGATCCTGAATCTCAAACTCTCTAAAGGGCAGAAAAAGCGCGTGGCATTGCTTCTGGCGCTTGCCGAAGAGCGTGACATTATCTTGCTGGATGAGTGGGCTGCCGATCAGGATCCGCATTTCCGTCGTGAGTTTTATCAGGTATTGCTGCCGTTGATGCTGGAGATGGGCAAAACTGTTTTTGCTATCAGCCATGACGACCACTACTTCATTCATGCCGATCGCCTGCTCGAAATGCGTAATGGGCAGCTCAGCGAGCTGACGGGTGAAGAGCGCGATGCTGCGTCGCGTGATGCGGTGGCGCGAACGGCCTGATGATTCTCTCCGACCCTCTCCCATTGGGAGAGGGTGCTATATCTCGCTATTCGCCGTTTTTTTGCCCATTCCTTTGGCATGTTTATTCTTATTTACATATCCCCGCGCTATGCTTAGTTCCATCTCATTTCATGGATATATGATTGATGTCGGTAATAAACAAAAACAGCGCAAGGTTGCGCGATCAGGAGCGTGCCCGACTTATCTGGCTGCTCACGACCGATAAAGCGGTTACCTCCGCGTTGTTGGGCAAATTGACCCTGGCTGAGCAATATGATGTCGGGACGCTGTCCGACGATATTGCTGAGGTTGGTGCGCTGGTTGCCCATTTACCCCCTCCTGATTTAGCCGATACGCTCGAAGCACTCCCTTCAGAAGAGCGTCATGCCCTGTGGCGCCTGGTGCAGGATCATGAACGGGGCCAGGTCCTGCTGGAAGCCTCAGAAAACGTCTGGGACGATCTCATTGATGAGATGAGCGACCGCGACATTCTCGATGCACTACAAACGCTGGATATTGATGAGCAGATCTACCTTGTTCAGCATTTACCGCGAAATCTGACGGGACGCTTGCTCGCATCGCTTCCCGCAGATGAACGTGCGCGCGTGCGCCAGGTGATGAACTATGAGAAAAACAGTGTCGGCGCGATCATGGAGTTTGGCGTCATCATGGTTCGCCCGGATGTGACGCTTGGTACGGTGCAGCGCTACCTGCGTCGTCTGGGTAGCATGCCGGATAACACCGATAAGCTGTTTGTCACCTCGCGGGATAAAACCCTGCTCGGCGAGCTGGAACTGAAAACCATCCTGCTGAACAGTACCCAGCGGCTGGTGAGTGAGGTGATGGAAACAGAGCCCATGGTTTTCTCCCCGGAAGATGATGCGGAAAAGGCAGCCCGAACCTTCGAACGTGACGACCTGGTGAGTGCGGCGGTGGTTGATTCCGTAGGAAAGCTGATGGGGCGTTTGACCATCGATGAGATCGTTGATGTAGTTTACGAGGAAACCGATAACGATTTGCGTGCCCTGGGCGGGTTAAGCGCAGAAGATGACGTACATGCTTCTGTCGGTAAAGCTGTGAAAACGCGCTGGGCATGGCTTGCCATTAATCTGTGTACGGCATTTATTGCATCGCGCGTCATTGACGGATTTGAACACACCATTTCACAACTGGTGGCGCTGGCGTCTCTGATGCCTATTGTTGCGGGGATTGGTGGGAATACCGGTAATCAGACCATCACCATGATCGTCCGTGCACTGGCCCTGGAAAATATCCAGCCCGGTAACTTTACCTTCCTGATCTTCAGAGAGATGGGCGTTGCGCTGATTAATGGTCTGGTGTGGGGCGGTATTATGGGCGGCATTACCTGGTGGCTTTACGACGATATGGCGTTAGGCGGGGTGATGATGCTGGCGATGGTGCTGAACCTGCTGGTGGCTGCCATGATGGGGGTGATTATTCCCCTGACGATGACCAAACTGGGGCGCGACCCCGCAGTGGGGTCGAGCGTGATGATTACCGCGATTACCGATACCGGTGGGTTCTTTATTTTCCTTGGTCTGGCAACGATTTTTCTTTTATAGCCAAGACGTTACGCTTAAGGCGTGCGGGAAGGATAACCATGACAATAATCCCACCCAGCACGCCAATGGCCAGATTTCCGGTAGAAACAGTTGCTGCAACAGTGACCAGCATGACGAGCGTTTCGGCCACGGGCGCACCTTTCATTTTGGCAGGTTGAAGGCTATGCCAGTTGAAGGTTTTGAAGGCCACAATGGCCATGATTCCGGCCAGAACGGCCATCGGAATTTTTGCCATCACATCACTGAGTGATGTCACCAGTATCAGCAGGACGATGCCTGCGGCAATCGTTGAAATACGACTCCGGCCTTTCCCCATCTCAACGTTGACAATGGTTTGTCCAATCATTGCACAACCCGCAATTCCACCGTAAAAACCAGACAGAATATTCCCGACACCCAGCCCGGTACTTTCGCGGCGTTTGCCTGATGGTGTGGCCGTCAGCTCATCCACCAGTTTTGCTGTCAGCAAAGACTCCAGTAAACCGACAAAGGCAATACTGAGAGCGCAGGGCCAGATAATAACGAGCGTATCCAGATTCAGTGGTACAAGCAACGGGGTCAGACCTGGCAGACCACCGCTCATTGAACCTTCATCGCCCACGGTTGGCAGCGTTTGGCCGCTTAACACGGTAAATAGTGTGAGTGCAACAATAGCGATCAGAGGGGAAGGGATGTTTTTTATATAGCGCGGGATCCACAGCACAATCAGCAGTGTCAGCATGAACAGGCCCACAATCAGCGGGCTGTTACTCCAGAAATGGGGAACCTGTGCAATGAAAATCAATATTCCCAGTGCGTTAACAAAGCCAGTCATTACCGACTGAGGAATAAATCGCATTAACCGCGCCATACCCAGTATGCCGAACAGGATTTGGATAGCTCCAGCCAGTAACACGGCAGGCAAAATGTACTGCACACCATGCTGATGAACCATAGGACCTATCACCAGCGCGACAGAACCCGCAGCTGCGGTCACCATTGCCGGACGGCCACCAAGCACAGAAAGCACCAGGCAAAGTACCACCGAGGCAATCAGGCTTACTTTAGGGTCAACGCCCGCCACCACGGAAAATGAGATCACTTCAGGAATCAGTGCCAGGGCGGTAATCACCCCGGCCAGCGTTTCACGCATCATGAGTGTGGGAGAGCGCAGCACGATGGCAACGCGGCCTTCGTTGGAGGCTGGAGTAGAAGAGTGTGGTAATGACATAACAATTCGCAGGTTAGGGCAGGCTTCCGTGCGCGCGATCACAAAGTGCAGCATAGTAGCCAGAAAACGGCTGTTTTGCCAGCCGCATCCCTCAATCCCATACAAACAATCCATCATTAAATTTCACAATTACAATAATTTCGTAACCTTTAAACAATATTTAAAAGTTGTTACCGTTCCCCCGCAGTTTTTTCACCTGCAATTTCCACGCATAAAGCACTACTACAACGAAGGCATAAATTATGAAAAAAATGACTGCCATGCTCATGACCCTGGCGATGGGGCTGAACGCTGTCTCAATGACTGCGAAAGCCGACACGCCGAAAGAGCAGGAAACGGACGTCCTTTTAATTGGTGGCGGTATCATGAGCGCCACGCTGGGAACCTATCTGCAAGAATTACAGCCAGACTGGTCAATGACCATGGTCGAGCGCCTTGATGGCGTGGCAAAAGAGAGTTCTAACGGCTGGAACAATGCCGGCACAGGACACTCGGCACTTATGGAGCTGAACTATACGCCGCAGAAAAAGGACGGCTCCATTAGTATCGAGAAAGCAGTAGAAATTAACGAAGCGTTCCAGGTGTCTCGCCAGTTCTGGTCACACCAGGTGAACAGTGGTGTGATGCATGATCCACATGCCTTCATCAATACCGTTCCACACATGAGTTTCGTGTGGGGTGACCAAAATGTGAACTTCCTGCGCGCGCGTTACGCCGCTCTGCAACAAAGCAGCCTGTTCCGTGGCATGAAATATTCAGAAGATCACGCTCAGATTAAAGAGTGGGCTCCGTTGGTGATGGAGGGGCGTGACCCAAATCAGAAAGTTGCAGCGACCCGTACCGAAATCGGTACGGACGTTAACTACGGTGAGATCACCCGTCAACTGGTCGGTTCCCTGCAGAAAAAAGAGAACTTTAACCTGCAGCTCAGCACCGAAGTCCGTGGCTTCAAGCGCAATGCGGATAACAGCTGGAGCGTGACGGTTGCCGATCTGAAAAACAAGGATGCGGAACACGTCATTAAAGCGAAGTTTGTCTTTATTGGTGCGGGTGGTGCGGCGTTGAAACTGCTCCAGGAAACCGGTATTCCTGAGGCGGATGATTATGCTGGTTTCCCGGTAGGCGGTCAGTTCCTTGTATCTGATAACCCGGAAGTGGTGAATCGCCATCTGGCGAAAGTGTATGGTCAGGCTTCTGTCGGTGCGCCGCCGATGTCTGTTCCCCATATCGACACCCGTATTCTGGATGGTAAACGTGTGGTGCTGTTTGGGCCATTCGCAACCTTCTCCACCAAATTCCTGAAGAACGGTTCTCTGTGGGATCTGCTGAGCTCCACGACGACATCCAACTTTATGCCAATGGTGGATGTGGGCCTGGATAACTTCGATCTCGTCAAATACCTGATTGGTCAGGTGATGCTCTCCGATGACGATCGCTTTGCGGCACTGAAAGAGTATTATCCACAGGCGAAGAAAGAAGACTGGCGCTTGTGGCAGGCGGGTCAGCGTGTACAGATTATCAAGCGCGATCCGAAAGAGGGCGGTGTGTTGCGCCTTGGCACTGAAGTTGTGAGTGATAAAGACGGTACAATCGCTGCACTGCTGGGGGCATCGCCTGGTGCGTCAACCGCAGCGCCAATTATGCTGCACCTGATGGAAAAAGTGTTCAAAGATAAAGTTTCCAGCCCGGCGTGGCAGGCAAAACTCAAAACGATTATTCCGTCTTACGGCACGAAGCTTAATGGCAACGTGGCGGCAACAGAACAGGAACTGGAATACACCAGCCGTGTTCTGCAGTTGCAGTATGTCAAACCGCAGGTAGCGGATACGACACCGAAGGCAGAGCTTAAGTCTCAACCTGAAAACAAACCGGTAGCGGATATCGCGCTGTAATGTAAAAAGCCGGGTAGCGATAGCGCTTACCCGGCTTTTTATTAACGAACGACAGCGTTTCTCGTCTCTTCTTCTGCCTTCCACACTCGATATTTCACATCAATATTCTCTGGCGTATATACCACGATAGGTAACTTGCTGTTGTAGCGCAGCAGGCTGTTATCGCCCAGATATGCGGTTACAAATTTGTTCTCTTTCTTGCCATCCGGGCACGCCATCATAGTGGATACCGGCGAGGTCACTTTGTCGAAAACGTAGTAATCGTAGCCCCATCCCTCTAGAGTCTTGCTTTCCAGTTGGCCGCCAAGACGATGTCGATTACAGTCCACTTCCAGCGTCTGGCCGATTAACAGCTCAACTTTGTAATTTGTTTCGTCTTCCTGAACCGGTAACTGAATCACCTGACGCTTCATTCCTTTCTCCGATTGCGGATAAGGAGCAACTTTTTCCAGCGGTTGCACATTTTTAGCATCAGTGGCGAAAGCGCTCGCGCTAACACAGGCTGCGGCGATCAGGGCAATTGCAAATTTTGGTGCGTTTTTCACAGTCATTCCTTTATGTCAAACGATCCCGTTCAGATTAGCATAACCTTGCTGAATAAGTAGTTTTGTTTACCTATTCTTTCATTTATAGCAGAGTAATGAGCTGGTTTTTTGTGTTATATCTGGATTTTAATGCTGAATTGGAGTCGTGTGGGAGATCGTGTTAGTGTGAGCGTTAAATAATGTTATTTATCTGTAAAGGAAGAGAGAGATGGTTCGCGCAAAACTGAAAACACCTGAAGGCCGCAAATTCTTACTGGCTCTGCTTGTTGTATTTTTGATTGCGGCAGCAGGCGTCGGCCGGGCCACCATTGTCGGTGTTATCGAACAGTACAACATCCCGCTTTCAGCATGGACGACAAGCATGTACGTCCTGCAATCGGCGATGATCTTCGTTTATAGCCTGGTGTTCACCGTTCTTCTTGCCATTCCGCTGGGGATTTTTTTCCTGGGTGGGCGTGAAAAACAGTAAGTACAGACTCGCCATTTTGTTACTGCCCAAAATGATGGCATTAAAACCAATTGCCTGCGTTGGCCGGTATTTCTTGCTGGGGTTGGTTCGGTGTTGATGGTCTGTGCTGTGAGTGGATAATGCCTCCCGAACGCTAGCTGCTTCAATTCCCCTTTTGTCGCAAACGCTGAGCAATGCTCAAATACAGGTGCTTAATCAGGCTGGTGGCGTTAAACCTGCCCCCAGTCTGGCTAAAGGACGTCTTTTCGCAAGGGAGGCGGGTGGCGACATTACCGCCCAACTGGGCAATTCAATACGGGAATGCACTTGTGGCCCTGGCTCAAACTCTGTGGCCAGCGAGACCAGATGTGGAACAAATGCGCAAACAATGGCAACGCTGACTCAGCGTGGGTGCGCCTCCTGACTGGTTGAGCGTTTGAATGTACTGGATGGGCAAAAGGGGAAATAAACCACCGTTAGCGGGCTGAAATCTCAGGTATTCACTTTTACTCAGACTGTTAGCCGATCGGTCCCGGCGGAAGAACAACTTCGTCAATTTCAATCAAAGTTTTCGCGTGAGTATTATTCTTGCGATTAGCTTCGTAAGGTGCGGATTAACAACGTAAGGGGTTTTGCATCAGGGAAGGAAACGCAAAGGTACTGTGTATACACAAATTACCACATAGAAAAAGGGCTAACCCGATCAGGCAAGCCCTTTATTTAACGAGTAAGATTGGTCGGCACGAGAGGATTTGAACCTCCGACCCCCGACACCCCATGACGGTGCGCTACCAGGCTGCGCTACGTGCCGACGCATAAAAATAATACTACTCGTTTCGTTGTTGAATGCAAGAGTCGCAACAGTTAACTGGTTTATAATTAATCAGTTAGCAATAAACCGCTTCTCATCCGTCAGAACTTGCAGTAGCAGGCTTAACTGCGGTTTTTGGTCACGCAGTTTCTGACCCTGCAAGTTGTACGTCTGATAGTTGCCATTGCTATTCAGCACCAGCGTCAGCTCTGGCGTTGTCACGGCGAGCGTATTGTTGCCTGCGGCGGTGACCCAGTTATGCCGACGTGTGGCGCTGAACAGATCCTGCCCTTGTGAGTACTCATTTGCGGGTGTGCTGACATGCAGCAGACGTTGCATCAGCGTGGTCATGACATCTTTATGGTCGGTCAACATATTGATGCGCTGTGCCGGTGTTCCCGGCCAGTGAATCACCAGAGGAACCTGCAAGCTCGGGCGTGACCAGCCCATATTCTTCGCATCGTTACCGAGCGGAACGCCGTGACCCGCAGTGATAATCACTACCGTGTTATCCAGTTTGCCGGATTCGCGTAATGCATTGAGTACGCGTTCGATTTGTACGTCGACATCGCCAGCTGCGCGGCCGTAACGGCGTTCAAAACCTTTCTGGTTACTGTCACCCAACGTTGTACCGTTAAAAGCAACCCAGGAGAACCAACGGTTATCTTCCTGGGCATAGCGTTGAAGCCAGCTAACCCATTGGCTGGCTGTCTGTTCATCAGACTGGCTCTGTGCAGCCGGCAGCGAGAAATCAGACAACAGTGCCTGACGATACAACGCGCTACTGAAACCATCTGAGGAGAATAACCCAAGCTGGTATCCTTGCTGATTAAGTCCGGTAATCAGCGCCGCAGGAACTCGAGCAGAAAGCACCCCGTCCATGTAGGCTGCGGAAATCCCGTAGAACAGACCAAAAATACCTGTATCCGCCGCGTTACCAGAGCTCATATGCTGTGTGAACGTGATGTTCTTATCTGCAAACTCTGCCAGGGCGGGCATCTGTTTTTCGTAGCGCGAATAGTTCAGGCCATCAACGGTAATGAGCAAGACATTCTGACCGCGACCCATGTCCCGATAGCGCAGATCGCTCAATGGATACTGAACCGTTACCGCTTCGGGGTTGCCTTGTTCGATCAGACGACGCTGATACTCCTGCGCGTCCAGCAGGCCATGTTTTTCGAGGAACCGGCGGGCCGTCATCGGATAAGAAAGCGGCAGGTTTGCGCGCTGCATTGTAATTGGGCGATAGAAGTTTGCATCTGCCCAGATATACATGATGTGCGAGCTAACAAAAGAGGCGAAAAAGAGGGCTGCAACAGGCTTCGCATAATGCCGACGGCGAGTCAGGCTGCGGAGTTTTTGCCAGCTCCAGGTTGCAAACAGCATCTCAATCAGAAGAATGATGGGCACGCTAATAAACATCAGCTGCCAGTCTCGCGCAGTTTCGTTCTGGTCGGGGTTAATCACCAGTTCCCAGACGATGGGATTGAGATGTAAGTGAAAACGGGTAAAGACTTCGCTGTCGATAAGCAGCAGCGTCATGCCCACCGTCGCAAGGATGGCGGACAGGAAACGCATCAGGCGCTGCGACATGACGATAAACGTCAGGGGAAACAGAATCAGCAGGTAAGTGGCGAAAACCAAAAAACTAAAATGACCAACGACGCTCATCCAGGAGTAAATACGCCCGGTCAGTGTTGTTGGCCAGTCCGCCACAAACAGATAACGGCAGCCAAGCACCATCGCCAACAAAATGTTGAACAAGGCAAACCAGTGCCCCCAGCTAACCATCTGGGAGACTTTTTCGCGGTAGCGCTGACGATTCGTCACCATAAACTGTCGTTCTTTTCCCTTAATGGGCCTGATCGTCGCTAACCGATGACTGCAAAGCCTGGGCGAAAGATTTGGCGATCGCCTGACGTTGTGCCGGTGCAACGCTGGTATTGATAAGGTTGGTGACCATATTTCCCAAAACCATGAGAGAGAGATCGGTCGGCGTTTTATGTTTTTCCAGTACGTTGACCAGCTCACTGAGCAGTTGTTCAACGTGTTCGTCACTATAGCGGGAATGTTGTGGCATAAATCAAAAATCAGTTTGTTGATGAAAGGGCAACATATTACCGTAGCAACAGCTTTTTTTCCCCTTTTTTATCTAGTGTTGCACACATGCGTGGGTGGTGGTTGAATACTGCCCGGCCTAAAAGGAGAGTTTATCATGAGTCTGGATGTCAACCAGATTGCCCTGCACCAGCTTATCAAGCGTGATGAGCAAACCCTTGAAGTGGTGCTGCGCGAATCGTTGCTTGAACCAACGCCTACTGTTGTCGAGATGATGGCAGAGTTACACCGTGTTTACAGTGCTAAAAATAAAGCCTATGGCTTGTTCAGTGAAGAGAGTGAGTTGGCGGACAGCCTGCGCTTGCAGCGCCAGGGCGAAGAGGATTTCCTGGCTTTCACCCGTGCGGCAACCGGACGTTTGCGAGATGAGCTGGCGAAATATCCTTTCGCTGATGGCGGCATTGTGCTGTTTTGCCATTACCGATACCTGGCGGTGGAGTATCTGCTGGTTGCGGTGCTGAATAACTTAAGCAGCATGCGTGTCAACGAGCAGCTGGACATTAGTTCCACACACTATCTGGATATCAACCATGCAGATATTGTGGCACGAATCGATCTGACAGAATGGGAAACCAACCCGGAATCGACTCGTTATCTCACCTTCCTGAAAGGACGTGTTGGGCGCAAAGTGGCGGATTTCTTTATGGATTTCCTGGGCGCCAGCGAAGGGTTGAACGCCAAAGCGCAAAATAAAGGTTTGCTGCAGGCCGTGGATGACTTTACGGCTGACGCTCAGCTTGATAAATCTGAGCGTCAGAATGTGCGTCAGCAGGTGTATAGCTATTGTAATGAGCAACTGCAGGCGGGTGAAGAAATTGAACTGGAATCGCTGTCGAAAGAGCTGGCGGGTGTCAGCGAGGTCAGTTTCCAGGCGTTCGCGGCGGAGAAAGGCTATGAACTTGAAGAGAGCTTCCCCGCGGATCGCAGCACGTTGCGCCAGTTAACCAAATATACCGGAAGCGGTGGCGGGTTAACCATCAATTTTGACGCGATGCTACTGGGTGAGCGGATCTTCTGGGATCCGGCGACCGATACCCTGACTATTAAAGGGACGCCGCCGAATTTGCGCGATCAGCTACAACGTCGTACGTCTGGCGGTAAATAGCCGCCATAAAAAAACCCCGCATTGCGGGGTTTTTCTCAACTTGTCAGCGATTAAGCGCGAACGAAGTCGATGTGAGACAGTTTTGGCTTGAACGGGTGACGCTGAACAGCCTGAACTTTCACTTTTTCTTCTTTACCGCCAACAACGATGGTCAGAACTTCGTTGTAAAACTCAGCTTTAGTCTGCAGGTTCCACACTTTGTCCTGGTCCAGTTCGATAGAAACTGGAGCAGCTTCGCCACCGTAAACGATAGCTGGGAACTTGTTGGCGTTACGCAGGCGGCGGCTCGCACCCTTACCCTGTACGCTACGTACTTCTGCTTCGATAGTAAACATTGATTTCTCTCTGTAAATAAGTCCTGCTACAGGCGACCCAGCAGCAGGTGAGTGTTCTGCCTCACGGATGTGAAGCGGGCGGCATTTTATACTCAAACGCATTTCACATCAATGAAAAGTCCCGTTATCCCCGTAATTCATTTGCCCGGCGATAGCGCCCTTCGTAGTCAAAAACTTTCTCTCGCACCTGCCAGAACTGTCCTTTTTTACGGGCGACAACGAAATCAGGATGGCGTAACAGCGCCTGCTGATGCACGATGTCGGCAACGGTTATCCAGCGGAGTGGTACGCCCGGCGTGCGGGTGTGTGGGCGGATAAACAGCTGTTCAAAGGCAGTTCGTTGCGCTGGTGTATGAAGGCGAAAGCGCTCGCTAACATCCGCGCCATCTTCATCGTAATAGGTAATTTTTAGCCATTCGCCTTTGTCATCAGCCCCTGGCTGGAGGGACATGCCGGAACAGCGCAGAACCAGCGCATCCTTAAGCTTTAGTGCCGCTTTAAGCATGTCATCAGGATCGACCAGCACCGTGTCGCACTCACGGCAGCGGCGAGCAGCAATATCGTTCTCCGCATTGCATTGTGGGCAGTTTTTAAAGCGAAAACGAAAATCACACTGTTCGCGATGCCCTTCCTCATCTTCGAACCAGCCCTGACAGCGGCGACCAAAGTGTTCAATGAGTGTCCCGTCTGATGTGGTTTTCCCCCAGAAGGTGTTCGCAAATCCACATGCAGGGCAAAAGACCTGCACCGGCACGTTATCACTTTTTCCTTTGGGTGCGCCCACTTCCGGCGAATACAGGTCATGCGGGTTGCCGGCATAATCCAGTATCAGGCAGTCGGTTTTTCCCGGGGCAAGCCGAAGACCTCGTCCGACAATTTGTTGGTAAAGGCTGACGGATTCGGTTGGACGCAGAATGGCTATCAGGTCGACATGCGGCGCGTCAAATCCGGTGGTTAAAACCGATACGTTGACGAGATAGCGAAACTGTTGTGCTTTGAAGGATTCAATGAGTGTGTCCCGCTCGGAACCCGGTGTTTCGCCGGTAATGAGCACAGCATCGTCAGCAGGCAGTAAACCGGTGATTTCCCTGGCATGTTCTACGGTAGCCGCGAAGATCATTACCCCTTTGCGTGTTTGAGCAAATTCCTCAATCTGGCTGATGATATGGGGGGTTATGCGTTGCTGCTTTTTAAGTTCGTGATTGAGATCGGCTTCGCTGAACAAGCCATTACTTTGCGCCTGCAATCGGCTGAAGTCGTACTGAACTACAGGCATATCCAGGCGTTCAGGTGGCGTCAGGTAGCCATGTTTAATCATGTAACGCAGCGGGAGTTCATAGATACAGTCGCTAAAAAGCGCTTTTTCATCTCCGCGTACCATGCCGTGGTAATGAAAGCGATAAATCCAGCCCTTGCCCAGACGGAAGGGGGTGGCCGTCAGGCCGAGCAGACGTATGTGAGGATTCACCTCTTTCAGATGAGCGAGGATTTGCTGATATTGGCTGTCGTCGTCATCGCTGATGCGGTGGCACTCGTCGACAATCAGCAAGGAGAACTCGCTGCGGAAATGCTGCAGATTGCGGGCTACCGACTGCACGCTACCGAACACCACTTTTCCATGGCTCTCTTTGCGTTTGAGTCCGGCGGCAAAAATATCCGCCTCAAGCCCGAGGGCGCAATACTTGGCATGGTTTTGCGCCACCAGTTCTTTGACGTGGGCCAGCACCAGAACCCGACCACGGGCCAGGCGTGCCAGTTCGGCGATCACCAGGCTTTTGCCTGCACCTGTTGGGAGCACAATAGCGGCAGGTTCCTGGTGCTGGCGAAACCAGGTGAGGGTAGCGTCAACGGCTTCCTGCTGATAGGGGCGAAGTGTAAATGTCATGAAGTCTCGGTTTAGTTATTTCGCACATATACACGACATCCTTCAGGCTGCGACTGCTCACCCCGTCACTGACTTGAGTAAGCATCCCAGGGATGCTCAGGCATACCGCTTTGACGCAGCTTGAATGATTTTGTGTATCTACAGTATGCCACGAAACTTTTTCCCTTGAGTGGCACAACCAGACCATTATACTGAACTGTTTCTGACTGCTTCTTTTTCGGACGCGTAATCCGACTTCCAGCATTTTTTAAGGCTAAAAAGACTTCATGCGACTTGATAAGTTTATCGCTCAGCAACTCGGCGTAAGCCGCGCTATTGCCGGACGTGAAATTCGCGCCAGCCGCGTTACCGTGGATGGCGACATTGTGAAAGACAGCGCTTTCAAACTCCAGCCTGAACATCAGGTTGAATATGACGGCAATTCGCTTACTCAGCAGAATGGCCCGCGCTACTTCATGCTCAACAAACCGGAAGGCTATGTTTGCTCCACTGACGATCCTGATCATCCGACGGTGCTCTATTTTCTGGATGAACCCGTTGCGCATAAACTACATGCGGCGGGACGTCTTGATATTGATACGACAGGCCTGGTACTGATGACCGACGATGGTCAATGGTCACACCGTATTACCTCTCCGCGTCATCACTGTGAAAAAACCTATCGGGTGACTCTGGAATCTCCGGTTGCCGATGACACAGCGGAGCAATTCGCCAGAGGCGTTCAGTTGCATAATGAAAAAGATCTGACGAAACCGGCGGTGCTTGAAGTGATTACGCCGACCGACGTTCGTTTGACCATCAGCGAAGGGCGCTATCACCAGGTGAAACGTATGTTTGCCGCAGTGGGGAATCGTGTTGTGGGTTTGCATCGTGAACGTATTGGCGCGATAGCACTCGATCCAGAGCTTGAACCCGGTGAATATCGGCCGCTGACAGAAGAAGAAATCACAAGCGTTAGTCTGTCTTCACGTTAATTTCAGGAGAACTCTGTGACCACCAGGCCACACTCATCTTTCAGGATTGTGTTTATTCTTGGCCTGTTGGCCATGCTGATGCCCCTGTCCATCGATATGTATTTACCTGCGCTTCCTGTGATTTCCGCGCAGTTCGGTGTTCCGGCGGGCAGCGCGCAGATGACGCTCAGTACCTACATCCTCGGTTTTGCTTTTGGGCAACTGCTCTATGGCCCGATGGCTGACAGCCTGGGGCGTAAACCGGTTATCCTGGGCGGTACGCTGGTTTTTGCGGGGGCGGCCGTTGCCTGTGCTCTCGCGCAGACCATTGATCATCTGATTATCATGCGTTTTTTCCATGGTCTGGCCGCCGCAGCGGCAAGCGTGGTCATTAACGCCCTGATGCGCGATGTGTATCCGAAAGAAGAGTTCTCGCGCATGATGTCGTTTGTCATGCTGGTCACAACTATTGCGCCACTCATTGCGCCAATGGTCGGGGGCGCAGTGCTGGTCTGGTTTAGTTGGCATGCGATTTTCTGGATCCTGGCGATTGCGGCATTGCTGGCTTCAGCGATGATCTTCTTCTTTATTGATGAGACGCTCCCCGTTGAGCGGCGGCAGAAATTTCACATTCGCACCACGCTCGGGAATTTTGCTTCGCTGTTTCGCCATAAACGCGTGTTGAGCTATATGCTGGCAAGTGGGTTCAGCTTTGCGGGGATGTTCTCTTTCCTGAGCGCCGGGCCCTTTGTTTACATCGAACTTAACCACGTTTCCCCACAGCATTTCGGTTACTACTTTGCGCTGAATATTGTGTTCCTGTTTATCATGACCATGATTAACAGCCGTTTTGTCAGACGTGTCGGGGCTCTGAATATGTTCCGCGCTGGTCTTTGGATCCAGTTTGTGATGGCTGTATGGCTGGTGTTGAGTGCGTTTCTTGGCGTGGGCTTTTGGGCGCTGGTGATTGGGGTTGCAGCATTTGTGGGATGTGTTTCTATGGTCTCATCCAACGCAATGGCCGTGATACTGGATGAATTTCCACACATGGCGGGCACGGCATCCTCTCTGGCAGGCACGTTCCGTTTCGGGATTGGTGCGATTGTGGGCGCACTGCTTTCAATGGCTACGTTTAATACCGCCTGGCCGATGCTGTGGGCCATTGCATTTTGCGCCACCAGTTCCATTCTGTTCTATCTCTACGCCAGTCGGCCACGAAAGCTCGCACGCTGACGTTGATAAAAAGGCTCACTGAGGGCCTTTTTTTTGATACATATCAACCAAAGGTGTGTTCGTTTACCCGGTGTTTGTTTCTTTTATGTAAAATCTATTTATGTAAAAAGTCACATCATTGTAGTTAAAAAGGTTGAGTTAGATCGCAGAAACGGGTACATATAGCGCCGAAGCGAACCTGAAACTCACCAAAAAAAGCCCTGATAAATGAGACGCTAATGCCCACAAGATGCGGCTGTAAGCGTTTTCTCATCAAAAACAGAGCAGGTTAGCGATGATGTGTTACTATAAATGTAAATAAATTGTGAAGTAATTTTTGCTTCCGGGGAACGAACGTGAATACATTACAACTCTCCATTGTCCATCGCTTGCCCCAGAGCTATCGCTGGTCTGCGGGTTTTGCAGGTTCGAAAGTTGAACCGATTCCGCAAAACGGATCAGGCTGCGAGAATTGTCTGGTCGCGCTCAAATTACTGAGCCCGGATGATGAAAACGCATGGCCCGTAATGGAACGTCTCAGTCAGGCGCTGACGGATATCGAAGTGGATAGCTCGGTACTGGAGTGCGAAGGTGAGCCATGCCTGTTTGTTAAAAGTCAGGATGAATTCGCCGCGACGTGCCGCCTGAAAAACTTTGGTGTTGCGATTGCCGAACCCTTTTCCGGTCAATACCCTTTCTAAGCGCTAGCCTAACGATAACAGCTGGCGCGTGTAAGTCTGCGTTGGCGCAGAAAATACGTGCTGGCATTCACCCTGCTCAACCACTTCCCCCTGCCGCAAAACGATCACCTGGTGGCACAACGCGCGAACGACGTGTAAATCATGGCTGATAAAGATATAGGCCAGTTGATGTTTTTCCTGTAATCCCTTGAGTAATGCCAGAATCTGCGCCTGCACGGTTTTGTCCAGCGATGACGTGGGTTCATCAAGAATGATCAACTCCGGTTTGAGGATCAGCGCGCGGGCAATAGCAATACGCTGACGCTGCCCGCCAGAAAACGCTGCAGGGTAGCGGTGTCGCGTATGCGGATCTAATCCAACCTCCTCCATAACCCGAATCACCTCCTCTTCGCGTTGTTGCTCCGAGAGTTCCGGACGATGTACGCGCAAACCCTCTTCGACGATCTGTAGTACGCTCAGGCGAGGATTAAGCGACGAATTAGGATCCTGAAAAACGACCTGCATACGTGGGCGAACAGGGAGCATCTGGCGGCGGTTCAAACTGTGTAATGGCATCCCATCAAACAGAATATGGCCTTGAGAGGCAATTAAGCGCAGAAGTGCGAGGCCGGTGGTACTTTTGCCTGAACCCGATTCGCCCACCAGCCCCAGCGTTTCGCCTGGCCGCAGGGAAAAGCTGATGTCTTTCAGCACCAGATTCTGATCGACAATGCGTCGCAGAATGCCTTTACGGACAGGGAAAGAGACGGACAGATTCTCAACGTGCAGCAGGGGCGCGCTGCTGGCTCTGAGTGGCACAGGGTCACCGGAAGGTTCGCTATCGAGCAAACGTTGTGTATAGGGGTGCTGAGGCGCGCTAAGCAGAACCTTTGCTGCATTTTGTTCTACACAACGCCCGTTTTGCATTACCGCAACGTTGTCTGCGAGTTTTCTCACGATGCTGAGGTTATGAGTAATGAACAACAGGCTCATGTTCAGCTCGTCACGCAGCTCCCGCAATAGCTGTAAGATTTGTGCCTGTACGGTGACATCCAGTGCGGTAGTCGGTTCATCGGCAATCAGTAATTCAGGACGCGTCAACAAGGCCATCGCAATCATTACGCGCTGACGTTCTCCCCCGGAAAGTTGATGCGGAAAATCCGTCAGCCTTTTTGCCGCATGGCGAATACCGGTGCGTTCAAAGCAATCCAGAATCTCGCCGCGTGCTGCCTCTTTTCGCATGCCACGGTGGAGTGACAGCACTTCATACAGCTGCTTTTCCAGAGTATGTAACGGATTGAGTGACACCATGGGCTCCTGGAAAATCATGGCAATTTTATTACCACGGATGCCGCGTAAGGTTTGTTCGTCAGCCCGTAACAGTGATTGACCGTGAAACAGGATATCCCCATGGGGATAACTAACCGGCGGAGAGGGAAGAAGACGTAACACGGAGAGCGCCGAAACGCTTTTCCCTGAGCCAGACTCACCGACCAGTGCCAGTGTTTCTCCCGGCTGAATACGCAGTGATAAATCGCTGACTACGGTCTGCATTTCCCCTTGCTGAGAAAACGCAATCGACAAATTTTCGATACTCAGAAGTGGCTGGGTCATCTTATACCGCCTTATTGGGATCAAAGGCATCGCGTACCGCTTCGCCAATAAAAATCAGTAATGAGAGCAATACCGCCACGGAAAGAAAGGCGGTAATACCCAGCCAGGGAGCCTGAAGGTTATTTTTGCCTTGCAGCAACAGTTCACCAAGAGACGGTGAGCCAAGCGGGAGCCCAAAGCCGAGAAAGTCTAGCGACGTCAGCGTGGTGATTGAACTGCATAAAATAAACGGCAGGAAGGTCAGTGTGGCGACGACCGCATTGGGCAGCATATGGCGGAAAATGATACCACTGTCGCTCACCCCAAGCGCTTGTGCAGCGCGGATGTAATCAAAATTTCGTGTGCGTAAAAATTCGGCGCGAACGACACCAACCAGCGTCATCCAGCCAAACAGCACGGTGATGCCAAGTAGCCACCAGAAGTCAGGTTGTACAACGCTTGAGAGCAAAATAATCAGAAATAGCGTTGGCATTCCAGACCAGACTTCAATGAACCGCTGCCCCCAAAGATCAATTTTTCCGCCGTAATAGCCCTGGACTGCACCAGCAATCACACCCATTACGCTGGAAAATAGCGTCAGCATCAAACCAAATAAAATGGATATCCGCGTGCCATAGAGAATGCGAGCCAGGACATCACCGCCGTTGGCGTCCGTCCCGAGCCAGTTCTGTGTTGACGGTGGTGAGGGGAAGGGCGTTGATGTTGAAAAATTAATGGTGTTTGCACCAAACCGGACTGGGGCCCAGAGTGCCCAGCCCTGTTTTTCAATCTGATTGCGAAGCCAGGGGTCCTGGTAATCAGCCACGGTGGCAAAAGGTCCACCAAAGTCACTTTCGCTGTACTGAGTGAGCACAGGGAGATACCAGCGGTCGTTGAAATGCACCAACAGGGGTTTATCGTTAGCAATCAACTCAGAACACATGCTTAGCACGAACAGTACGGTAAAAATCCATAGCGACCAGTAACCGCGGCGGTTATGCCGGAAACGGGCCCATCGGGCCTGATTGACGGGGCTTAAACGTGGCATCAGCGGCCCTCAAAATCAATTCGGGGATCAACCAGCGTATAGCAGATATCACTGAGGATATTCAGCAGCAGGCCAATCAGCGTGAAAATGTAGAGTGTACCAAACATCACCGGATAGTCGCGTGACACAGTGGCTTCATAGCCAAGCAGACCCAGGCCGTTCAGCGAGAACATGACCTCTATCAGCAGCGAGCCGGTAAAAAACATACTGATGAACGTGGCAGGAAAACTGGCAATCACCAGCAGCATGGCGTTGCGGAAAACATGTTTCCACATGATCTGCTGTTCACTGACGCCTTTTGCACGGGCAGTTACCACGTACTGTTTGCGGATCTCATCGAGAAAGGCATTTTTAGTGAGCATGGTCAGGGCTGCAAATCCCCCAATCACCGTGGCAAGAACGGGCAGGGTGATATGCCATAAATAGTCGGTAATTTTTTTATACCAGGGTAAGGTGCTGAAATCGGCTGATACCAGCCCACGTAGCGGGAAAATATCGAAATAGCTGCCGCCAGCAAAAAAGACAATCAACATAACCGCGAACAGGAATGCCGGAATGGCGTAGCCAATGATGATAAATGTGCTGCTCCAGATATCGAAACGACTGCCATTGTAAACGGCTTTTCGGATGCCGAGTGGAATCGACACCAGATAAATAATGAGCGTTCCCCATAGCCCCAGAGTAATGGATACAGGAAGGCTTTCTTTAATCAGTTGCAATACTGACGCGCTACGAAACAGGCTGTCGCCAAAGTCAAATCGCAGGTAATCCCAGAGCATTTTAAAATATCGCTCATGGATGGGTTTATCAAAACCATAACGATGGGTGATCTCGGCGATCACCTCTGGGTCCAGACCACGCCCGCCCCGGTAGTGACTCTCGCTGATATTGCCTGTACCGGTTCTTGCGTGGCTGGCACTCAGGCTTTCTCCACCACCACCAGGTACACCGCTACTATTACCAAATTCAATAGCCGCGATTGCCTGGTCGACCGGGCCGCCAGGGGCAATTTGCACGATAAAAAAGTTAATCGTGATGATGGCCCACAGGGTTGGAATAACCAGCAATAAACGGCGGATCAGGTAAGCACCCATCTTGATTCCTTAGCGCCGCTCTGCGGGAAGTTTGGCTGCCTTATTGACGTCATACCACCAGTTGTCAAATCCCAGAGAGTAGATTGGGCGAACGGATGGCATCGAGAATTTGTCCCAACGAGCGACGCGATCCTCGCCCATGAACCACATTGGCAGCATGTAATAATTCCAGGTTAATACGCGATCAAGCGCACGTCCCAGAGGGAGAAGCTTGTTCTTATCTCCCTGAGCCGCGACGATTTTAGCGATCAATGTATCAATCGCCGGGCTTTGAACACCTGGCGCGTTATACGATGAGTCGATATAGCTTGATGCCCAGGAGATCTGTAAGTCACCACTCGGCCAGGGTTGAGCAGGCCAGCGTCGCTGCATCATATCGTAATCGCGACTCCGCATTCGGTTGGTAAGCTGTGCGTTATCCACCTGACGTATCGTCATCGTAATGCCAAGCCGCGCAAGGCTATGCTGGAAAGGCAGAACCCACTGATCGTTGCCGCCAGAGGACAACAGGAGTTCAAAGCTGAGTGGCTTTCCGGTTTGCACATTGACGCGTTGCTGATTTATTAACGCCCATCCCGCCTCATCCAGCAACTTGCTGGCTTTAAGCAGGTTGTCACGATCGAACCCATCGCCTTTTGAGACCGGAGGCTGAAATACACGTGTGAAGACTTCAGGTGGAAGTTCTGATTTCAACGGTGCAAGCAGGGTGAGTTCATCAGCATCCGGGTATTGACGGGCGGCGTACTCCGTATTCTGGAAATAGCTGTTAGCACGGCTGTATGCACCGTAAAACAGGGCCTTGTTCATCCATTCAAAATCAAACGCCAGGGTGATTGCCTGGCGAACCCGACGGTCAGCAAACATAGGGCGTTGGATATTAAACGCCAGCCAGCGCGTATCTTGCGCTGATTCGTTTTTATGTTCGTCTTTGACAATGTAGCCGTTTGAAAAGTTTTTACCTTTGTAGCGGGTGGCCCAGTTTTTAGCGCTACTTTCCTGACGCAAATCGTAAGCACCTGCTTTGAATGCCTCAAAGGCAACGTTATCGTCGAGGTAATAGTCGTACCGCAGGCTGTCAAAATTCCAGCGGCCACGGTTGACGGGTAAATTTGCCGCCCAGTAGTCTTTGACGCGGGAATAGACCACATACTGCCCCATACGCCAGTCGGTGATGCGATAAGGGCCGCCTGCAAGGGGAGGTGTTGATAAGGGATCGCTGAGCTTATGACTTTTCCAGAATGATGCCGGCATGACGGGCAATGAGAACAGGCTGAGCATGTTCTCTTTATTCGGCTCGGCGAGTTCAATACGTACCGTGAGCGGCGCAATGGCTTTTATGGTTGTGCCTTTATAGACCAGGCGAAACTGGGGGACACCCTCAGTCATAAATTTCTGAAATGTGAACGCGACATCGCTGGCTTTTACGGGGGAACCATCATGAAAACGTGCCCGTGGATTAAGTGATATTTCGGCCCAGGAGAAATCTTCAGCGTAACGAACGTTTTCAGCTACCAGAGGATAGTAGCTACCAGGCTCATCATCTGAGGTAACAAAAAGTGTGTCATAGAGTGATTCGGTACGTGCCGCGGCAACCCCGCGCAGTGCAAAACGGTTGAAGTTATCAAATGTGCCGATAGCGGAGAGCGTCACGTTTCCCCCCTTTGGCGCAGCAGGATTAACGTAATCGAAATGATTAAAATTGACCGCGTACTTAGGTTCGCCCAGGACGGCGAACGCGTAGCTCTCTTTAATCGCCTGGGCCTGACTGGACAGACTCACTAATGCTAATAGCAGCACAACAATGCGCATAAACATCTCCCGGCGGATCCCTCTTGATTCTGACTCACGTGCGGAGAAGTATTCAGATAAGCTGAATAATAAGTGACGTAGCCACCGTTGTGAAATTATTCACCTGCAGGCGGCGTGTCCGGTTGCCATTTGATGAACTGCGCGAGCGGCATTGGACGGCTAATCCAGTAGCCCTGCAAGAAATTAACGCCATGTTCACGCAGCCAGGCGGCTTGCTCCGGCGTTTCAACACCTTCCGCCACGGTTGACATATTAAGACGCCTTGCGAGCGTTAGCACAGCATCCAGTACGGGAGACGTCACTGTTTCAGTACCGATTGCGTTCACAAATCCGCGATCGATTTTGAGATAGTCCATGGTGAAACGCTCAAGGTAGATGAGTGCGCTGTGGCCCGTACCAAAATCATCAATAGCGACTTCGAAACCTTCAAGGTGTAGCCAGTCGAAGAGTTTATTTGCTTCACGCTGATTAAGCATATCCCGTTCGGTTATTTCCAGAACGACCTGGAAATGATCAGGCGGTAATGATGCGGCAAACTTGCGCATATCATCTTTGAAGCTTTCAGCATGCAGGTGGCCTGGAGCGATATTAATTCCCAGCTTTGCTCCGGGTAGTAGCAAGGTTTTTAAAACGGCGGCATCGCGAATGATGAGATCAAAAAGATGAAGCGTCAGCGGCACAATCAGTTTTTGGGCTTCCGCAAAATTGATAAAGGCATCAGGCGGGATTTCACCGGCGCTTGGGTGACGCCAGCGCATCAGGACTTCGACACCCCGCATTTTTAACTCTTTGGCATCCACCACGGGCTGGTAAACCACGTAAAACTGGTCTCGTTTGATAGCGGTTAAGATCTCTCTGCCTGGGTTCAGGCGCACGGTCAGGATGTAATAGCTCAGCGTTCCGGCTGCGATCCCGGAGATCATGCCAAAAAGAAGCGCAAACAGAAGGCTCTCTGCTTTCCACGATTCGGCGTACAAATTAATGGTCAGGGGAAGATTATCGAGTTTTGTGGTGCGCGCGGGATGCTCGGTTAACTCGCTTGCCTTAAGCAGATGATCGGATCCCGTGGAGAGCGCATTATTTCCCACGACCAGCGCGATACCCGCAAAATCATCTTGTCGTGAGGTATAGAGAAGATAAGGTGTCAGATTGATATTTATCGACGTAAAAACACCGCCATTATTTACCAGGGGGTTACGATACCAGATAACAATGGCCGGTTTTTTGGGCAACATTGGCGTACCGGGTAACAGCGCCATATCAACGTTTTTTTCGAGATCAAGTTCTGGCATCAAATCCGTTAGTGGTGCGTTCATTTCCCCTGTTGCGGAGGAGCAAAATACGATGCCATCTCTTACCAGTAGAAACGCACGTACATTAATGCTAAACGCCGCGCGAGACGTTAGCTCACTGCTCACATCGCGGCAATGACTTAACGTCAGTGGTTGAAGCGTATCGATCGTCTTTTTTAACTCACCGAAGTAGTTATTCATGTAGACACGAAGATCTAACATCAACGTGTCGAGTTTTTCTTGTCGCTGGTGGTAGCTGGTGAAGAACTGCAACGCGCCGCAGAGCAGGGCAACAAGAAGCCCCGCAATGATACTGCCGGTCAGCATTTTTCGGCTGGTTGAAAAGTAGCGGCTGAACATAAACGTCGTTGTTCCTGATGTATCGTTTGTAGCACCAATGCGGCTAAACTGACGGTTTTACAAGACTATAGCCTGGTTTATTCTCTTCAGTCAGGCAATGTTGTTCGCGACCTGATGATGGACAGACAAAAAAAAACACTGCCGAAGCAGTGCTTTTTTTTATCGAATCGTCAGCCAAGGGATAACCAACGATACGATAGAGTCATTAGCTGCGACTCAGAACGCGGCGCGCTTCGTTGTAGCGCTTCTTCCAATATGGCTCGTTCATGCTGGATATCGTCACACCACTGCTGGTGGAAGCATGAACAAACTGGTCGTTGCCAATGTATATTCCTACGTGTCGGCCTGTAGAACCAGCCCGGAACAGAACTAAATCGCCGGTACGCAGTTTGGTACGCGAGATCGATTTACCCATTTCCTGCTGCTCGTAAGTCGAACGCGGAAGGTCTAACCCGAATTGCTCACGGAAAGTACGTTGTACAAAACCGGAACAATCGATACCTTTTTTGGTGCTGCCACCAAGACGATAGCGCACGCCTTTCCAGTCAGCATATTGGTCCATAATACGGGACTTCACGTCCAGGTTACGTACCATATTCTCAAATTCATCCTGAGAGGCTTGCAGTGAAGAGGAATCTTCCATTCCCACAACACGCGTCTCAGGATGCATATTCTTAGCGGTATTCGATGTACTACATGCGGACAGCAGAATCGCTACTGCTATCGCCGGGATCCCCCGCAAGATATATCTCAAAATCGGTTGAGATTTGACCATTTTGTTTATTATCCCTTGAAGTCCTTAACGATAAATATCGTTATAAAAATGCCAAACGTGACGAGACTAATTATCTGTGCACATCGAGACAATTCTTTATGGTCAGATTTGTGGCATGACGCACAAATTTCTTTACCCTGCAAAATTATCTCTATGGGGCAAAACGAGTTCGAGATTAACCGATTGCTTACACCATTGCGAGTAAAAATATCCGTTTTTGTATAAGAAATTGTGATACAGAAAGTGAATAATCGGGATTGCGCAAAATGCCGTCAATTTAGGTTAAGAAACGTGCAACATGTTCATTTGTATCACGAATAATATTACGAGAAGATGACGAAAATGAAGCTGACGGGGAAAAGTGCGTCAGGGATCAAAAATGATCCCTGATGGATGAGGTTAATTTAGGTTAGTTATTTGTTTTTAATTTGTTGCGTTTTGCCGGGAAGATAGCGTTCAAAAACGGCAATAATCCGATCGCTCAGTGGGGTCATTAACCACCACGGCAGGCCAATCAAAGCAACAGAAAGTGAGCCTACTGCAATATCAGTAAACCAGTGCGCGCCAATCATTACGCGTGGGAAGGCAAAAACCACAAAAATAATCAGGGCTACAGCGAACGCTTTTTTACCAAAATAACGCAGCATAATTGCGGAAAAAATAAGCAGCATCATGCCGTGATCGCCAGGGAAGCTGTCTTTAGACGCATCTTTCGTCGGAATATGCAGTAATTCACTCACGCGGTTAATATTGCTAAAAAAGAGGGTTGGGCTGGCGCGTTTAACCGGAATAAGTGCCTGTGCCAGTTGGTTGAGCACCACGGCAGTCAGTAACATGACCAGTCCAATAATCAGAATACGTCGACGTCCGGCCTTATCTTCTTTCAGCCAGAAAGTGAGCATCAGGCTGCCCATTGCCAGAAGCGAGCAGCCATCAAAGGCACGGTTGTTAGTGACAGCGACCAGCCACAAGAACGCTTCACTTTTGACCAACTCCTGGTTAAAGAAATGAAAAATGGCGGAATCCAGAGGGAACCAGAAACCATGATTCACCGGCAAATACCAGGAGAGGAAAAGCGCCAGACCGGCGACATTCAGTAAAATTATCAAGGGAAATCGAGTTGTCATCATCATTCAGCAAGCAGTTAATTCAGGGGCAACGTTAGCCTCCGGAAGTTAAACGAAGCTTCAACAGGCTGGACTGAAGGGCATTCCAGTCTGCATTAACCGCACTAATTAACTCTATTCGGCTATCAGGCGGTGCAATATTTTGCGTCTCAATGAAGAAATCTGCGCCCTGGCGATTTATGCGTACCAGTCCATCCGGTGTCCTCATGATCCCCTTAACACGATCGACTGGGGCGAGGCGGGCCCACTCCAGTATGCCAATTGTGTCAAAGCACGTATCAGCGTCAAAAATCCATCCGCAGGCCTCATAGCCCTGGCCATTGTTGAGGCTGCGACGCCAGCGCTGATGTTCAGGCAGGCTCAATGCGGCCAGACCTTGCTTCACACTATGGCTGTGGGTGTGTGCGGCGCTGGCTGGCAGTTCCGCCTGGTTCAGACGAGGAAGATCGAGTAGCGCGTTTTCGATATGGCCCTGAGTCGTCTGAATACGCTGACGCCCGCCACCAAAGTGTTGCCACCAGGCGTCGAATGCCTCACGACTCTCTGTCGTTGCACGATCGGCTTTATTGGCGACGATGATATCCGCAGAGGCGAGTTGATCGCGGAAGTTCTCATTGCTCAGAGCTTTCTCATCAAGAAGTTGGCGCGGATCAAGCAGGCACAGCGTGGCACGCAGATCGATCCAGGGTTCGTATACGGGCGCGGTGAGTAAATCGAGAATTTGTTTTGGGTGGCCCAGACCGGTTGGTTCAATCAGCAGGCGATCGGGTTTACCCTGGCGCAGCAGTGTGTTCAGACCCACCTGCATGGGTAACCCATTCACGCAGCACATACATCCACCGGGGATTTCTTTGATCATCGCACCGCTGTTTGACAGCAGCGCACCATCAATGCCGACTTCACCAAATTCATTTACCAGTACGGCCCATTTTTCGGCCGGATCTTTATTGGCCAGTAAATGCAGAATCGAGGTGGTTTTACCGCTGCCGAGAAAGCCGGTAATAAGGTTGGTTTTAGTCACGTGCGCTCCAGAAGATAATTGTGATGCTATAACAATTATCCGCCATCCTGACGAAAAAGGAACGCGATGAGAAGGGGGAGGGCGAACGGAGGGCCGCTCCGTTCGTCTTAATCGCAAAAATGGCTAAATTTTTAACGTTTCAATAACAGCCTGGCGTGCGCCGTGGCGAGTAATGAGCTGGTAGGCTTGCTTCACAGAATGGACAAAATACGGGTCGGATGGAAGGTCCTGACCAAAGACTTCGCTGAGAGCCAGCAGAGCGTCGACACGATCCTCTTCGCGGCTGTCTTTAACGCGTGCGCGAATTTTGTCGCTGAGCGGATCACGAACATCAATCTCGTTACCGTTATCATCTATGCCGCTGACGTAGCGCATCCAGCCTGCCACACCGAGAGCCAACAGTGGCCAGGTGCTTTTGCGTTCTAAATGCACCCGGATCCCCTCCAGCATGCGCTGTGGTAATTTCTGGCTACCATCCATCGCAATCTGCCAGGTTCGGTGTTGTAACGCCGGGTTGGCAAAACGCTCGATCAAGCTGTTGGCATAGGCTGTCAAATCGACATCTGTGATACGCAGCGTGGGGGCTTGTTCATCGAGCATTAAGCGGTGGGCTGCCTCGCGGAAACAGGGTTCCTGCATACATTCATTGATATGGGCGAAACCTGCAAGATAGCCCAGATAAGCGAGGAAAGAGTGACTGCCGTTCAGCATCCGTAATTTCATCTGTTCCCACGGCAAAACATCGTTCACCAGCTGTACGCCAGCCACTTCCCATTCAGGACGGCCAGCCACAAAGTTGTCTTCAATCACCCACTGGATAAAGGGTTCACAACTGATGGCGCAGGGGTCTTCAACGCCCATTTCCTGGGTAATTTCTGCCAGAGAAGCCTCTGTAGCGGCGGGAACAATTCGGTCGACCATGGTTCCAGGAAAACTGACATGCTGGCTTATCCACTCTGCAAGGGCTGCCGACCGTTTGTGAGCCATCCCGAGAACCGCATTTTTTACCACATGGCCATTGTCAGGAATATTGTCGCAGGAGAGCACCGTAAAAGCAGGCAGGCCACGCTCCCGACGTCGATGGAGCGCTTCCACCAGAATACCCGGTGCGGAATGGGGCTCTGAAGGGTTTTCCAGGTCATGGAGAATGCGGGCGTTTTGCATATCCAGTTTGCCGGTCGCCGGATCGATGCAGTAGCCTTTTTCGGTAATGGTCAGTGAGACAATGGCCACCTGGGGCTCACAGAATTTTTCAATAATAGCCGCCAGGGAGTCCAGCTTTGCATTCAGGCATTCGTGAACAGCACCGACAATGATGGGCTGATTCCCCTCAGCGCCTTTCTCCAGCACAGTGAACAGATGGTTTTGCGCACGCAACTGGCTCATCAGCACATCGCCACTGAAGAGGCTGATCTCACAAATACCCCAATCGCCTCCCTTCGCGTTCAGCACACGATTTGTTAACAACGCCTGATGTGCACGATGAAATGCACCAAACCCAAAGTGAACAATGCGGGAGCGTAACTGCTGGCGATCGTAGCCAGGCTGCTGAACGTGGGCTGGGAGCTGAGTGGAGGCAATAGTCTTCATGAAATACACACCTGATTAACCATTAATTAACAATGCCAGTGTAAAGTTATATGACAACAAATTAAATTGGTGAGCCGTAAATATCCCTGTTCTGTGAGTTTGATCAATCAATCTGTTGGCCAGGATTGACCCTTTTGGCCAAACATGTATGGTAGTCGTCATCACGGTAACACATATTGGTATAACAACTTGAAGGGGTGGGCAATGGAACAAACCTGGCGTTGGTACGGGCCGAACGATCCGGTTTCTCTTGATGATGTGCGTCAGGCAGGCGCTACGGGTGTCGTGACGGCGCTGCATCATATTCCTAACGGCCAGGTCTGGCCGGTCGAGGAAATCAAGCAGCGTCAGGCGCTGCTGGCAGAAAAAGGCCTAACCTGGTCTGTCGTCGAAAGCATTCCTGTTCATGAAGATATCAAAACGCATTCCGGTGAGTTTGAGACCTGGATTGCTCACTATCAGCAGAGCATCCGTAACCTGGCCGCCTGTGGCATTGACACTGTCTGCTATAACTTTATGCCCATTCTGGACTGGACGCGTACCGACCTTGAGTATCAGATGGCAGATGGCTCAAAAGCGTTACGTTTCGATCAGATTGCGTTCGCTGCATTCGAGTTGCATATCCTTAAGCGTCCAGGTGCTGAAGCGGACTACACCGCGCAAGAGCAGCAGCAGGCGCAGGCATGGTTTACTGCAGCAAGTGAAGCCGATATTGAAAAACTGACCCGTAACATCATTGCGGGCCTGCCAGGGGCGGAAGAGGGCTACACCCTGGATCAGTTCCGCGCACGACTGGCGGAATACGGTGATATCGATAAAAATCAGCTGCGCGAGAATATGGCGTATTTCTTGCGTGCTATTGTGCCGGTGGCGGAAGAGGCTGGCGTTCGTCTGGCGATTCACCCGGATGATCCTCCGCGTCCCATTCTCGGTTTGCCACGCATCGTTTCAACCATTGACGATATGCAGTGGCTGAAAGAGACTGCTGACAGCATCTATAACGGGTTTACGATGTGCACAGGCTCTTATGGTGTGCGCGCCGATAACGACCTGGTTCAGATGATTGAAACGTTTGGTGATCGTATTCACTTCACCCACCTGCGCGCGACCTGTCGTGAAGAGAACCCAAAAACTTTCCATGAAGCGGCACACCTGGGCGGCGATGTGAACATGGTTGCGGTGGTTGACGCTATTCTGGCTGAAGAGTTACGCCGTAAACAGGCAGGGGATGTGCGTCCTATCCCATTCCGTCCAGATCACGGACATCAGATGCTGGACGATCTGCGTAAGAAAACCAACCCAGGCTATTCGGCGATTGGTCGTCTGAAAGGGATGGCTGAAGTGCGCGGTGTGGAACTGGCACTGAAGATGACGAAGTATCCTGAGTTGCTGTAAAGGCCGTTTCAGGAAAAAGAAAACCCGGCTTTCGCCGGGTTTTTCGTTTTAGTCTGCACGACCCATATAGCGCTTTTCTTCGATATGGATGCGAATTTTTTCGCCAGCAGAGAGGTATTCAGGAACCTGAACCACCAGACCTGTAGTCAGCGTGGCGGGTTTGTTACGCGCACTTGCAGACGCGCCTTTGATACCCGGTGCTGTATCAACGATTTCCAGATCCACAGTCTGAGGCAGCTCCAGCGCCAGCAGCACACCATCCCAGGTCAGAACTTGCATATCCGGCATTCCGCCTTCAGGAATAAACAGCAGCTCTTCTTCAATCTGATCTTTGGTGAAGATGTACGGGGTGTAATCTTCTTTATCCATGAAAACGTATTCGTTGCCGTCAATGTAAGAGAAATCAACATAGCGACGGGTCAGGGTTACGGTATCAACGATATCATCACCTTTAAAACGTTCTTCAACCTTCAGGCCAGTACGGACATCGGCAAAACGCATTTTGTACAGCGTTGCTGCACCACGGGCGCTCGGGGCCTGAATATCAATGTCTTTCACAATCAGCAGTTTGCCGTTGTAATTCAGTACCATACCTTTCTTAATTTCGTTCGCTCTTGGCATTGCAGTAATCCTGTTCACGGGGAGGTCAAAAATATCGCGCCAAATTACTCGTGCGCAGCCTTTCAGGCAAGAGGAATTCGTGGCTTTTGCTATCAATACGAAAAAGGTGTTACTGTGCGCGCCATGCCCGGCTGTACGGGTCTTCGTCACTGACAGAGAGCATTTATGGATTGCCGTCCAGACTGTGGCGCGTGCTGTATTGCACCGTCCATTTCAAGCCCTATACCGGGGATGCCGCATGGCAAGCCTGCAAATACGCGTTGTGTTCAGTTGTCGGAAAGCAATCTCTGTCTCATCTTTGCCTCACCGTTGCGCCCGGCGGTTTGCGCGGGGCTTCAGCCTTCGGGAGAAATGTGCGGTAACACACGTACACAGGCAATGACGTATCTTCTTGAGCTGGAATCGCTCACTGCGCCCTAAACGTCTTTAATCCGTGTCAGGCAGCCAATTGTCAGGATGCACATCACCAGCGCAATCCAGAAGACGGTGTGATAACTCCAGATCTCAGCCACAACACCCGCCATTGAACCCGCAATGATCCAGCCCACGCGGGTGGTATTGGTATACAGCGTGGTGGCTGAACCTGCCTGGCCTGGCATCAGATCCTGGAAGTAAAGCATGCCGATCCCGGCCAGAATCCCAATATAGATAGCGTTCAGCAACTGTAAACCCAGCAGCAGTACCGGGGTGTGTACTGTTAACATGCCGATATAGAACAACAAACCGGCAGCGGCGGCAATGCGCATTAAAAAACGCTTTCCGAAGCGCTTAGCGTAATAGCCAGCAATCAGCATGGTTGGGATTTCCAGCCCGGCGGCAGTACCCATCATGATCCCTGCCAGTTTTTCCGGCAGATGCAGTTCATCAATAATAAACAGCGGCATATTGATGATGTACAGGCTGTTTGTGCCCCACATCAGCGTGCAGGTTATAAATAAGAGTAATGCATCACGTCGGTTGCGGCGAGGCGCTTCCAGTGAGCCAGTCACGGGTTTTGGCTCTTTACGCATGGTCGGTAAAAAGAACCACACCATAAGGCCGCATACCACAAAAGCGACAGCCGCGCTCAGGTACATCACCGTAAAGCCAAAACCCATTGCCAGCGCGTAGGCCAGCGGAGGGCCAATCACCCATGCCAGCGATACCTGGGCACGCAGGATCGAACTGAACATCACAGCTTCACGGCCGGTATGGTCGGCGTGTTCACGGGCAAGGGCAAACATTTGTGGGTTAGCAGTCGAACCGAAGCTGCTCAGGAAAACTCCGATAAACAACAGTACAAAATAGTTACGATTCCATGCAAACAAAAGGCAGGCGAAAACGCCCAGCAGGCAGCAAAAAACGATAAGACTTTTACGGTCACCTTTTCGATCTGAGCGACCGGCTAAAAACTGGCTGACCAGGATGCCGATAATGGCGCTTCCGGTAAAAAAGAAGCCAACCATTGCCGGACGAGCGTGGACTTCGTTGGTCAGAAACAGACTGAGCGTTGGAGTTTGTAACGCACCGGCGATCCCGGTGAGGAAGGCAACAATCAAAAACGCCGTTGACGTCAAATCAAAAGGCTTTGGTGAGGCGGCAGCGGGGGTGTTGTGCATGTTTCTATATCAGCGATTTATCGAGAGACGCGGAGTGTACGCCGCTTGTCAGAAAATAAACAGATGCTGCGGTCAAATTCGCCACAAAAAATCAAAATGGCATTTCAAGTTACATCTTCTTGCTGATGTCTGCTGAAGGAGGGTTGCTGAACGTCAGCAAAAATGAGTTGAACGGAGAAGAAATGTGCTGCACATCTAACTTCTGAAATGAGAAATGTAACTTTCCTTGCAAGACCTTATAGAAAGAGCAAGACTTCTTGAAACGTTTCAGCGCTACCTTGTTTTAACTGACTGAACAGGTTAGCGCATTTTTTCTCATTGTAGCTGAAACGATTCAAGTTCAGCAGGAGAGGAGAACCATGTTCCAGTTATCTGTTCAGGATATCCACCCGGGCGCACAGGCCGGGAATAAAGAAGAGGCCATTCGTCAGGTCGCCGCTGCGCTTGTACAGGCGGGCAACGTTGCTGATGGCTACGTTAACGGTATGCTTGCGCGTGAGCAGCAAACCTCAACCTTCCTCGGCAATGGCATCGCTATTCCGCATGGCACAACCGACACCCGCGATCAGGTGCTGAAAACCGGTGTTCAGGTTTATCAGTTCCCGCAAGGCGTACTGTGGGGTGACGGGCAGGTGGCTTATGTGGCTATCGGCATTGCTGCCAGTAGCGACGAACACTTAGGCCTGCTGCGTCAGCTGACGCACGTGCTGAGTGATGACTCCGTAGCGGAACAACTGCAATCTGCCACGACGGCTGAAGAACTGCGTGCATTGCTGATGGGCGAAAAACAGAGCGAAGCGCTGAAACTGGATAACGAAACGCTGACGCTTGATGTTGCCGCTACCGATCTGGTGACGCTGCAGGCGCTGAATGCCGGCCGCCTTAAAGAGGTTGGTGCGGCAGATACGGCATTTGTGACCCATGCTATTAATGATAAGCCGTTGAATCTGGGTCAGGGTATTTGGCTTAACGACAGTGCTGAAGGTAATCTGCGTAGCGCAATCGCCGTCAGCCGTGCAGCTTCTGCATTTGATGTCGAAGGTGAACGTGCAGCGATGCTCGTCACCGTGGCGATGGCTGATGAGCAGCCGGTGTCTGTGCTGAAGCGTCTGGGTGATCTGCTGCTAAATAATAAAGCTGAAAAATTGCTGAATGCTGATGCAGCCACTGTGCTGGCGCTGTTAACCAGCGATGATGCATTGACTGACGATGTCCTGAACGCGGAGTTTGTGGTGCGCAACGAACACGGCCTGCATGCCCGTCCAGGCACAATGTTGGTTAACACCATCAAACAGTTCGAAAGTGAGATCACCGTAACGAACCTGGATGGTTCGGGCAAGCCGGCCAATGGCCGTAGCCTGATGAAAGTTGTCGCTCTGGGCGTGAAAAAAGGCCACCGTCTGCGGTTCACCGCACAAGGCGCAGATGCTGAACAGGCGCTGAAAGCAATTGGCGATGCCATCGCGGCGGGTCTGGGGGAGGGTGCATAATGAGCAGACGTGTTGCGACTATTACGCTGAATCCGGCTTACGACCTGGTGGGTTTCTGCCCTGAAATTGAGCGTGGTGAAGTTAACCTCGTACGTACCACAGGCCTGCATGCTGCGGGTAAAGGGATCAACGTCGCGAAGGTCCTTAAAGACCTTGGTATTGATGTCACTGTTGGCGGTTTCCTCGGTAAAGATAATCAGGACGGTTTCCAGCAACTGTTCAGCGAGCTGGGTATTGCTAACCGTTTTCAGGTGGTGCAAGGCCGTACCCGCATCAACGTTAAGCTGACGGAAAAAGACGGAGAAGTCACCGACCTGAACTTCTCGGGTTTCGAAGTGACCCCTTCCGACTGGGAGCGTTTTGTTAACGATTCTCTGACCTGGCTGGGACAGTTCGACATGGTGTGCGTGAGCGGCAGCCTGCCGTCTGGCGTTAGCCCGGAAGCGTTCACCGACTGGATGACGCGTCTGCGCAGCCAGTGCCCATGCATTATTTTCGACAGTAGCCGTGATGCGTTGGTCGCTGGTCTGAAAGCTGCACCGTGGCTGGTCAAACCAAATCGCCGCGAGCTGGAGATCTGGGCGGGCCGTAAGCTGCCAGAATTAAAAGATGTGATTGAAGCTGCGCATGCGCTGCGTGAGCAGGGGATTGCTCATGTTGTGATTTCGCTTGGAGCAGAAGGTGCGTTGTGGGTTAACGCATCTGGCGAATGGATCGCCAAACCGCCGTCGGTTGAAGTGGTGAGTACCGTTGGCGCAGGGGATTCGATGGTTGGCGGTCTGATTTACGGTCTGCTGATGCGCGAATCCAGTGAACATACTTTACGTCTTGCTACCGCCGTTGCTGCCCTGGCCGTGAGCCAGAGCAATGTCGGTATTACCGATCGTACCCAGTTGGCCGCGATGATGGCGCGCGTTGACTTAAAACCCTTTAACTAACAGCAGGAGAGGCATAATGAAAACGCTGCTGATCATTGATTCCGGTCTTGGACAGGCTCGCGCCTATATGGCGAAGACCTTGCTGGGAGCGGCGGCAAATAAAGCAAATCTGGACATTATTGACAACCCAGGCGAGGCCGAACTGGCTATCGTGCTGGGAGACAAAATCCCGGCGGATAGCGCGCTGAATGGCAAAAAAGTGTGGCTGGGCGATATCAACCGCGCAGTGGCGCATCCGGAGCTGTTCCTGAGCGAAGCCAAAGGCCACGCAACGGTGTACAGCGCACCTGTTGCTGCGACTCCGGTTGCGGCAGCAGGCCCGAAACGTGTTGTTGCTATCACTGCATGTCCTACCGGTGTGGCACATACGTTCATGGCGGCTGAAGCTATTGAAACGGAAGCCAAAAAACGTGGCTGGTGGGTAAAAGTTGAAACGCGTGGTTCCGTAGGCGCGGGCAATGCAATCACTCCTGAAGAAGTGGCTGAAGCCGATCTGGTGATTGTCGCGGCGGATATCGAAGTGGATCTGGCGAAATTTGCCGGTAAGCCGATGTACCGCACTTCTACTGGCCTGGCGCTGAAAAAGACGTCACAGGAGTTTGATAAAGCGCTGGCGGAGGCGAAACCATACCAGGCAACTGGGAGCACTCAGTCTGCGACCGAAGGTAAGAAAGAGTCTGCTGGCGCGTACCGTCACCTGTTGACGGGGGTGTCTTATATGCTGCCGATGGTGGTGGCAGGCGGGCTGTGTATTGCACTCTCCTTTGCGTTTGGTATTACGGCGTTTAAAGAAGAAGGTACGCTGGCTGCAGCATTAATGCAGATTGGTGGGGGTTCAGCGTTTGCGCTGATGGTTCCCGTTCTGGCTGGCTTTATTGCGTTCTCAATTGCTGACCGCCCAGGTCTGACTCCAGGTCTCATCGGCGGTATGCTGGCTGTGAGTACAGGTTCTGGCTTTATCGGCGGTATCATTGCTGGTTTCCTGGCGGGTTATGTTGCGAAGCTGATTAGCTCAAAACTGAAACTGCCGCAGAGTATGGAAGCGCTGAAACCCATCCTGATCATCCCGCTGATTTCCAGCCTGGTGGTAGGCCTGGCGATGATTTACCTCATCGGTAAACCGGTTGCGGGTATCCTGGCGGGTCTGACTCACTGGCTGCAAACCATGGGTACAGCGAATGCTGTTCTGCTGGGTGCAATTCTGGGCGGCATGATGTGTACCGATATGGGTGGTCCGGTTAACAAAGCGGCATACGCCTTTGGTGTCGGCTTGCTGAGTACCCAAACCTATGCGCCGATGGCTGCTATCATGGCTGCCGGCATGGTTCCGCCACTTGCACTGGGTCTGGCGACGATCATTGCGCGTCGTAAATTTGATAAAGCGCAGCAGGAAGGCGGTAAAGCGGCACTGGTACTGGGTCTGTGCTTTATTACCGAAGGTGCGATTCCATTTGCTGCTCGTGACCCAATGCGTGTTCTGCCTTGCTGTATCGTTGGTGGCGCGGTGACCGGTGCTATCTCCATGGCAATTGGTGCGAAACTGATGGCTCCACACGGCGGTCTGTTTGTTCTGCTGATCCCTGGCGCAATCACCCCAGTAGTGGGTTATCTGCTGGCAATCATTGCTGGTACGCTGGTCGCAGGTCTCTCCTACGCTGTACTGAAACGTCCGGAAGTGGAAGCGGTCGCAAAAGCAGCCTGATTTCACTCACATCTTCAAGGGCAGAGTTTTCTCTGCCCTTTTTTTGTTTCTAATGTGTGCCCCGCCTCTCAACTTTCCTTTCCCTCTCAAAGTGTCTCTATAAAAAAATGTGATTCTGTTCATATCTATTTGCTATAGATCCGCATGATCGATTTACTTTGTCAAAAGTACGCATATTATGAGCACATGTTTGCATATGAACATGTGCTCATAATATGTTTTTGTTTTGCATTGAGCATTGTTGAATAACGTATCGTTATGGCGATTTATTACCGGGGGATGTGCTATGCATGAAAATGAATACATAGTAACGATAGGCTCGGCCAATATGGATGTTGCCGGGTATTCGCATGCCTCACTCAATTATGCGGATTCAAACCCAGGCAAGATAAAATTTACTCCAGGGGGTGTTGGACGGAATATTTCACATAATCTGGCGCTTCTGGGTAAAAACTCCTGGCTACTGACGGCAGTCGGCAATGATTCATATGGTCAATCATTGTTGGCGCAAACTCGCCAATCCGGTGTGCATGTGGATAAGTGCTTACTGGTCTCTGGAGAGAACACATCCTGTTATTTATCGTTACTCGATAATACCGGTGAGATGCTGGTAGCGATTAATGATATGACTATCTCAGAACATATTTCAGTGGCGTTTTTATCCCGGCATGCTGAGTTTATTCGTGGGGCAGCCGCCATTGTCGCAGACTGCAATATCAGTGAAGATGCACTGACCTGGATACTTGAAAATGCAGGACGTGCTCCCGTATTTGTTGACCCCGTTTCCGCCTGGAAGTGCATCAAAATTCGTGAACAGCTTGGCAAAATCCATACCCTGAAACCTAATCGTCTGGAAGCTGAAACACTCAGTGGTATCGCACTTTCCAGCCGGGAGGATGTCGGGAAAGTTGCCGCCTGGTTCCATGAAAATGGGCTAACCCGTCTGGTGTTGAGTATGGGAGGCGATGGCGTCTATTACAGCAACATCGATGGCGAGAGCGGCTGGTCATTACCGATTCAAACCCGCGTGATTAATGTGACCGGAGCCGGGGACGCCATGATGGCCGGGCTTGTTTCCTGCTGGGTTGACGGCGTGTCTTTTATCGATTCTGTTCGATTTGCACAAGGTTGTTCATCAATGGCGCTTGCCTGTGAATATACCAATAATCCTGATTTATCTGTTACGAATGTGACCTCGTTAGTGGAGAAAACCGAATGTCTGAATTAAATCTGAGTTCTGAGTTATTACAGGTTTCACCAGAAGTACAGGAAGCACTAAAACACAATAAGCCGATTGTTGCGCTGGAATCCACGATTATTTCTCACGGAATGCCTTTTCCGCAAAATGCGCAGACGGCGATTGAGGTTGAGCAAACCATTCGTAATCATGGTGCGGTCCCAGCGACGATCGCTATTATTGGCGGCGTAATGAAAGTCGGCCTGAGTAAAGAGGAAATTGAATTACTTGGACGTGAAGGCCACAGTGTAACGAAAGTCAGTCGCCGGGATTTACCATTCGTTGTGGCGGCAAAGAAAAATGGCGCAACCACCGTGGCTTCAACCATGATTATTGCCGCTCTTGCGGGGATTCATGTTTTTGCAACCGGCGGTATTGGTGGTGTTCATCGTGGAGCAGAACAGACATTTGATATTTCAGCCGACCTTCAGGAACTGGCACATACCAATGTCACCGTCGTTTGTGCGGGGGCGAAATCTATTCTCGACCTGGGATTAACCACAGAATATTTAGAAACCTTCGGCGTGCCATTAATTGGTTATCAGACAAAAACGCTCCCGGCATTTTTCTGCCGTACCAGTCCGTTTGAGGTGAGTATTCGCCTAGATACCCCAGAAGAGATCGCTCGCGCAATGGCGGTGAAATGGCAAACCGGTCTCAACGGTGGTCTGGTGGTCGCCAACCCTATTCCGGAACAGTTTGCGATGGCGGAAGGGAAAATCAATGCAGCTATCGATCAGGCGGTGAAGGAAGCGGAAGAACAGGGGGTGGTGGGCAAAGAAAGTACGCCGTTCCTGCTGGCTCGTGTCGCTGAGCTCACTGGCGGCGATAGCCTGAAGTCCAATATCCAACTGGTGTTCAACAACGCGATACTGGCCTGCGAGATTGCGAAGGAATATCAACGCCTCTCCTGACAGCACTTTTCGGGCAGAAAGCGGTCGCCCACGAATATCAAACATACTAAAACCTGGCGTTTGCGCCGGGTTTCCTGGCATGAAGGGAAAACCATTATGGACATGATGAGAAGTGTGGTGGGTATGGCGGTATTACTGGCAATCGCTTACCTGCTGTCAGTCAATAAAAAACGGATCAGTCTTCGGACTGTGGGGGCAGCACTGATATTACAAATAGCCATTGGCGGAATTATGCTCTATTTCCCGCCTGGGAAATGGCTGGTTGAACAGGCTGCACTGGGGGTTCATAAGGTGATGTCCTACAGTGACGCGGGGAGTGCATTTATCTTTGGCTCGTTGGTTGGGCCAAAGATGGATGTGCTGTTTGATGGCGCGGGATTCATCTTCGCTTTCCGTGTATTGCCTGCCATCATCTTTGTTACTGCGTTGATCAGTTTGCTCTATTACATTGGCGTGATGGGCCTGCTTATCCGCATTCTTGGCGGCATTTTTCAGAAAGCGCTCAACATCAGTAAAATCGAGTCATTTGTTGCCGTAACGACGATTTTTCTCGGTCAAAATGAGATCCCGGCAATTGTGAAGCCGTTTATTGAGCGTCTTAACCGCAATGAACTGTTCACCGCAATTTGCAGTGGGATGGCTTCCATTGCAGGGTCAATGATGATCGGCTATGCCGGAATGGGTGTCCCGATTGATTACTTACTGGCAGCATCACTGATGGCCATTCCGGGCGGTATTCTGTTTGCGCGTTTGTTAAGCCCGGCAACGGAAGAGTCAAAAGTCACCTTTGAAAACCTGTCATTCACCGACACCCCACCCAAAAGCATCATTGAAGCGGCAGCGACAGGGGCGATGACCGGACTGAAAATCGCCGCGGGTGTGGCCACGGTCGTCATGGCTTTTGTCGCCATCATTGCACTGATCAACGGGATTATTGGCGGCGTTGGTGGTTGGTTCGGTTTTGGTCATGCGACGCTGGAAGGGATCTTCGGCTATGTACTGGCTCCCCTCGCCTGGATCATGGGGGTGGACTGGAGTGATGCGACGCTTGCCGGAAGCCTGATTGGGCAAAAACTGGCAATTAACGAGTTCGTAGCCTATCTCAGTTTTTCACCGTATCTGCAAACGGCAGGAATGCTGGATGGTAAAACGATCGCCATTATCTCTTTTGCTCTCTGCGGTTTCGCAAACTTTGGCTCCATTGGGGTCGTGGTTGGCGCGTTTTCTGCCATTGCACCGAAGCGTGCGCCGGAAATCGCTCAACTGGGCATGCGGGCGCTGGCAGCAGCAACGCTCTCTAACCTGATGAGTGCCACCATTGCCGGGTTCTTTATCGGTTTGTCACAATAAATGTGACCGGATGATCCCATGGGCGGGTCATCCGGTACTTTGTTCAGGCTTGTGTCGTTTGTAACAGATACAGCGCGTTATCAGCAGAAAGGGTTGGGTTGTTAATACTGACGCTGGCACGGGATAACGCAGCGCAGGCCATCGCGAAGTTCGCACTGTCTCGAAAATCGCTCCCTTCCAGGAAACTGTAGATCAATCCCGCCATAAAACCGTCATCGGCTCCGAAGCTGTCAACGACCGTATGGGGCGGAGGTGAGAGCAGGAACTGTTCACCATTCTTCCGGCTGCAAAAGACCGATTCATCTTTCAGGCACACAAAAATGTGCTCGACGCCTTGCTGGTGCAGCGCGTTAACGGCTTCTGTCATCTCTGCATCGGTGTGAATAGGCTGTCCCCAGAGGATCTCCAGCTCTTTTTGTGTCGGTTTAAGCGTGTGGATTCGGGAATACCAGGTTTTCATTTTCGCGGCTTTGAATTCAGACACGGTATCGATAAAGACCGGGATATCATCCGCAATGGTAAAGACCCACTCAATGGCTTCGGGTGTGAGGTTACAGTCTGCCAGCACGATACCCGCGTGACGAATCAAATCCCGGGAGCTGTCCAGCAACTGCGGCGTTAGCTTTTGCAGGATGTGCGTATCGTTGATCGCGAGTACCGTTTCTTCCTGTTGATTGGCGATAGAGAGATAGGTCGACGTATTGTGCCCGTGCAGACGAATGCAACTGGATATGTTCACGCCAGCCTGGCGTGTCTGCTCCAGCAGCGTTTCACCGTAAAAATCGCTGCCAACGGCTGAGATTAAATGCACATCACGCCCCAGCAGCGCCAGGTTGTGTGCGATATTTCGTCCCACGCCACCGGCTGAACAGTGGATGCTGCCTGGGTTAGAGGCGGCCTGCGGATAGTGAATATCTGCGACACCGCGAATATCCATGTTGATAGCTCCGACCACCACACAGTATTCCTGCTCAGTAAGGATATAGCCCTTACCTTTGATCATCCCTTTGCGCATCAAATCCATGATATGCGCGGCAACACGAGAACGGCTGATCTGCAAAATATCGGCGATTTCATGTTGCTGAATAAGTGGATTACGACGCAGGATCTTGAGTATCTGCTTCTCTCTGTCGTTCATTATTACGCAACCGCCTTTTCAATCTGTTGCGCCTTCAGCCAGGCAATTTCTTCTGCCCAGATATCCGGATTCACGGTTTCGAGCACCATCGGAATGCCGTCAAAACGGTCGTCCTGCATGATAAAGCGGAAAGCATCGTGGCCGATATTGCCTTCGCCCAGGCTGTGGTGGCGGTCAACCCGGCTACCAAAGGCACTTTTGGCATCGTTTAAGTGCATTCCACGCAGGTAGTTGAAACCGACGATGCGATCAAATTCGGCAAAGGTTTTTTTGCACTCGTCGAGCGTGCGCAGGTCGTACCCGGCGGCAAAGGCATGACAAGTGTCAATACAGACGCCGACGCGAGATTTATCTTCAACACCGTCAATAATGGCGGCCAGGTGTTCGAATTTGAACCCAAGATTGCTGCCTTGTCCGGCCGTGTTTTCAATGACTGCCGTCACGCCTTTGGTTTGGGCAAGGGCGATATTGAGCGACTCCGCAATACGCGCCAGACAGGCGTCTTCGTCAATCTGCATCAGATGACTTCCCGGATGGAAGTTCAGCAGCGTCAGCCCCAGTTGTTCACAGCGCTGCAGTTCATCAAGAAAAGCTTCGCGTGATTTTTCCAGAGCGTCTTCAACCGGATGACCGAGGTTAATCAGATAGCTGTCATGGGGGAGGATCTGACCAGGCCCAAAATGGTATTTCTCGCAGGCCGCTTTGAAATCGTCGATGGTTTCAGTGGTGAGTGGGGCGGCACGCCACTGGCGCTGGTTTTTGGTAAACAGGGCGAAAGCGGTCGCCTCGATTTCGGCGGCGCGAATGGCGGCATTCGCAAGGCCACCAGCAGCACTCACGTGCGCTCCAACATATTTCATAAAGGGACTCCTGTTAACCCGAAATGCTTATGATAGCGGGTTAACAGGAGAAGGATGTAGTGGTTTATGCCATCAGGCTATGAACGGCCAGGTTGATTGCCCCCCCGCCTACGATGAGCCAGATGAAAAGCACCAGCGCCATCAGCAGTGGTTTCGCACCTGCTTTTTTTAGTGCACTGACATGGGTCGTGACTCCAAGAGCCGCCATCGCCATTGCCAGAAGGATGGTATCCAGTGTCACCAGCATATCCACTACATATTTTGGCAACAGGTGGAAGGAGTTAAATATCGCCACCACAATGAACAGAATGGCAAACCACGGAATGGTGATTTTACTCTTCTGGTTACTGCCCACTGGGGCGAGTTGCTTAACACGAGCCGCCAGAATAATCAGGAACGGTGCAAGCATCATGACGCGCAGCATTTTGGCAATCACGGCGGCATTTTCAGCATCAGGGTTAATGGCGTGGCCGGCAGCAACCACCTGCGCGACTTCATGCATCGTCGAGCCAATATAGATGCCGTAAGTTTCCGGGCTAAACCAGTGAGCAACCAGCGGATACATCGCCGGGTAAAGGAAAATGGCCAGCGTGCCGAAAATCACTACCGTCGCGACCGCAACAGTCACTTTGCTGGATTCTGCTTTGACCACGGGCTCGGTTGCCAGTACTGCCGCTGCACCGCAAATACTGCTCCCCGCGCCAATTAACCAGCTGGTTTGTTTATCCAGCCCGAATACTTTCTGACCGATAAAACAGGCCAGTAAAAAGGTACTGGTCAGTGTCAGGACATCAATGGCAATTCCGCTGACGCCAACATCGGCTATCTGGGCGAAGGTAAGGCGAAAGCCGTAAAGAATGATGCCCAGCCGCAGCAGGTGTTGCTTGGCGAATATCACGCCGCCGTCGCAGGATTTCCATATATGCGGGTAAACCGTATTCCCGACAACCATGCCGAGCAAAATAGCCAGCGTCAGGGCACTGAAACCTGCGCCCGCTACGGCAGGAATGCTGCCGCCCCATAATGCTACGCCAGTGACAACGGCACTGAGCGCAAGACCCGGCACGAAGTGCCACAATGTACGATGATTCTGTAGGGTGAGTTCTGTCATAACCTTCTCCTTTCTCTGGATAAAAGGTTACGGTGCTCTGGCTTAAAAATAAAATTGATTATATATTTATAATTAATCTTTATAAGTGGTAAGCAACCATGCACATTACATTGCGTCAGCTTGAAGTCTTTGCTGAAGTGCTGAAAAGCGGTTCAACAACGCAGGCCTCACAGATGCTGGCTCTGTCTCAGTCAGCGGTTAGCGCCTCGTTGACCGATCTCGAAGGCCAACTGGGAGTTCAGCTTTTTGACAGGGTAGGGAAGCGACTGGTCGTTAATGAGCATGGCCGCCTGTTGTATCCGCGCGCGCTGGCGCTACTGGAGCAGGCGACAGAAATAGAACAACTGTTCCGCGAAGATAACGGCGCGATCCGTGTCTATGCCAGTAGTACGATTGGCAACTACATCCTGCCGGAGGTGATTGCTCGTTATCGCCGGGATTTCCCGACCTTGCCGCTGGAGATGAGCGTAGGTAACAGTCAGGATGTTATTACTGCCGTTATCGATTTTCGGGTTGATATTGGTCTCATTGAAGGCCCATGCCATAACGTCGATATTATTGCTGAACCCTGGCTTGAAGATGAACTGGTGGTCTTTGCCTCTCCGGCATCTTCTCTTCGACAGGGGGAAGTCACGCTGGAAAGGCTGGCGCAGGCGCAGTGGATTTTGCGTGAACATGGTTCCGGTACGCGAGAAATTGTCGATTACCTGCTGCTGTCGCATTTGCCGCAATTCCAGTTGGGAATGGAACTGGGTAATTCTGAAGCAATCAAGCACGCCGTGCGTCATGGCCTCGGGATCAGCTGTCTGTCCCGGCGGGTCATTGCCGAGCAATTAGCGTCCGGTACGCTGGTCGAAATTCCGGTTCCGCTACCAAAACTGGTCCGTACGCTGTGGTGTATCCATCATCGACAAAAGCATCTTTCCAACTCCCTGCAACGTTTCCTGCGTTACTGCGAGATCTAAATGATTCCGTTGCGCGCTTCTCTGCGGGGAAGGCGCGGCGACCAGATTCATGCTTTGCTTATAATTCCAGGCCAGTCATGAAGCTCTCTTATAACAGCGCATTTCTGCCAGAAGGAATGCGTATCGTCTGCTACAATCTCGCCTCGTTTTTTGAATGGACAGCATTTTCACATGGTTTCAGAAATTAAAACCACAGAAGCGCCCACGCTACGTCGTGAACTCAAGGCGCGTCACCTGACGATGATCGCGATTGGCGGATCCATCGGCACAGGTCTTTTTGTTGCCTCTGGGGCGACAATTTCTGCTGCGGGCCCGGGTGGGGCACTCTTTTCTTATATTCTGATTGGCCTGATGGTGTACTTCCTGATGACCAGTCTCGGTGAACTGGCAGCCTATATGCCTGTTTCCGGTTCTTTCTCAACGTATGGCCAGAAGTATGTCGAAGAAGGCTTCGGCTTCGCGCTCGGCTGGAACTACTGGTACAACTGGGCTGTGACCATCGCCGTTGACCTCGTGGCGTCGCAGCTGGTGATGACCTGGTGGTTCCCGGATACGCCAGGCTGGATCTGGAGTGCAATCTTCCTCTGTGTGATCTTCTTGCTCAACTACATCTCTGTGCGCGGCTTTGGTGAGGCGGAATACTGGTTCTCACTGATCAAAGTGGCTACCGTCATCATCTTTATTGTGGTGGGCGTGGCGATGATCGTTGGCATCTTCAAAGGTGCGGAACCTGCTGGCTGGAGCAACTGGGGTATTGGCGATGCGCCGTTTGCCGGTGGCTTCTCGGCCATGATTGGTGTGGCGATGATTGTCGGTTTCTCCTTCCAGGGGACGGAACTGATTGGTATCGCGGCGGGTGAATCTGAAGATCCTGAGAAGAATATCCCCCGCGCAGTACGCCAGGTGTTTTGGCGAATTTTGCTGTTCTATGTGTTTGCCATTCTGATTATCAGCCTGATCATTCCCTACACGGATCCTAGCCTGCTGCGTAACGATGTGAAAGACATCAGCGTTAGCCCGTTCACGCTGGTGTTCCAGCACGCAGGCTTGCTTTCCGCCGCTGCGGTGATGAATGCGGTGATCCTGACGGCCGTACTGTCTGCGGGTAACTCCGGTATGTACGCGTCGACCCGTATGCTCTACACCCTGGCGTGCGATGGGAAAGCCCCGCGTATTTTCGCCAAACTGTCTCGTGGCGGTGTACCGCGTAATGCACTGTATGCCACGACGGTGATTGCCGGTCTGTGCTTCCTGACGTCAATGTTCGGTAACCAGACGGTTTATCTGTGGCTGCTTAATACCTCGGGTATGACGGGCTTTATTGCCTGGCTGGGTATTGCCATTAGCCATTATCGCTTCCGTCGTGGCTACGTTATGCAGGGCCATGACCTGAACAATCTGCCGTACCGCTCCGGGTTCTTCCCGCTGGGGCCGATTTTCGCCTTCGTGCTGTGCCTGATTATTACCCTGGGACAGAACTATGAAGCTTTCCTTGCGGACACTATTGACTGGGGCGCTGTCACGGCAACCTACATTGGTATTCCGCTGTTCCTGATTATCTGGTTTGGCTACAAATTGACAAAAGGAACCCAATTCGTTCGCTACAGTGAAATGGAATTTCCGGAACGATTTAAAAAATAATGCACTTCCTCTCTCTTAACCCGCTCATTTGAGCGGGTTTTTTTATCTCCATATTATGTAAATTTGACATGATTCCTAACAATTAAATTGATAATGGTTATCGTTTGCTTTATCGTTACGCCGTAATCAAAAAGGATGAAGGACTCGGTATCACCCCCCCTTATCAGGGCAGTGATATTGCTGCCACACCTGCAAATAAAGAGATGATCGACCTGCCAAAGATGCAGGCGGTATATACGGCACTGTGAGCAATAATTATTTGATTTAGTTGTTTTTACCTCATGGAGATATGGAATGTTTAGGTTGAATCCCTTCGTCAGGGGAGGACTTTGTGCGTCCGCAATGTCCCTGGCACTGCCTGTCATCGCAGCAGAATCCGGCGACACGATGGTCGTGACGGCATCGGCGACCGAGCAAAACCTGAAAGACGCACCGGCCAGTATCAGCGTGATCACCCAGGAAGATTTGCAACGCAAACCCGTTCAGAATCTCAAAGATGTGTTACAGGACGTTCCAGGCGTGCAGCTCACGAACGAAGGTGACAACCGTAAAGGCGTTAGCATCCGTGGCCTCGACAGCAGCTATACGCTGATCCTGGTGGATGGCAAACGCGTTAACTCCCGCAATGCTGTTTTCCGTCATAACGACTTCGATCTTAACTGGGTCCCGGTGGATGCAATTGAACGCATCGAAGTGGTTCGCGGGCCAATGTCCTCACTGTATGGCTCAGATGCACTGGGCGGCGTGGTTAACATTATTACCAAGAAAATTGGTCAAAAATGGACCGGTACGCTGACGGCAGACACGACTATTCAGGAACATCGCGATCGCGGTGATACCTACAACGGCCAGTTTTATACCAGCGGTCCGCTGGTCGATGGCGTACTGGGGCTGAAAGCTTTTGGTAGCCTGTCTAAACGTGAAAAAGACGAACAACAGAAATCTGCAACTTCCGCAACCGGCGAAACGCCACGTATCGAAGGCTTTACCAGCCGTGATGCCAACGTTGAGTTCGCCTGGACGCCGAGTGAAAACCATGATTTCACAGCAGGTTACGGCTTTGACCGCCAGGATCGCGATTCAGACTCTCTCGACCAAAATCGCCTGGAGCGCCAGAACTACTCCCTGAGCCATAATGGCCGTTGGGATGTGGGTAACAGCGAGCTGAAATTCTACGGCGAGAAAGTGGATAATAAGAACCCGGGCAACAGCAGTGCGATCACCTCTGAAAGCAATGCCATAGACGGAAAATTCGTGCTGCCGCTGAGCCCGATTAACCAGATGTTTACCTTCGGTGGTGAATGGCGTCACGACAAGCTCAGCGATCCGGTTAACCTGACGGGTGGCTCCAGCAGCAAAACCTCTGCAAGCCAGTACGCTCTCTTCATTGAAGATGAATGGCGTATTTTTGAGCCGCTGGCGTTGACCACTGGCGTGCGAATGGACGATCACGAAACGTATGGCGACCACTGGAGTCCGCGTGCGTATCTGGTCTATAACGCCACCGACACCGTGACGGTGAAGGGCGGCTGGGCGACGGCCTTTAAAGCGCCATCGCTGTTGCAGTTAAGCCCTGACTGGACAACCGGTTCCTGCCGTGGTGCATGTGAAATTGTCGGTAGCCCGGATCTGAAACCTGAAACCAGTGAAAGCTTCGAACTGGGTCTTTACTATGCCGGGGAAGAGGGCTGGTTAGAAGGCGTTCAGGCCAGTATCACCACCTTCCAGAATGATGTGGATGACCGTATTAGCATCAGCCGCACGGCGAATGTGAAGCAGGCAAAAAGCTACCCGAACTATGTGGGGCTGAACGCCGACGGGGAGCCTATTTTCCGTTATTACAACGTCAACAAGGCCCGTATTCGTGGTGTCGAGACGGAACTGAAATTCCCGCTGGCTGAAGACTGGAAAATGACGCTGAATTACACCTACAACGATGGGCGTGATATCAGTAATGGTGATAACAAGCCACTGTCTGAGCTGCCGTTCCATACCGCGAATGGCACGGTTGACTGGCAGGCGACGCAAGACTGGTCATTCTACGTGCAGGGTAACTACACCGGCGAAAAACGTGCCATCACTGATGGCGCGGCGACACCGGGAGGGTATGTTGTGTGGAATACTGGTGGCGCGTGGCAGGCAACGAAAAACGTTAAGCTTCGCGCGGGTGTCCAGAACCTGCTGGATAAAGATCTCAGCCGTGACGACTACAGCTATACGGAAGATGGCCGTCGTTACTTTATGGCGGTGGATTACCAGTTCTGATGTAAAGATGCCCGGTCAGCACTGTGCGACCGGGCAGCGGTGCGCTTATTTACTTCAACAGATGCTCCGCATGGAAGCGGAGATGATCTTCAATAAACGATGCGATGAAATAATAGCTGTGATCGTAGCCTGGCTGAATGCGTAACGTGAGCGGCCAGTCTTTCTGGCGTGCTGCTTCTGCAAGCACGGCAGGTTGTAACTGTCCCGCGAGGAACTGATCGGCATCGCCTTGATCGATAAGCACAGGAAGGGCATTTTCCGACGGGCTTGCCAGCATTAATGCACAACTGTCCCATTCCTGCCATTTTTCCGCATCATCACCCAGATAATTCGTGAACGCTTTTTGCCCCCACGGCACGTGAGCCGGGTTCACTATTGGCGCAAACGCTGACACGCTGGTGAATTTTCCAGGGTTTTTCAGCGCCAGGATCAACGCCCCATGTCCCCCCATTGAGTGACCGCTTATCGCACAACGTTCGCTCACGTCAAACTCACGCTGAATCAGCGCAGGTAATTCATCGCGGATGTAATCGTACATCCGGTAGTGGCTTGCCCAGGGTTGCTCGGTGGCATTCACATAGAAACCAGCACCTTTACCCAGGTCGTATCCGGCATCGTCTGCCACCCCGTCGCCGCGCGGGCTGGTATCCGGCATGACCAGGGCAATTCCCAACTCTGTGGCAACTCGCTGCGCGCCTGCTTTGGTCGTGAAATTTTCGTCATTACAGGTTAAACCGGAAAGCCAGAACAGAACGGGAGGTTTCACGCCTTCATCTGTTGGTGGCAGAAAAATGCTGAACGTCATGGCGCAGTTCAGCACGGTGGAGTCGTGCCGCCAGCGCTGCTGTCGACCTTCAAAACAACGGTGCTCTTCGAGCAGTTCCATGCAAGGCTCCTTGTACGAATTGATCTTCATTAAAGCCATAATACAGCGTTTTCATTTACCTGTGAGCAACTTTCACTTTCGCTCTGTGGCACTATACGGCATCATAAATTTACTTATTTTTAACAATTGGAGTGGCCATGGCGCTGCGTATTGCGCTCAGCGGGTTTGTCGTTCTGGTCGTGGCGATGGGGATCGGTCGTTTTGCCTTTACACCTCAGGTTCCACTGATGATTGCGGCCGGACAACTCACTTTAACCAGCGCCGGGTTGGTGGCCGCGATGAACTATTTGGGGTATCTGGTGGGCGCATGGGACGCGATGCGTGCGCACCGTTTCGTTGAAACCCGACTGTATGTCGGGATTTTCGGCGCGGTAGCGCTCACGCTGCTCTCTGCTCTTGCGGATAACGCCATTATTCATGGTCTGATTCGCTTTGTGATTGGCTGCATGAGCGGCTGGTCCATGGTGCTGATTGCGGCCTGGACAAATGAACGGCTTGGACAACTGGGCAAACCTGGTCTCAGTGCGGCGGTATTTGCAGGCCCTGGAGCGGGCATCGCCCTGAGCGGGTTCCTGGCGGTTTATATCCAGTCGCGAGCGCTCTCTGCCGGCGCAGCCTGGCAAATTTATGGGGTGCTGGCGCTGGTTTTAATTGTCCTGGTGGCGCGTTACCTTCCGCGTACGGGGCAGCTACACCGACCGGAAACCGCACCTGAACCCCTCATCCTCACGGTCGATTTACGGCGTCTGGTCTGGAGTTATAGTCTGGCCGGGTTCGGTTATATCCTTCCGGCGACGTTTTTATCACAAATGGCCGCAGCGCGTTTTCCGGGCAGTCTGTTCGCACAATTTGTCTGGCCGCTTTTTGGTGCAGCCGCGGTGGTGGGGATTGCGCTCAGTATTGCGCTTCGGCATACCTCATCATCCAATCACCGGCTGGCTATTGTCTTGTGGTTGCAGGGTGTCGGTGTACTGGCTGCCTGGCTGTTGCCGGGTCTCAGCGGTCTGTTAGCGGGTGGGTTGCTGGTGGGCGGCGGATTTTTATGTGCCGTTCAGCTCTCCTTACTCTATGGCCGTGAACTGGCTCCAGAGCACACACGCTATATGGCGGGATTGCTCACTACAGGCTACGCAATCGGGCAGCTCATTGGCCCCGTCACGTCAGCCCTATCCACCTGGTTTACGCACCGGCTTGAGCCTGCGTTGGGGCTTGCGGGCGTTGCGTTGTTTGTTGGAGGGGCATTAGTCTGGAACCGACAAACCGAAAGGTAACAACAATTGCAATAATTATCGTCGTGAATACTGGATTATGTGTGCTACCTCACGCACAATGAGCGCACACTTTTGCCACAACGAGGGCAAAAGACAGTCACACCTGCAGGAGACAAGAATGCCATCACTCAGTAAAGAAGCTGCCCTGGTCCATGAAGCCCTGGTGGCGCGCGGTCTCGAAACACCACTGCGTCCGCCAGTCAATGAAATTGACAATGAAACACGCAAGCGTCTGATTTCCGGGCATATGACCGAGATCATGCAACTGCTGAATCTCGATCTGAGCGATGACAGCCTGATGGAGACTCCGCACCGCATCGCCAAAATGTATGTTGACGAGATCTTCTCTGGTCTTGATTACGCTAACTTCCCGAAAATTACCGTTATCGAAAATAAGATGAAGGTCGATGAAATGGTGACGGTACGCGATATCACGCTGACCAGCACTTGCGAGCATCACTTTGTCACCATCGATGGCAAAGCGACCGTCGCCTACATCCCGAAAGAGACGGTGATTGGTTTGTCCAAGATTAACCGTATCGTCCAGTTCTTTGCCCAGCGTCCGCAGGTGCAGGAGCGTCTGACGCAGCAGATCCTGACAGCGCTGCAAACATTGTTAGGAACGAACAACGTGGCAGTGTCCATCGACGCGGTTCATTATTGTGTGAAAGCGCGCGGCGTTCGTGATGCCACCAGTGCGACCACCACGACCTCACTGGGCGGTCTGTTTAAATCAAGCCAGAACACCCGCCAGGAGTTCCTGCGCGCCGTGCGTCACCACAACTAATACACAGGGCAGGGTACATGGAGCGAAACGTCACGCTCGATTTTGTTCGCGGCGTCGCCATTCTCGGTATCCTGCTGCTAAATATCAGCGCCTTTGGCCTGCCGAAGGCTGCCTATCTTAATCCTGCGTGGTATGGCGACATTACCCGTCGTGATGCCTGGACCTGGGCTGTGCTCGATCTCTTCGCGCAGGTTAAATTCCTCACTCTCTTCGCCCTCTTGTTTGGCGCGGGTCTGCAAATGCTGCTTAAACGTGGCAAACGCTGGATCCAGTCGCGTCTGACGCTGTTGGTTATTCTCGGTTTTATCCACGGGTTGTTTTTCTGGGATGGCGACATTTTGCTGGCCTATGGGCTGGTGGGATTGATCTGCTGGCGAATGATCCGCGATGCCCACAATGTGAAAAGCCTGTTTAACACTGGCGTGATGTTGTATTTGATGGGCATTGCTGTTCTGCTTCTGCTGGGGATGATTTCAGGTGGAGCAACCAATCGTTCGTGGATCCCGGATGCGGCTAATCTCCAGTACGAGCAATTCTGGAAGTTCAAAGGGGGTACAGAAGCGATCGGTAATCGCGCGGATATGCTGGGTGATAACCTCCTCGCGTTGGGGGCGCAGTATGGCTGGCAATTGGCGGGAATGATGTTGATGGGGGCTGCGTTGATGCGCACGGGTTGGCTGAAGGGCGAATTCAGTCTCCGGCATTACCGTTGGACAGGTGCAGGACTGGTTTTACTCGGTGTCCTGATCAATCTGCCTGCGATCGTGACGCAATGGTACATTCACTGGGACTATCGGTGGTGTGCATTTCTGCTTCAGGTTCCGCGTGAGCTGGGTGCACCGTTTCAGACTATCGGCTACGCGGCGTTGATTTATGGCTTCTGGCCGCAACTGTGTCGCTCCAGACTCGTGAGTGCAGTGGCGTGCGTGGGACGGATGGCGCTAAGCAATTACATTCTGCAAACGCTCATTTGCACGACACTGTTTTATCGTTTTGGCCTGTTTATGAAGTTCGACCGTCTTGGGCTACTGGCGTTTGTTATTCCGGTCTGGGCAGTCAATGTGGCGTTTTCCGTTATCTGGCTGCGCTATTTCCGCCAGGGGCCACTGGAGTGGGTATGGCGACAATTAACCATACATGCTTCAGGTGTATCATTGAGTAATACATCCAGATAACGATCTGGATCACAATCATTAACAAAACGGATGTAACCGTTTTCATCAGTGTGACCTTCTTCACGTAGTCCCCTCTCTCTCGCTGCCAAAATAGCCACCTTGCTAAACACAGGGGGTGTCTGTGAGTTGCTGCAATCCTTTGAAGGATGGTGAACATGATCACCATTCGTGACGTCGCCCGCCAGGCGGGCGTTTCTGTTGCTACTGTCTCCCGCGTGCTGAACAACAGCGCGCTGGTTAGCCCTGAAACCCGTGAAACAGTGATGAAAGCCGTCACGCAACTGGGATACCGACCTAACGCCAATGCGCAGGCATTAGCTACTCAGGTGAGCGACACCATTGGCGTGGTGGTAATGGACGTATCGGATGCCTTTTTTGGTGCGCTGGTGAAGGCTGTCGATGTTGTTGCCCAGCAGCATCAAAAATATGTCTTGATCGGTAACAGCTATCATGAGGCTGAAAAAGAGCGTCATGCCATTGAAGTACTGATTCGTCAACGCTGTAACGCTCTGATTGTTCACTCAAAAGCGTTAAGTGATGAAGAGCTGGCCGGGTTTATGGAACAGATCCCAGGTATGGTATTGATCAACCGAATCGTCCCTGGCTATGCCCATCGTTGTGTTGGGTTGGACAACGTGAGTGGTGCGATGATGGCAACACGCATGCTCATTAATAATGGTCATCAGCGTATCGGTTATCTGGCTTCCAGCCACTCTATTGAAGACGAAGATATGCGTCGTGAAGGGTGGCAAAATGCGTTGAAAGAGCACGGCATTGTGCCCCTTGAGAGCTGGGTTGGCACGGGGACGCCGGATATGCAAGGGGGAGAAGCGGCAATGGTCGAGTTGCTTGGTCGAAATCTCCAGCTTTCGGCGGTCTTTACCTATAACGATAACATGGCCGCAGGCGCGCTAACGGCGTTGAAAGACAATGGGATTGCTGTGCCACAGCATCTGTCGTTGATTGGTTTTGACGATATCCCGATTGCCCGTTACACCGATCCGCAACTGACTACAGTGAGATACCCCATTGCCTCGATGGCGAAACTGGCAACAGAGCTGGCGTTACAGGGCGCAGCAGGGCTGCAGGATCCTAACGCAACACACTGTTTCATGCCGACTTTAGTACGACGTCACTCAGTTTCTATTCGGCAAATTGTGGCTCCGATCACTAACTGATTACATAGGGTGATGTAACCGTTTTCAATCTGTGAGTAAATTCACAGTATCTTAACAATGCGCTGACTATGATGTCAGCGTTTTAGGAGCTGAAACGCTATGTAACGGTGATTAATCACTTTCACTATAGTCAGGCAGCCACAAACAACCAATAAAACGCATTTCTGGAGCGTTACCGAACACGGAAGATAGAAATTTTATAAGTGAACTTCGGCTGACAGAAACGTTTTATTAACATCTGCCCGCCGACCGTTATTCACAAGAACTACCCTGCATAAAAAAACCGGAGATACCATGAATAAGAAGGTGTTGACTCTGTCTGCTGTTATGGCAAGCATGCTTTTTGGTGCAGCAGCGCACGCTGCGGAAACCCGTATTGGTGTGACTATCTATAAATACGACGACAACTTCATGTCTGTTGTGCGTAAAGCTATCGAGAAAGATGCTAAGGCAGCGCCAGACGTTCAGCTGCTGATGAACGACTCCCAGAACGACCAGTCCAAACAAAACGATCAGATCGACGTTTTGCTGGCGAAAGGTGTGAAAGCACTGGCTATCAACCTGGTTGACCCGGCTGCGGCAGGTACGGTAATCGAGAAAGCGCGTGGGCAGAATGTGCCAATTGTGTTCTTCAACAAAGAACCTTCTCGCAAAGCGCTGGACAGCTACGACAAAGCCTTCTATGTGGGTACTGATTCCAAAGAATCCGGTATTATCCAGGGCGATCTGATTGCCAAACACTGGGCCGCTAACCCGAACTGGGATCTGAATAAAGATGGTCAGATTCAGTTTGTTCTGCTGAAAGGTGAACCAGGCCATCCGGATGCTGAAGCACGTACCACCTACGTGATCAAAGAGCTGAATGATAAAGGTTTGAAAACGCAGCAACTGGCGTTAGATACCGCAATGTGGGATACCGCTCAGGCAAAAGATAAGATGGATGCATGGTTGTCTGGCCCGAATGCGAACAAAATCGAAGTGGTTATCGCCAACAACGATGCGATGGCAATGGGTGCGGTTGAAGCGCTGAAAGCGCACAACAAATCCTCCATTCCGGTATTTGGTGTGGATGCATTACCAGAAGCACTGGCACTGGTTAAATCTGGCGCGATGGCCGGTACGGTGCTGAACGATGCCAACAACCAGGCAAAAGCAAGCTTCGATCTGGCTAAAAACCTGGCTGAAGGTAAAGGTGCGGCTGATGGCACTAACTGGAAAATCGAAAATAAAATCGTTCGCGTACCTTATGTGGGTGTAGACCAGTCAAACCTGGCTGAGTTTATCGGTAAATAAGTGATTTGAAATGTCTCCACTGGGCGCAATTCATTGCGCCCTTTTATAACGCGATATGCGAGGCCAACAAGGTATAATTATGGTCAGCACAAATACTCAGTCGTCCGGTGAATTCTTGTTAGAAATGAGTGGTGTCAACAAGTCTTTTCCCGGCGTTAAGGCACTCGATAATGTGAATTTAAACGTCCGCCCGCATTCCATTCATGCATTAATGGGTGAGAACGGCGCAGGTAAATCAACATTATTAAAATGTCTTTTTGGGATCTATCAAAAAGATTCTGGCAGTATTCTTTTTCAGGGGAAAGAGATCGATTTCCATTCAGCTAAAGAAGCACTGGAAAATGGTATCTCAATGGTTCATCAGGAATTGAACCTGGTACTGCAACGTTCGGTAATGGACAATATGTGGTTGGGGCGATATCCAACCAAAGGTGTATTTGTCGATCAGGATAAAATGTATCGCGACACCAAAGCCATTTTCGATGAGCTGGATATTGATATTGATCCGCGTGCACGCGTAGGAACATTATCTGTTTCCCAAATGCAGATGATCGAAATTGCGAAAGCCTTCTCCTATGATGCCAAAATCGTCATCATGGATGAGCCGACATCATCATTGACGGAAAAAGAGGTTAACCACCTTTTCACTATTATCCGTAAATTGAAAGATCGCGGCTGCGGTATTGTTTATATCTCGCATAAAATGGAAGAGATCTTCCAGTTGTGTGATGAAATCACGATTTTGCGTGACGGTCAGTGGATTGCCACTCAGCCTCTGGAAGGGCTGGATATGGATAAGATCATCGCCATGATGGTTGGCCGTTCACTGAACCAGCGTTTCCCGGACAGAGAAAACAAACCCGGTGAAGTGATCCTTGAGGTGCGCAACCTGACATCCCTGCGCCAGCCCTCGATTCGCGATATCTCTTTCGACCTGCATAAAGGCGAAATTCTGGGGATCGCCGGACTGGTTGGGGCAAAACGTACGGATATCGTGGAAACATTGTTTGGTATCCGTGAGAAATCCGGTGGGACGATCACGCTGCACGGTAAACAGATTAACAACCATAATGCCAACGAGGCCATTAATCATGGTTTTGCGCTGGTGACCGAAGAGCGTCGCTCAACGGGTATTTATGCTTATCTGGATATTAACTTTAACTCGTTAATTTCTAATATTCGCAACTACAAAAGTAAAATTGGCCTGTTGGATAATTCGCGTATGAAGAGTGATACCCAGTGGGTTATTGACTCGATGCGGGTTAAAACACCGGGTCACCGTACTCAAATCGGTTCACTTTCTGGTGGTAACCAGCAGAAAGTTATTATCGGTCGTTGGTTATTAACCCAGCCAGAAATTCTCATGCTGGACGAGCCTACCCGTGGTATCGATGTTGGTGCAAAATTTGAAATTTATCAGTTGATCGCTGAACTGGCTAAAAAGAATAAAGGGATTATTATTATTTCTTCCGAAATGCCGGAATTGTTAGGGATCACAGACCGTATTCTGGTTATGAGCAATGGTCTCGTTGCCGGTATTGTTGACACCAAAACGACAACGCAAAATGAAATTTTGCGTCTTGCGTCTTTGCACCTTTAAGATCAGGGGCTCCTTATGAGTGCGTTAAATAAAAAAAGTTTTCTCACTTATCTGAAAGACGGCGGTATTTACGTTGTTCTTTTAGTGTTGCTGGCCATTATTATTATCCAGGACCCCACGTTCTTAAGTTTACTGAACTTAAGTAACATTCTGACGCAGTCCTCCGTGCGTATTATCATCGCATTAGGTGTTGCGGGACTTATCGTCACACAGGGTACTGACCTGTCAGCAGGACGTCAGGTGGGATTGGCGGCTGTTGTGGCGGCAACCCTGCTACAGTCGATGGAAAACGCCAACAAGGTCTTCCCAGAAATGGCTACCATGCCGATTATCCTGGTGGTCTTGATCGTGTGTGCTGTTGGCGCAGTAATTGGTCTTATTAACGGTATTATCATCGCTTACCTGAATGTTACGCCGTTTATTACCACACTGGGCACGATGATTATCGTTTACGGTATCAACTCCCTTTACTATGACTTCGTGGGTGCATCTCCGATTTCAGGTTTCGACAGTGGCTTCTCGACCTTTACGCAGGGCTTTGTCGCGCTGGGCAGCTTCCGCTTGTCTTACATCACCTTCTACGCGTTGATTGCGGTAGGCTTTGTCTGGATCCTGTGGAACAAAACCCGCTTCGGTAAAAACATCTTTGCTATCGGTGGCAACCCGGAAGCGGCGAAAGTCTCTGGTGTTAACGTTGCGCTGAACCTGTTGATGATTTATGCCTTGTCTGGCGTGTTTTACGCATTCGGTGGGATGCTGGAGGCGGGCCGTATAGGCTCTGCAACCAACAACCTTGGGTTCATGTACGAACTGGATGCGATTGCAGCGTGTGTGGTCGGCGGGGTTTCCTTTAGCGGTGGCGTAGGAACGGTTATCGGTGTGGTAACAGGTGTCATCATCTTTACCGTTATCAACTACGGTCTGACCTACATCGGTGTGAACCCTTACTGGCAGTACATCATTAAAGGGGCGATCATCATCTTCGCCGTAGCGCTGGATTCTCTGAAATACGCGCGCAAGAAATAATCTCTGCTTGCCTTATCAGGCCCGCTCATTGAGCGGGCTGTTTTATTTTTAACGTACCAGAGCAGATTCCTGCTCGGTGACAATGCTTTCAAACCACGCCAGCTCAGATAACTTACAGGCAATCCATTGCTGCGAGAATGCCTCTCCCAGGCTCGCAGTGAGATACTCACTCTGCGCAAACTGCTCAATGGCCTGATGCTGAAACAAAGGCAGAACGGGTTCGGCCTGTTGAGGTTCAGATAAGTCGCGCTCGTCAACGTTCTCCAGTCCATACAGCATGCCGGTAAGCGCCGTCGCTACCACCAGATAAGGATTTGCATCCGCACCCGCGAGGCGATATTCAATGCGTCGGTTACCTTCATCAGAACATGGGATACGGAGTGCCGCTGAGCGGTTGTTGTATCCCCAGGAGTTGAATAGCGGCTCATTCAGATTTTTGCGCAGACGGCGAAAGGCGTTAACACCGGGGGCAAGAATGGCGACAGAAGCAGGCATGAGCGCCAACTGACCAGCAAGACACAGACGCACCATGCTGTTCAGGTCATCCGCTGGCGAGGCAAAGACGTTCTCCCTGTGAAGATCGTTCAGGCTGAAATGGAAATGCAGGCCGCTGCCGGATTGATGGCTGTAAGGTTTTGCCATAAAGGTTGCCTGGAGACCCTGTTTCTCCGCGACGAAGCGGGTCAGGCGGCGCAGGGCGAGTATGTTATCGCAAATCTCAACGACACGGTGGCTGTGTTTCAGGTTGAGTTCAAACTGGCCCGGTTCGGCTTCGGCTACAATCCCGGTGAGCGGAATACGTTGTATTTGAGCAAGTTGCTCCAGTTCGTCGAAAAGTGCCGCATGGCTTGTCGAGGCGTCCATATGAAAACAACCCTGACCACGTTCATCTTCAGGATGTTGACTGGTCAGGTAGAATTCGATTTCAGGGGCGACAACCGGATACAGTCCATGTTGATGAAAGCGAGCCAGTACATTCTGCAAAATAACCCGTGGCTCAAGCTGACAGGGCTGATTTTCGTTCTCTTGCATGGTCAACATGATTTGCGCGGTATGGTGAGGGTCAAGAGGTGAGGGGTGAAGCGTACCCGCAACGGGTAAACAGAGTCTGTCGGGTTCATCCTGAAGCGTGAGACAGGCCGACTGTGGGGCAATTTTCCCTTTTTGATCCATGGAATAGACGGAGAGCGGAAAGTAGCAACCCTTTTCAAGAGTGAGCAGGTTTTCAACGGCCAGGCGTTTCCCGCGCATTGTGCCATTGATATCGTTGAGATAAACGTCCACATGTTTCGTCTGCGGATAGCGACTGAGATAGTCCTTTACATCTGATTGAAGAGGGGGAGTTAATACGTCGATTTTTTCATCAAGGTAGAGGCCTGAATTTAGCGCAGTGGGCACAGATGGCCCCGGAAAGTTAAAGTATGGGCGGATATTTTTCAGGAAAAAAGCATTCATAATGGAGTTCATATTCTTTTTTCAATGAGGCCGTTATGGCGATGAACTCAGCTTAAAAGGGGGGGTATAAAGAGGAGGTAAAAAGAGAACCCGCAAGCGTAAAGAAAGTCTAAATGCGGGATTATTTTTTCATTTTCTTTTGCACATCCAGCAGTTGCTCTGGTGTTACAGCCGGATAACCTTGTGCATCTTCAGGGACTTCGTGCATCGCCGGGATAGGGACCAGTGGCCCTAAAAAGCGCGGCTCGCGTTTAAAAAGATAGAGGTCGGCCAGTGCGCCAAAGCGCGCACCAAATTCCCGCACACGAACGCTGAGCATATCTTTTGGTGACGGTACGGCGTAACACTGCGCCTGAATACCCATATGCAACGCAATAAACAATGCACGTTCGCAATGAAAGCGCTGGGTAATGATGATGAAGTCGTTGGTATCAAACACTTTACGGGTACGTACGATGGAATCCAGCGTACGGAAGCCCGCGTAATCGAGCACGATGTCCGCCGGGTCAACGCCCCCCGCAATCAGATCTTTACGCATCGTCACCGGTTCGTTATAGCTTTGCAGTGCGTTATCGCCGCTCAACAGCAGGTAATTCACTTTGCCACTGTTGTACGCATTGAGTGCACCCTGAATTCGGTAGCGGTAATACTGATTGATAACGCCAGTGCGGTAGTATTTGGCTGTGCCGAGGACGACGCCCACCTGGCGATACGGTAAATCTTGCAGATCATCGAAGATATAAGGGGCGGTTTTCCAGCTCATCCAGCGGTCAAGGCCAAGCGCAGTCAACAGCAGTATGCCGACCAGGACAGACAGGCTGTAAAACACACGCTTTAACATGAAAATGACTCTTTCCGTGGCTGAAATTTCACTCAGGCTACTTTACCCGCCTGGTTAGCGCAAGAAACAGCGGTTTAATTGGGGGGATTTTCGCCAGATGCGCGGGCATTGCTGCCCGCACAGGAGGATTATGCAAGCAGGATGCGGTCGGTTGTTGAGCAGCCCAGCGCTTTCAGCGTAGCGGCGGTGGCATCCCACTGAATCAGTGGTGCGTCCGCTTTTTCGGCCAGAATGGCACGCTGAATATCAGGGTAGTCGTAACCGTTCAGGCTCAGCAGGTTCAGTGCGCCCTGAAGTGGGGGTAACGTTGGGTTAAACGCGGCATTTTCCGCGTAACTGCCACTGAAGATTCGACCATCACGGCACTGCAGCGCAACGCCGCTCGGTGATTTGCTGTACGGGGTATGGCTTTTATTGGCGGCAGTAATAGCCGCTTTGCTCAGCGCATCACCGGAGAGGGCATAGCCATGATCCTGCTCGTCCATCAGCAGTGTTTTAATGTCGAGATCTTTCGGACCAAAGGCGTCGGGCAGGTAATCGCCCAGCGTATGCGGCGCACGGCCTGGCAGATTAATCCGCAACTGCAGACCACTGTTCAGCTCGTTCATAAACTGACGGCAGTGACCACAAGGGGTGTAGTTCACGGTGATGGCGCTCAGGGCTTTTTCGCCGCGAAGCCAGGCGTGGCTGATAGCGCTCTGCTCTGCATGAACGGTCTGTTGCATGGTTGCACCAAGGAACTCCATGTTCCCACCGAAGTACCACGTCCCACTCACACCACGCGCAATAGCGCCAACGTTGAAGTGGGAGAGATCGGCGCGTGCGCAGGCAGCAGCCAGCGGCAGCAGTGCAAAAGCCAGCGCGTCTTCGTCCAGTCCCGTTGCTTGTTTAAGCGTCGTGACCTGCTCAGCCGTTAGCAGGGCGGGGAAATGCTCATCCGCCAGAACCGGGGCCAGGGCTGATTGCAAATTCTCTGCCAGCTGGGCGAAAGCAGCTTGAAAACGTGGGTGCATGGCGTTGCCTCATAAAGGTTAATGGATCGGTAGTGTACGGAGCCGGTGGGGCTTTATATGTGATCCACTTCTCATTATGTATGCAACTTATGAAAACAAAATGAAATTTGCGCGACGCATCGCAAATTTTAGCCCACAACCGCCAGAATAACCGGGAACAGGAATGGGGCAATCAGTGAGGTCATGATCCCACAAATGACCAGAGCCAGGGAGCTAAATGCGCCTTCCTGGTAATCCATCTCAGCGCATCGTGCAGTGCCCAGGGCATGTGATGCGGTTCCCATCGCCAGACCACGGGCAGCTTTGGTGTGAATCCGCATCGCATTCAATAATGTATGTCCGAAAACAGCGCCAAGAATACCGACGAATATTACGCACACGGCGCTAATAGCCGGAATGCCGCCGATGCTGCCGCCAACTGCCATGGCGATAGGGGTCGTTACGGATTTCGGTAAGATTGAGGCGGCAATCTGTGGCGAGGCCCCCATCAGCAAAGCTACCGATGTCCCGGTGATCATCGCGACCAGGCTGCCGAAGAAGCAGATGGTAATGATTGATTTCCAGCGAGCGCGGATCTGGTGTAGCTGCTCATATAAAGGAAAAGCGAGCGCAACGACGGCGGGTTGCAGCAGGTCGTTTAAAATTTTACTGCCAGCAAAGTAGCGTTCATAAGGGATCCCGGTGAGCAGCAAAAAAGGAATAATCACTACCATTGCCACCAGCAGGGGATTCAGTAATGGCATTTTAAAGCGTGCGGCAAGTTTACGCGCGGCGAAGAATACCACCAGAGTTAACGGCAGCGACCACCAGATATTAGCCATCATTGTTTTGCCCCTTTCTGCCCGACCACTTTACGTTCGCCATGCACCAGATGCGAACTCCAGCTCACCACCAGGAGGACGACCAGCGTACTCACGGTACAGGAGACCACAATGGGTCCGAACTGCGCTTTGAGCAAATCATAATATTGCATCACTCCAACGCCGATGGGGACGAACAGTAGCGCCATATAGCGAATGAGCACGAAGCAACCAGGGTTGACCCATTTTGCCGGCAGAATTTGCAGTGCCAGCAGAACAAACAGAATCAACATCCCGATAATGCTACCCGGGATGGTGATGGGCAGCAGCGAAGCGATGAAGATCCCGGCGTACAGACAGGCATAAATCAGGACGAATGCGCGCAGATATTGCCAGATAGTATTCAATGATTTACTCATGGTGAAAGTCCTTGATGAAACGCATTCATCATACAATTAAACCCAGAAATGTGCCACGGATCACAACATGAATTTTGAGCATACCAGACATTCCTGAATGGAACGTCGGGCATTTCCCCAAATGGACAGCGCTCCCGCGACATGAGAATATGCATTCCATATATAAAACGTAACGGTGTGTATAAATGGGAATCGTAAAAATTTCAGACCTGCTCCATGACGATATTCGTGATGCCAGCAAGGCGATGTCTCGCTCGGTCAATGCGCAGGCCGAATACTGGATCCGTCTGGGAATGATGAGCGAACTCTATCCTGACCTGAACTATCAACAGATCAAGATGATGATGTTGAAATCAGGATCCGACCGACTGCTGGAGGTGATCAATGCCGTCAATAATCATTAAAACCGCAGACGAGCTTGCCAGCCAGCGTCATGCCGGTGAACTGCTGGCCTCTGTTTTTACCCTGTTAGATGACTTTATTGTGCCGGGCGTAACGACGATGGCGATCAACAATCGCGTAGAAGATTTTATTGTCAATGAGCTGCACTCCCGCCCGGCCAGCAAAGGGCAATATGATTTCCCGTATGTTCTGAATACCTCGGTAAATGAGGTTGTGTGCCATGGCATTCCAAAAGAGTCAGAACATCTCAAAGTTGGTTCGATCGTGAATGTCGATATCACGCTTGAGAATGGCGGCATGATTGCAGATTCCAGCAAAATGTACCTGATTGGTGAAGTGTCTCCACTGGCGCGTCGGTTAGTGAAAAAAACCTACGAAGCCCTGTGGAAAGGTATCAAGGTTGTGAAACCTGGCGCGACGCTTGGAGACATTGGCCATGCCATTCAGTCATATGTAGAAAGTCACGGCTATAGTGTGGTGCGTGAATATTGCGGACACGGTGTCGGCAAAGAGATGCATGAAGAGCCACAGGTATTGCACTACGGAAAACCGGGTGAGGGCGTTGTTTTGCAGGAGGGGATGGTGTTTACCATCGAACCGATGATCAACCAGGGCGACAGCAGGATCAAAACTAAAAAAGATGGCTGGACCGTGGTTACCCGTGACAAAAAACTGTCAGCGCAATGGGAACATACCATTGCGGTGACGGCGGATGGTTTTGAGGTGCTGACGTTGCGCCCGGAAGAGACTATTCCGGACTAAGCAAACCAGAAAGGGGGTATCGCTGTCCCTCTTTTACTGGGCAATATAACGGGCGGCAAGTTTATCCAGGAAGGTAAATAACGTCTGGTTCATCTCCTGGTAACGATGAGCGCGCAATTGCTCCGGCGTTTCCACAAAACGGAATTCGCCTGCCCGCTGTAAGTCGCTCTCTGAGTGCGCGATCAACAACTCAACGACTTCTGATGTCAGTTCCATGTGGCACTGGAATCCGTACACCCATTCACTGTACTGCACTATCTGGCGTGGGCAGCCTTCGCTGCAGGCCAGAACCTCAGCCAGCGGGGTTAACCCAGGCATGTCGTTATGCCAGTGGCCAACGTCAAGAACGTTGCTGAAGTCTGAAAATAGCGGGTTGGCTCTGCCTGCCGCTGTCAGCGTAATGGGGAACAGGCCGATCTCTTTTTCCGGGCTGTGACTAAACGGCGCGCCGAGGGCTTCACCGATAAGCTGCGAGCCGAGGCAGACGCCAATGACCACTTTTTGAGCGTCAATGGCGCGGTTAATGGCCGCTATTTCCGCCTGCGCATCGAACCAGGCGCATTCCTGACGCGTGGTGGCGGGTGACTGCGGGCCGCCCATGATGATAAGAAAATCGATAGTGCTCAGGTTTTCCGGCAGGGGATCGCCTGCATAGACGCGTGAGTCAGTTACGGTATAACCGCGCTCGCGGGCCCAGCGGGCATACGCTCCGGGCGCTTCGAAATGTTCATGGATAATAAAATGGATGTGCATTGCGGCTCTCTCTGGAAACGTGTACAAGCATCATCTTAACGGTAAGGGGAGACGGTGAAATGCCAACCATTATAGACAGAACGCCAATTCACGATGACGCGATCGGCTGGTCCAGAGGGGCAATTAACTACGCACGCGGTGAAGTCGATCCTCCCCATCATCACGCGCAGGGACAGCTTCTGTTTGCGACAAAAGGGGTCATGCTGGTGGAAACCGACAGGCAGCGCTGGGTGATCCCGCCTCAGCGTGCGCTCTGGATCCCCCCTTTTCAGGAGCATACCTACAGCGTGCTGTCTGAGACAGCGTTACGCGCAATCTGGTTTAGCCCGTCTCTGATCGCCCTCTGCGAGCCTTTTACGCGAAGAGAGGAGGTTCATGTGATCATGGCCACGCCGCTGTTTAAAGAGCTGATCGGGGGGTTGTTCAGCGCTGGTTACAGCCAGGCTAGCCAGCGTACGATGGCGGTTCTGCTGCTGGAAATCCTGAGTGAAACGCAACATATTTCGGCCGAACTCCCTATGCCTGTCGATGAGAGATTGCAGCGTACCGCGCGGGAGATCATTGCGAATAATCTCTGGGATATGCCTATGGAAATACTGGCGGAGCGAGCGGCGATGTCTGAGCGCACATTCTCGCGTCTGTTTATCAAAGACACGGGGTTTAGTTTCCGCGCCTGGCGGCAACGAGCGCGGATTTGCGCCTCTCTGGATCTGCTCGCTAACGGGATACCTGTCAAGCAGGTGGCCTGGATGCTGGGCTTTTCAGGCCAGTCATCATTCGCCGCAGCGTTTCGCTCTATCCTGAATGCCACGCCGGGAGAATTTCTTCCTGAGCAGAAGGGCTTCCCAGCGGTATAGAGAGCAGATACCATAGCGCGTCTTTTTTCACAGGTACTGATATGCGTGTTTTACTGGCCCCAATGGAAGGCGTGCTCGACTCACTGGTGCGCGAGCTGCTGACCGAGGTAAACGACTACGATCTCTGCGTCACGGAGTTTTTGCGCGTGGTTGATATGCTGCTGCCGGTAAAATCATTCTACAGGCTTTGCCCGGAGCTACATCGTCAGAGCCGCACTACTTCCGGCACGTTAGTGCGTATTCAGCTCCTGGGTCAGTATCCTGAATGGCTGGCGGAGAACGCCGCGCGCGCTGTGGAACTGGGTTCTTACGGTGTTGATCTCAACTGCGGTTGCCCATCAAAAATGGTAAACGGTAGCGGCGGTGGAGCGACTTTGCTGAAAGATCCGGAGCTGATTTATCGCGGTGCGAAAGCGATGCGTGAAGCCGTTCCTTCCCATCTGCCGGTGACGGTGAAAGTGCGCCTGGGCTGGGATAGCGATGCCCGGCAGTTTGAAATTGCCGATGCAGTACAGCAGGCCGGAGCAACCGAACTGGTGGTGCACGGGCGGACGAAAGAAGACGGCTATAAAGCTGAGCGGATCAACTGGCAGGCTATTGGCGAGATCCGTCACAGGCTGACGATCCCGGTTATCGCCAATGGTGAAATCTGGGATTATGAGAGTGCTCAGGCTTGTATGAAAGAGACGGGCTGTGATTCCGTGATGATCGGTCGTGGGGCGCTGAATGTCCCGAATCTCAGCCGGGTGCTGAAATACAATGAGCCCCGTATGGCCTGGTCTGATGTTGTCACGCTTTTGCAAAAATATACCCGTCTGGAAAAACAGGGTGACACAGGGTTGTATCATGTGGCGCGTATTAAGCAGTGGCTGAGTTATTTACGTAAAGAATACAGTGAAGCGTTAGGGTTATTTCAGGAGATACGTACCTTACAGACCTCCGCAGATATTGCACGAGTGATACAGTCAAAATAATAAGCGTTAATTCGCTCACATTTTTTAAAATATAAAATATTCTCAGTTTGCAACGTGGCGCGATGGTGTTAATGTGCCACTGTTTTCAACGCAGGATTGTTACTGGCTAACAGGCAAAACCTAAGCGTTCCACGGCATTTGTCGTTGTGGAGCACTTAGGTTTTTTTTTGCCTGTTATTTACGCAGGAGAAAAATTTGCTTTAACACCTGACTCTGAACGATATCGGCATGCATGTTGTGGTTATTGATAACTGCAGGGCTGCTATTACGCAAAAAATAAATGAAAAGACGACAGGCAATATATAAATTGCCTGCGACCGGTTACGCACTAAATACTCAATCACAGGTTTTCATTATGGCACATAAAAATATTCACTATAAGCTGTGCGCACTTGCCTTATTGACGTTTTCTCCTCTGTCGATGGCGCAAGAGTGGAACGGAACAGTTTTGGGTTTTGAGGCTCCGCCCGATCCGATTCTGGGGGATATGCTTGGTATTCGTAAGATTCTTAACGATAACGGTTTTACCTGGAATCTGGGTTATCTGAATGAAATTGGCTGGAATGGTGGCGGAGGTTACAACCACGATTCGCATGTGGCCTATATCGATCAGTTTGCCCTGACGTTCAACCAGGATCTGGAGCGCTGGACGGGCATTGCGGATGCACGAATTGAAGGGAATATCGTCAACCGTAACCATAACGACGATCTTACCACCAAACGGGTGCAGGACCCGCGCGTTAACTTTAACGATTTGACGCAGGAAAGCTGGGGCGGGCAGTCCATCACTCGTCTGGGTTGGCTGACGTTTGCCCGGAGCTTTGACGACCGACGTTTGACCTGGCGTATCGGGATGATGAATAAAGTTCAGACCTTCGATCAAATCATTCCGTGTGACTTCCAGATGCTCTCTCAATGCGGCGGAAAATCAGCCAACTCCCTGACCTGGAACAACTGGAACGTCCATACCTGGGGAACCACGCTGGAGTACAAAATCACACCAACCGTCACCTTAAAAGGCGGTGTGATGGAGCAGAATCCGGATGCCTCCAGCCGTAACCATGCCTGGAGCTGGTCCACGAAAGGCAGCAAAGGGGTATTGTTGCCGGTGGAAATTGAGGCCCGTCCTCTGATCAACGGCTTGCCGGGAGCTTATAACCTGGGCGTGGTGTTCACTAATGCGCCGCAAACCGATCTCTATCGCGGCGAATCGGGCGGTGCGGGTGCAAGCGATCCAGACGGTTATGAGAAACATAATCGTACCTGGTTCATGTATGCAGGGCTTAACCAGCAGTTGACGCAGCATCAGGACGATCCCAGCCGTGGGTTAAGTACCTCCCTGAGCATGAGTCTTGCCGATCAGAGCACAAACTACATACATCAGGTTTATGCCGCTTCGTTGCGTTATCGCGGGCTGTTTGATGCCCGACCGGAAGACTGGATTGGCTTTGGTCTGACGTGGATTGATATGAGCAACCAGTACGCACGCAACCAGCGATATATGAATAGCCTGAGTGGGATCTCTGACTACAACGACCCGGCATATCGTCCAGTTCCAGGTCATTCACTGAACGGAGAGTTTTACTATCGTTTCCGGCCTGTGGCGTGGCTTGAGTTACAGCCGGGTATTCAGTACTGGCATCACCCTGGCGGTATTTCCAGAACTCAGGATGCATGGGTGACAGAGCTAAAAACCGTCGTGACGTTCTAATATCGCAGCGGCAAGTTCGATCTGCGTCACGTTTTTACCCGTGACCGATTGAGGCTGCGAATGAAACTGATAGAGTGCCAGAACTGGATTGTTACTGCTTCTGCAGGCAAAACCTGATTTTCTGGCTTCTGCCGGAGGTCAGGTTTTTTTGTTTCTGGGGTTCCGATGAAAATCGCCAAAATTCTTAATAATAATGTGGTGGTTGTTCAGGATGAACGCGGGCGCGAACAGGTCGTAATGGGGCGAGGATTGGCCTTCCAGAAACGCGTCGGTGAAGATCTGGATACCGCGCAAGTTGAAAAGGTATTCGCACTGCAAAGTGATGAGCTGGTGCGTCGACTGGGGGAGTTGCTGAACCAAATCCCGCTGGAAGTGATGACCACCTGTGACCGTATCATTGGTCTGGCGGCACAACGGCTGGGGAAATTGCAGGACAGTTTGTATATCACCTTAACGGACCACTGCTATTTTGCGATTGAGCGGCAAAAGAAAGGCCTCGCAATCAAAAACGTGCTGCTGTGGGATATCAAACGACTGTATCCGAAGGAGTTCGATTTGGGGCAGGAGGCACGGGCCATTATTGCCAAACGCCTGAACGTCGAGCTGGCTGAGGATGAGGCCGGGTTTATCGCACTGCATCTGGTCACGGCGCAACTGAACAGTGAGATGCCCGAAGTGATGCACGTTACCCGGGTCATGCAGGAGATCCTGCAACTGGTGAAGTATCAGTTGCAGCTGGAATACGATGAAGAGTCGCTTAGCTATCAGCGCTTTGTCACCCATCTGAAGTTTTTTGCCCAGCGGATGTTAACCCGCACCGTGGTGGAGGATGACGATGTGTCGTTACATACGGCGGTGAAAGACAACTACGCGAAAGCGTGGAAATGCGCCGAGAAGATAGCCCAGCATTTGCAGAAAAGTTATCAGCGTGAGCTGACAACCGAAGAAATCATGTTCCTCGCCATTCATATCGAACGGGTGAGAAAAGAGGGGCGTTAAGCCTCAAAACTGGATTGTTACTGCATAACGCAGGCAAAACCTGAGTGCGGCTTCTGAAAGGAGGACGTTCTCGGGTTTTTTTATTTTTATACTCAGTCAACAGGTGTCTGCGGACATCGGATGTAAGGAAATCGAGATGGAATACCAGGCTTTAGCGAAGGATATTCTCGGCCACGTTGGCGGAAAAGAGAACATTGTCAGCCTTGTACACTGTGCGACCCGGCTTCGCTTCAAACTCAAAGAGAATCAAAAAGCGGATGCTGAGGGGCTGAAAAAGAACCCTGGCGTGATCATGGTGGTTGAAAGCGGTGGTCAGTTTCAGGTGGTGATTGGCAATCACGTTCACGATGTCTGGAATGCTGTGCGCAATGAAGCTGGGCTGACGGATGATGCACCAGAAGTGGAAGATAAAGGCGAAAAAGGTAATCTTCTTGGGCGGTTAATCGATATTGTTTCAGGCATTTTTACGCCATTTATCGGCATCCTGGCAGCCTCCGGTATTTTGAAAGGACTGCTGGCGCTGGCGGTGGTCTGCGGCTGGCTCACCACCGAGAGTGGGACTTACAAAATCTGGTTTGCGGCCAGTGATGCGCTGTTCTTCTTCTTCCCGCTGGTGCTGGGCTACACCGCCGGGAAGAAGTTTGGTGGTAATCCGTTTATTACGATGGTCATTGGCGGGGCGCTGACCCATCCGATGATGATTGGGGCGTTTAACGCCAGCCAGCAACCGGGGGCCGTTGCTGATGCATTTCTCGGAGTTCCGGTCACCTGGTTCAATTACAGTTCGTCGGTGATCCCAATCATTCTTGCCGCGTGGGTCAGTTGCTGGCTGGAAAAACAGAGCACAAAGCGGTTGCCAGCATCGATGAAAAACTTCTTTGCCCCGCTGATCTGTTTAGGCATTACGGTTCCATTAACGTTTCTGGTAATTGGCCCGCTGGCCACCTGGCTTAGCCAGTTGCTGGCTAACGGCTATCAATGGATTTATGTTCTTGCTCCATGGCTGGCAGGGGCGGCAATGGGCGCACTGTGGCAGGTGTGTGTGATCTTCGGTCTGCACTGGGGCCTGGTTCCACTGATGATCAACAACCTGGCAGTATTGGGCCATGATTCGATGCTGCCGATGTTGCTGCCAGCCGTATTTGGCCAGGTGGGAGCAGCGCTGGGGATTTTCCTTCGCACTCGTGATGCGCGTCAGAAAATGCTGGCGGGTTCTTCCGTAACGGCAGGGATTTTCGGTATTACCGAACCAGCCGTCTATGGCGTTAACCTCCCGCTACGCCGTCCCTTTATCTTCGGCTGTGTGGCAGGGGCGATTGGCGGTGCGATTGTGGGCTTCAGTGATACCCACGTTTACTCTTTCGGTTTTGCCAATATCTTTACCGTTGCGCAGATGATCCCGCCGGGTGGCGTAGATGCCACGCTGTGGGGCGGTATTATCGGTACGCTGGTGGCGCTGGTATTAAGCTGTGCCATGACGCTTGTCGCGGGTATGCCAGGGCGCAATACGTCTGATGCCATCGTGCCGGTTACGCCAGGTGAAGATGATGTGTTATCCCCGATGACCGGAACGGTACTGGTACTGGAAAATGTGCCGGACACCACGTTCGCCAGCGGTTTGCTGGGTAAAGGCGCGGCTATTATTCCTTCCGACAATAAAGTGATTGCCCCGTTTGCCGGTGAAGTCGCTTCACTGTTTCAGACTAAACATGCGATTGGTCTGCTCAGCGACAGCGGTATTGAAGTGCTGATCCACGTCGGGATCGACACGGTGAAGCTCGACGGTAAGCCTTTTACCGCACACGTGAAAGTGGGTGACAAAGTGCAGCCAGGTGATTTGCTGCTGGAGTTCGACAGACAGGCCATTATCGATGCCGGATACGATCTGGCGACCCCCATTATTATCAGTAACAGCGACGAGTATCGTGACGTAGCGACGGTGGCGGCCACATCCGTCAACGCCGGAATGCCGTTACTCAGCGTAAGCCATCAATAACAGGAGAACGTGATGAAAACTTTCCCGGAGACATTTTTATGGGGCGGTGCAGTTGCCGCGAATCAGGTAGAAGGTGCTTACCTGGATGATGGTAAAGGTTTGTCCACCTCTGACGTCCAGCCGCAAGGCGTGTTTGGACAAGTGGTAGAGCGTGTCGCCGGGGACAGCGGCATCAAAGACGTGGCGATTGATTTCTACCATCGTTATCCGGAAGACATTCAGTTGTTTGCGGAGATGGGCTTTAGCTGCCTGCGTGTTTCTATTGCCTGGACGCGTATTTTCCCTAACGGCGACGAACAGCAGCCAAACGAAGCGGGACTGGCATTTTACGACAAGCTGTTTGACGAACTGGCAGCACATAACATTATGCCGATGGTGACGCTCTCACACTACGAAATGCCGTGGGGGCTGGTGAAACAGTACGGTGGCTGGGGCAACCGTCAGGTGATTGGTTTCTTTGAGCGCTATGCCCGCACCGTGTTTGCGCGCTACAAAGAAAAAGTGAAACTGTGGCTGACCTTCAACGAGATCAACATGTCACTGCATGCCCCAATGACCGGGGTTGGTCTGCCAGAAACCAGCAGCAAAGCGGAAGTCTACCAGGCGATTCACCATCAACTGGTCGCCAGCGCTCTGGCGGTTAACGCCTGTCATCAGATTATTCCGGACGCCAAAATCGGCAATATGCTGCTGGGTGGTCTGGTGTATCCGTTGACCTGTAAACCAGATGATGTGCTGGAGGCGTTACAGGAAAACCGCGCATGGCAGTTCTTCGGTGATGTGCAGTGCCGCGGTGCGTATCCGGGCTACATGCTGCGCTTCTTCCGTGATAACGGCATTCAGCTTGAGATCACTGACGCTGACCGCGAGGCGCTAAAATCGACCATCGATTTTATCTCGTTCAGCTATTACATGACGGGCTGTGTCACCACGGATGAAGAGCTGAACCAGCAGGCTCGCGGTAACATTCTGAGCATGGTTCCGAACCCGCATCTGGCGAGCTCTGAGTGGGGCTGGCAAATCGATCCAGTTGGCCTGCGCACGCTGCTAAACGTGCTGTGGGATCGCTACCAGAAACCGCTGTTTATCGTTGAAAATGGTCTGGGCGCAAAAGATACACTGGACGCAAATGGCGTGGTGCAGGATGACTACCGTATCAGTTATCTTAACGATCACCTTGTACAGGTGCGCGAAGCCATTGACGATGGCGTTGAGGTTATGGGGTATACCAGTTGGGGGCCAATCGACCTGGTCAGTGCGTCAAAAGCGGAGCTGTCTAAACGTTACGGTTTTATTTATGTCGACAGGGATGACAACGGTAAAGGTACGCTTGCCCGTAGCCGCAAGAAAAGCTTCTGGTGGTACAAAGAGGTTATTGCCACAAACGGCGCGTCTCTGAAAGCGTAACGTAATCAAATTTGCCCGGTGAAATACCGGGCAAATTAATCAGAAAATCATCTTGAATACACCTGTTACCACCAGTAATCCAATCAGGAAAATAATTAAAATAATCCACAATAATATTTTCATTCGCCTCTCCTGCGTCTGTCTCTCGTCATTAAGTGTAGCAGCCCCTTGCGGATAGAATTCATAATTGAAGTGAATGTATTTAATTTATTAATTTTAAAGGTGAATGTTTTTCTGAATATAAAGAGATATGACAATATGTGGATTGCCACCGATGACTAAAAAAAAGAGAGGTATTAAGCGTAATTTGCGCCTTTATTTTTTGAGTGAATGGCGTAATGAAACGTTCTCTGACTTTATCTCTGAGTGCTCCACTGGTTTTAATTCTCGCAGCCTGTGCGCCGGAACATCCTTCCGTATCGCCTGAAAAGATACAGTCCGTTGTCACAGAGGTTAGTACTTCACTGAGCCATAAAGACTGGCCGAAAAGTGAGTGGTGGAAGGATTACCACGATCCTCAGTTGACGGGGCTGATTGTAAAGGCGCTCGATGATGCGCCGGATATGCATATTGCTCGTCAGCGTATTACGCTGGCAGAAGCTCAGGCTAAAGCCACGATGGCTGCCGATGGGCCGCAGATCGACTTCTCCGCAGATGTGGAACGGCAAAAAATGTCGGCAGAGGGGCTGATGGGGCCATTTGCGCTCACTGATCCCGCAGCGGGAACGACGGGCCCCTGGTACACCAACGGGACCTTTGGCGTGACGGCGGGCTGGGATCTGGATCTGTGGGGGAAAAATCGCGCACGCGTTGAGGCGCGTATCGGTAAGGTCAATGCGCAAAAAGCGGAGCTGGAACAAACCCGCCAGTTGCTTGCCACCAGCGTGGCCCGGCTTTACTGGAAGTGGCAGACTCAGGCTGCGATTGGCACTGTGCTGACGGCCATCAGGCAGGAGCAAAATACCCTGATTGCAGCGGATAACGAGCTTTATCAGCACGGGATCACCTCGTCGGTAGAAGGGATTGAGACCGATATTAATGCCAGTAAAACCGAGGCACGTATTGCGGAAGTGACTGGCACAATGAAGGGGATTGAAGCGCGGTTACAGGCGTTGACCAACACCTCACCGGTCAGGCTGTCTCGCCATGATTTACCGGGAGTTGAAGCCTCTTTACCGTCCACGTTACGTTATGAACTGTTGGCGCGCCGTCCCGATCTTCAGGAAGCGCACTGGTATATTGCAGCCTCGATGAGCAACGTTGACGCCGCGAAAGCGGCATTCTATCCGGATTTCAACCTGATGGCGTTTTTACAGCAAGATGCTTTACATCTGAGCGATCTGTTCCGCCATTCGGCGCAACAAATGGGCGTCACGGCAGGGGTCTCGCTACCTATTTTTGATAGCGGTCGTCTGAATGCCGCGCTCGATATTGCGCAGGCGCAAAGCAACCTGACAATTGCCGATTACAACAAAGCCGTTGTAGAGGCGGTGAACCAGGTCACGCGTACGGCAAGTGAAGTGGAAACCCTGGTCACTAAAAACCAGCAACAGCGACACGTAGAACAGGATGCCGCCAGGGTTGTCAACCTTGCGCAGGCGCGGTTCAGCGCCGGGTTGATTGCAGGCTCCCGTGTCAGTGAAGCGAAAATTCCTGCGTTGCAGGAAGAGATTGCCGGCCTGATGTTGCAAGGACAATACGTGGATGCCACGCTTCAGCTCACGTCAGCCCTGGGAGGGGGGTATCACCCAGGGTGAGTTTTTTGCCGGGAGAGGGCGCTTACTCCCGCTTCTGTTCTCGGTGTTTTAGCCACAACCGGACGGCAATCACCAGGACAACCACCAGAATCAACCAGGCCCAGTGCTTAACATGCTGATCGAGATTGTGTAGCCATGGGCCAATCACTTCGCCACCAACATAGCCAAGTGTTGTGAAGATCAACGCCCAGGCGATTGCACCCAGAATATTTAAGGGCAGGAAAATATGAGGGGGTAAACGACTCGCGCCAATGAGTAATGGCCCGATAATCCTAAAGCCGTACATAAAGCGCGTTCCGATCACAAACAGGTAAGGATGGCGCTGGATCAACTGCTGGGCACGACGAACTTTCTTTCGATGCTTCGAGAAGCGTCGCAGAAGTGTCGGCCCAAAGCGCAGACCTAAAAAGTAGAGCAACTGGTCACCAATCATCCCACCTAACGCCACGGCCGCAACCACCAGGGGGAAGCGAAGCAATCCCTGATGTGCCGCCACACCGCCAAGCAGGGTGATGGTTTCGCCTTCTGCCACGCTGCCTATCACTAATGCGGCGTACCCATATTGTTCAATCAGACCATTGATATCCATAAACTCAGCGTAGTCTCCCTGTGCGTACCTGCATTAATCATATACCCCATGAATCAATAATGGCGCAATCACGGTGATTTACCCGAGCGGCATTTTTAGTGTTGTTCATAAAATAATCAAAAGCTGCATTATACTTGAAGTATCGCTGACGGGCCGACAACAAGGGGGCGTTATGAACCATGTCTGGGGGCTGTTCTCCCATCCCGATCGTGAAATGCATGTGATCAGAGGCGAGAATGAAACGGTCGCGCATCACTATACACACCATGTATTGCTCATGGCGGCTGTACCGGTGATCTGCGCATTTATTGGAACAACACAAATCGGCTGGAATTTCGGTGATGGTACTGTTGTCCAGCTCTCCTGGTTTACCGGGTTATACCTTGCCATCCTGTTTTACGGTTTGATGCTGGCGGGAGTCGCAGTCATGGGACGCGTCATTCACTGGATGGCACGTAACTATCCTCAACGCCCGTCGCTGGCGCATTGTATGGTCTTTGCCGGATATGTTGCGACACCGCTGTTCTTAAGCGGCATTGTTGCGCTCTATCCACTGGTCTGGTTGTGCGCGCTGATCGGTACTGTGGCTCTCTTTTACACAGGTTATCTGCTGTATCTGGGGGTTCCAACCTTCCTGAATATCAATAAAGAAGAGGGCCTGAGCTTCTCCAGCTCAACACTTGCTATTGGTGTGCTGGTCCTGGAGGCGTTACTGGCACTGACGGTTATTCTTTGGGGTTATGGATACCGTCTGTTCTAAGCTCACTGCATTGCTGGCGTAAATGCCAGCAATGCAGCATCTGTTCACGATTCTTCGCTGGCGGCATGGCACGGTCATCGCTATTATGCCGTTGCCAGCCTGTGTGTATTCGTCAACACAGGCGGTGTACGTCATTACGTGCGTGAATAATTATCAGAAGCCTCACCATGCTGAAATTCCGAGTTTCTTTACTTAGCCTTGCGCTGATCCTGGGTACGCCTGTTGCCGCGCCAGCGATTGCCAAAACGCCCGCTGTGACCACCGCTGCCCAACCGGAAATTGCCTCCGGCAGCGCGATGATTGTCGATCTGAACACCAACCAGGTGATCTACGCCAGCCACCCGGATCTGGTGCGTCCCATCGCTTCTATTACCAAATTAATGACCGCGATGGTGGTGCTTGATGCGCGACTGCCGCTGGATGAAAAACTGAAAGTTGATATCAGCCAGACGCCGGAAATGAAGGGGATATACTCTCGTGTACGTCTGAACAGCGAAATCAGCCGTAAAAATATGCTGCTGTTGGCGCTGATGTCGTCAGAAAACCGTGCGGCTGCAAGCCTTGCACACCACTACCCTGGCGGATATGACGCGTTTATTCGTGCCATGAATGCAAAAGCTAAATCCCTGGGCATGACGAATACTCACTACGTGGAACCCACTGGCCTGTCGATTCATAACGTCTCCACGGCGCGTGATTTGACCAAACTGCTGATTGCCAGCAAGCAATATCCGCTTATTGGTCAGCTCAGTACGACGCGAGAAGAGATGGCGACCTTTGCGAACCCGGCGTATACACTGCCGTTCCGCAACACTAACCATCTGGTGTATCGCGATAACTGGAATATTCAGTTAACCAAAACCGGGTTTACCAATGCGGCAGGGCACTGTCTGGTGATGCGTACCGTGTTTAACGGTAAGCCAGTGGCGCTGGTCGTGATGGATGCGTTTGGCAAATACACGCACTTTGCTGACGCCAGTCGTCTGCGTACCTGGATTGAGACCGGGAAAGTCCAGCCTGTTCCGGCAGCAGCGTTGAGTTATAAAAAGCAAAAAGCTGAACAGATGGCGACTGCGCAAAACGACTGATGGTCTGCGCGGGCTAATGCTCTCTCCCACGGGAGAGGGAGAAAACATTAAAAACGGTAACGAATGTTACTGTTTTGCATTTTATTCCGGCAGCGTCCAGTCGCCATCATTGAGTGGACGCTGCATGATGACCGTATCCCGCCAGTCACCTTTTTTATAGCCTACACTGCGCAACTGACCCACCACCTCAAAACCATGCTTCTTATGCAGCCGCAAGGAACCCGCATTGTTATTCCCGTCACCGACAATGGCGATGATTTGCCGCCATTGCCCTTGTTCGCAACGTTCAATTAATGTGTCCATAAGCGCGGAGCCGAACCCTTTCCCGGTTGTACTGGCATCCACGTAGATAGACTCTTCAAGGGTATAACGGTAGGCAGGGCGAGGTCGGTACAGAGTGGCGTAGCAATATCCAACAACGATGCCCCGATAAAGGGCGACCAGCCAGGGCAAACCGTTATCGGCGACCTTTTTCATACGCAGGCGCATTTCATCGATCGTAGGGGGAATTTCTTCGAACGACGCGCGTCCATTAAGAACATGCCAGGCGTAAATTGCCGCGATGGCATGTACGTCGTCTGGCAGGGCATCGCGCACTTCAACTTCGGTTTCGGATAAAATATCAACAGCCGACATGATGTGCTTGCTCCTCGTCATGGAAAGCCGGAGAAACGTTTCTCCGGCAACATGGCACTACTCTAGTACGATTGACGAGGGCTTAACAATGGCTTCAGTGTGGCTTTACAGTTTGATCAGCAGCTTGCGTATCACTCTGCTCTGCTTCTTCACGCTCTTTCCAGTATTTATGCCGTGTCGTCTTACCAATTCCGGGGTTCATACTGTTTGTAGGGTCATTCTCACGATAAAAACGCTTAAGCGTTTCGGGTGCTTTATACAGATGTCCGACGTTATGTTCGGCCGGGTATTGCGCACCACGTTCCTGCAGTAGCGTCAACATTTGCTCTTTCAGCGCATGCGCATCGACCCCTTTTTTGACGATGTAATCCTGGTGGAAGACATAACACATAAAGTGGCCATAATAGAGTTTATGCACCAGTTTGCTGTCGATTTCCGGCGGCAGATGTTCAAACCATTCGGTATCGTTGCGTCGCAGAGCAATATCCAGTGCCAGAATATCTTCAACCTCATCAGAATGGACGGCCTGATAACGGATGGCTGCGCCAGCCGCCGCAAAACGATGTAAAAAGGCTTTGCTGCCCTCTTCAGGTGTACAGGCAAAGAAGTCGCCTTCTGCCGTTTTGAAGAATTCGCTGAGCCAGGCCTGCGCTTCGGTAATTCCGTCGCCCGCCATTTTCAGCAGCAGATGGTGCTCGTATTTATCCCGCCAGCTTTTCATCCGCGTCGGTAAATGTGCCGGGAAGACAGTCCCCAGTTTCTGCATAAAGCGGTCGGTAAAGTGCGGCTTAAAGAGCGAGACTTTGTCCAGCATCGCGTCGGTACGGCCTTTCATCGTAAAGAAGAACGGCATTTTGTCTGTGCCGAGTTTGTCGATCATCAGGAAGGTATCTTTGCCATAGCGTTCGGCAATATCGTAAATATCCCGGTGCATATACTCACCGGCCACCGGCAAGTGGGTGAATTTCCCCAAAATATGACGACGAATCTCGGTCAGAACCTCAGGCTGGTTGGTCCCGATATAGAACACCTGTTGGTTTTTTTCTGCCGGGAATGTATCCAGACGAACGGCAAACACCGCCAGTTTTCCGGCACATCCTGAAGACTCAAACAGGCGATCCGGGTCAGCGTTATAGCGTGCAGGCGTGTCAGCGTCGATGTCACGTACCCGGGTCACATAATCATGATCGTGAGCATGACGGCCATCATGCAGAACATCTTCATCCTTCACGCGGTCATCATCCAGTTTACTCAGGATCTGTTCAGGCGTGTCGCCCAACTCAATCCCCAGGTGGTTCACCAGACGGAGCTTGCCGTTTTCGTCGATACGGGCGAAGAGTGACATCTCGGTATAAGCCGGGCCACGTTGTACCAGCGACCCCCCGGAGTTATTACAGATCCCGCCGACCACGGAGGCGCCAATGCAGGATGAACCGATCACCGAATGTGGTTCACGACCAAACGGCTTGAGCGCTTTTTCAAGGGAATAGAGCGTTGTGCCAGGGTAGGCAAGCACCTGCTCGCCTTTATCCAGCAGGTGAAGTTTATCGAGCCGCAGGGTGCTGATGATGACGATATCACGGTCATAATCGTTGCCGCTTGGGGTCGAACCTTCGGTCAGACCGGTATTGGCGGCCTGCATTAAAATAATTTTATCGGCAGCGACGCAAGCGCTCAGTACGCGCCACAGTTCCAGCAGCGTGCCGGGGAAAACAACGGCCAGCGCATCGCCCTGGCCGGAACGAAAACCCTTGCGATAGCGTGCCGTTTTGGCCGGGTCAGTTAGCAGGTGAGAGTGACCAACCAGGCGCGACAGTTCGTTAATGAATGCATTGTTATCGTGAGTTCGAACAGAAGACATCTTCCACTCCTTGTGGTGGGGCAAATTTCTCGCTGTAAAGCATAGCGCGATTAACTGTTAAGCGGTCGAGTATTCACGAGAAAAATCAGAGAATAACCCTGCAAGGTACAAAGGGTTTGTGGCACACTGCGCTTTTCGCACGGTTTGGCCGAGATCTTCCGGCGGTTATTGATGAGAGAGTAAAACAACATGAAATGGCTTTGTTCTGTAGGTGTTGCCGTCAGCCTGGCGCTGCAACCTGCACTGGCAGATGATCTGTTTGGCAATCATCCCCTCACGCCTGAAGCCCGGGACGCCTTTGTCACGGAATTGCTCAAGAAGATGACGGTTGATGAGAAAATCGGTCAGCTCCGTCTTATCAGCGTCGGCCCGGATAACCCGAAAGAGGCCATCCGCGAGATGATTAAAGGTAGCCAGGTTGGTGCGATCTTTAATACCGTCACCCGCGAGGATATTCGGAAGATGCAGGATCAGGTGATGGATCTCAGTCGTTTGAAGATCCCACTGTTCTTTGCCTATGACGTGCTGCATGGACAACGCACTGTTTTCCCGATTAGCCTCGGTTTAGCCTCCTCCTTTAACCTCGATGCGGTCAAAACCGTGGGACGCGTTTCCGCCTATGAAGCGGCGGATGATGGTCTGAATATGACCTGGGCTCCGATGGTGGATGTTTCCCGTGATCCGCGCTGGGGCCGTGCCTCTGAAGGCTTTGGCGAAGATACCTATTTAACGGCAACCATGGGGAAAACCATGGTTGAAGCGATGCAGGGGAAAAGCCCGGCCGACCGCTATTCTGTCATGACCAGCGTCAAACACTTCGCGGCCTATGGTGCGGTAGAAGGCGGGAAAGAGTACAACACCGTCGATATGAGCCCGCAGCGCCTGTTCAACGACTACATGCCTCCGTACAAAGCCGGTCTGGATGCCGGCAGCGGTGCAGTTATGGTGGCGCTGAACTCGCTGAACGGTACGCCAGCCACTTCTGATGCGTGGTTGCTGAAAGATGTTCTGCGCGATCAGTGGTGCTTTAAAGGCATTACTGTTTCTGACCACGGTGCAATCAAAGAGTTAATTAAACACGGCGTGGCTTCTGACCCGGAAGACGCGGTGCGCGTGGCGCTCAAGTCGGGTATCAACATGAGCATGAGCGACGAGTATTACAGCAAATATCTGCCAGGTCTTGTGAAGAGCGGCAAGGTGACAATGGCGGAGCTGGACGATGCCACCCGTCATGTGCTGAACGTGAAATATGACATGGGGCTGTTTAACGATCCGTATAGCCATCTTGGACCGAAAGATTCTGATCCGGTGGATACTAACGCTGAAAGCCGTCTGCACCGTAAGGACGCCCGTGAAGTGGCGCGTGAAAGCCTGGTGCTGCTGAAAAACCGTCTTGAAACCCTGCCGTTGAACAAGTCAGCGACGGTGGCTGTTGTGGGGCCGCTGGCGGACAGCAAGCGTGACGTCATGGGGAGCTGGTCTGCAGCAGGTGTGGCCGATCAGTCTATAACCGTGTTGACCGGTATTAAAAATGCTGTCGGCGACAAGGGCAAAGTGATCTACGCCAAAGGTGCGAACGTCACCAATGACAAAGACATCGTGACCTTCCTGAACCAGTATGAAGAGGCGGTGAACGTTGATCCTCGCTCGTCAAAAGAGATGATCGACGAAGCGGTTAACGCAGCGAAGCAGTCTGATGTGGTGGTGGCTGTGGTCGGGGAAGCGCAGGGCATGGCCCACGAAGCCTCCAGCCGCACCGACATTACCATTCCGCAAAGCCAGCGTGACCTGATTGCCGCACTGAAAGCTACCGGAAAACCTCTGGTGCTGGTGTTGATGAACGGCCGTCCTCTGGCCCTGGTGAAAGAAGACCAACAGGCTGATGCGATTCTGGAAACCTGGTTCGCCGGTACGGAAGGCGGTAACGCCATTGCTGACGTGCTGTTTGGTGATTACAACCCGTCAGGTAAGCTGCCGATGTCCTTCCCGCGCTCTGTCGGGCAGATCCCGGTTTACTACAGCCACCTGAATACTGGCCGTCCGTATAACGCCGACAAACCGAACAAATACACTTCACGTTACTTCGATGAGGCCAATGGCCCGCTTTATCCGTTTGGCTACGGCCTGAGCTACACCACGTTCACGGTCTCTGACGTGAAAATGTCTGCGGCCTCAATGAAACGTGATGGCAAGGTCACGGCCAGTGTTGAAGTAACCAATACCGGTAAGCGTGAAGGCGCAACGGTTATTCAGCTGTATTTGCAGGATGTCACTGCGTCCATGAGCCGCCCGGTGAAACAGTTGCGTGGTTTTGAGAAAGTGGATCTGAAACCGGGTGAAACCAAAACGGTCAGCTTCCCGATCGACATTGATGCACTGAAGTTCTGGAACCAGCAGATGAAGTATGATGCTGAACCAGGCAAGTTTAACGTCTTTATCGGCGTGGATTCTGCCCGGGTGAATAAAGGCGAGTTCGAACTGCTGTAACATCCTTCCCTCCGGCCTCCCCCTGTTATGGGGGAGGCCGCTTACCTGATGCAAAAATCGCATTTCAGCGGTTAATTCCTCCTTTTTAAACTACGCTTTTCTCTCAAGCCCCTGAAAAGGGCGCAAAAAAATGAGGAAAGCAGAATGACAATTGCGAAAGGGGCTATGGGCTCTGCGCTGATTCTGGCGGCGTTGAGTCTGCCGTTACAGGCGGCAGAACCGGTCAAAGTGGGTTCAAAGATTGATACCGAAGGGGCACTGCTCGGCAATATTATTTTGCAGGTGCTTGAAAGCCACGGAGTTAAAACGGTCAACAAAGTTCAGCTTGGCACGACGCCTGTTGTACGCGGGGCGATCACATCCGGTGAGCTGGATATCTATCCTGAATATACCGGTAACGGTGCATTCTTCTTCAAAGATGAAAACGATCCGGCCTGGAAAAATGCCCAGGCAGGCTACGAAAAAGTCAAAAAGCTTGATGCTGAACAGAACAAACTGGTCTGGCTGACGCCTGCTCCGGCCAACAATACCTGGACGATTGCCGTTCGTAAGGACATTGCCGAAAAGGGCAAACTTACCTCGCTTGAAGATCTCAGCCGTTATCTGAATGAAAAGGGTGATTTTAAACTTGCCGCGTCGGCGGAATTTATCGAACGCGCTGATGCGTTACCGGCATTTGAAAAAGCCTATGGTTTCAAACTTGATCAGGCTCAGTTGCTGTCGCTTGCGGGTGGGGATACCGCGGTGACCATCAAAGCCGCGGCGCAGCAAATCTCTGGTGTGAATGCGGCGATGGCTTACGGAACGGATGGCCCGGTAGCGGCTCTTGGCCTGCAAACCCTGACCGATCCGAAAGGTGTTCAGCCGATTTATGCTCCAACACCCGTGGTACGCGAAGCGACGCTGAAGGCTAACCCTGAAATTGCGGAATGGCTCAAGCCCGTGTTTGAAAAGCTGGATGAAAAAACGCTGCAACAGCTGAATGCCAGCATTGCAGTTGAGGGGCTGGATGCCAAAAAAGTGGCTGCCGACTTCCTGAAGCAACAAGGGTTTGTGAAGTAACAGGACAGGTCTGTGCCAATAAAATGTCATAACCGCGTACTGCTGCTTCTGGCGTGTATTGCTGCCGCAGCCGTTACATTGCCGTTTGTCAATGTCGCGCCTAATCGCCTGGTGTCGGGCGAAGGGCGGGCGATCTGGCAGATCTGGTCGTTCCCCCCGGGATTCCTGCTTGTGGTGCTGGGGGTTTTCATCGGTTTATCCCTATGTCCTGGGCGTATGGCGCAGTGGCTGACGCTTTTCATCGGTGAAGGGGTGTTTGCTGTGCTGGTTTGGGGGGCCGGACTTGCGGCGACACATCTGAGCACCGTTGAAAGTCCACTTGCGAGGACCTCCGTCGGCAGTGGGTTGTGGCTGTGGATGGCGTTATGCCTGCTTGTCTGCAGTGATGTCATTCGGCGGCTAACAGCACAGTCAGTTTGGCGTTGGGTGCTGAATGCACAAGTCTGGTGTTTTCCATTGCTGCTGCTGTTTAGCGGTGAACTGAACCAGCTGTCGCTGTTAAAGGAGTATGCCAACCGCCAGGAGGTATTTAATGATGCGCTGGTGCAACATCTGACACTGCTGCTGGGCACGCTGTTCCCGGCATTATTGATGGGTTTGCCGCTGGGCATCGGCTGTTATCGTCATCCTGGACGTCAGGGAACCGTGTTTGCCATTTTGAACGTTATCCAGACTATTCCTTCTGTTGCCCTGTTTGGTGTGTTAATTGCGCCTCTGGCGGGGCTGGTGAAGGCGTTTCCGGTACTGGCATCTTTGGGTATAGGCGGGACGGGGCTTATGCCAGCCCTTATTGCACTGGTGCTTTATGCGCTATTACCGTTGGTGCGTGGGGTTGTCGCTGGGTTGAGCCAGGTGTCACCGGATGTACTGGAAAGCGCGCAGGCAATGGGGATGAGTACCCGCCAGTGTTTTTGGCAAGTGCAGCTCCCGATTGCGTTGCCATTACTGCTTCGTAGCTTGCGGGTAGTGACCGTCCAGACGGTGGGTATGGCGGTAATCGCAGCGTTAATCGGTGCGGGTGGGTTTGGCGCCCTGGTATTTCAGGGGCTGCTGAGTAGCGCACTGGATCTGGTGCTGCTGGGCGTTATTCCAACCGTTGCACTGGCTGTTGTGGTGGATGCGCTGTTTGCCTTGTGGCTCGCGTTGCTCAAGGGGAGAGGCAATGATTGAATTTCATGATGTCAGCAAACACTTTGCTGGCCGTCCGGCGGTGAGCCATCTGAACCTGCATTTTGAGGAAGGGGCGTTTTCTGTCCTGATTGGGACATCGGGATCGGGAAAATCAACCACGCTTAAGATGATCAACCGGCTCATTGAGCATGACAGCGGACTCATCCGCTTTGCAGGGGAAGAGATCCGCAGTGTGCCCGCGCTGGAGTTACGTCGTCGTATGGGCTACGCCATTCAGTCTATCGGCTTGTTCCCTCACTGGACGGTCGCGCAAAATATCGCCACCGTACCGCAACTGGAAAAATGGACACGGCAGAAAATTGCCGAACGTGTTGATGAGCTGATGGCACTGCTGGGGTTAGAACCGGCTTTGCGCGATCGCTATCCACATCAGCTTTCTGGTGGGCAGCAACAGCGTGTGGGCGTGGCGCGAGCACTTGCAGCGAACCCGCAGGTGTTGCTGATGGATGAACCTTTTGGCGCGCTGGACCCGGTGACACGGAGTGCGTTACAGGCCGAGATGACGCGCATTCACCGGATCCTTGGGCGGACGATCATTCTGGTTACGCACGATATTGATGAGGCACTGCGGCTTGGCGATCGACTGATCCTGATGGATAACGGTGAAGTGATACAGCAGGGAGCGCCGCTGACGCTTTTAACCCAACCTGCAACCGATTTTGTGCGTGATTTTTTTGGCCGCAGTGAATTGGGGGTCAGGTTACTTTCGCTGCGCACCGTAGGTGATTACTTGCGACCCCCGGGAATGCATATCGATGGCGAACCCTTGCAGGTACAGATGAGCCTGCGCGATGCATTATCCGCGTTTGTCGCTCGGCAATGTGATGTTCTGCCCGTTGTGGATGCACTGGGCAGTGTGTGTGGTGCGCTCCATTTTCGTGATCTGCTGACAGGGGAGGTCGGCCATGAAGTGGATGCGTGAACCGCTGGTTTGGCTGGTGGCGCTGTTTGTGGCGCTATTATTTCTGATGCCGCATAGCGCTGGTCTTTTTAGCGCGCTTTTTCCGGGGCTGCCGCGACCGGTTTATCAACAGGAGAGTTTTATCAATCTGACGCTGGCACATTTCTGGCTGGTGGCGGTTTCAAGTGTTACAGCCGTTGTATTAGGGGTGGGGGCAGGCGTTGCAGTGACGCGCCCCTCAGGCAGAGAGTTTCGTCCACTGGTCGAAACCATTGCCGCCATCGGCCAGACCTTTCCACCCGTGGCGGTTCTGGCCATCGCGGTTCCGGTCATTGGTTTTGGTCAGACGCCGGCAATCATTGCACTTATTTTGTATGGCGTGCTGCCTATTTTACAAGGCACGCTGGCCGGAATATCGGCGGTTCCTGCCTCGGTGATGAGCGTGGCTGAGGGGATGGGAATGAGTGGCTGGCAGCGTTTTCGCCATGTTGAACTGCCGCTTGCCGCACCGGTTATTATCGCCGGAATTCGCACGTCTGTGATTATCAACATAGGGACGGCGACCATCGCGTCAACGGTTGGTGCAAATACGCTTGGCACACCCATAATTATCGGGTTAAGCGGATTCAATACGGCCTATATTGTGCAGGGGGCGGTACTGGTTGCACTGACAGCGATTGTGGTCGATCGGGGGTTTGAGCGCCTGGCGAGTTATCTCAACCGACACCGCCACGAACAATAAACGAGTATCCAGCCAGCATAACGCCACCGATACCGCTAACGGCCATGAGGACGAAAAGAGTGATTACGGCCAGTTTGGTTGCCTTCATACATGTGCTCCTGTTGTTAACGAAGCAATTATACGGTGAAGCGTAGCTGTTAATGAACCATTAAATGCCGTTACGGCTCGTTAGGCCCAAGTGCGTAAACCGGATAACCGTGTTCACGCCATTCTGTAAGCAGTTGCTGCTGCGCTGCGCTTGGGACTTCACCGCACCAGACCAGCAATGTCTGCCCATCGAACAACTCCGGGCGTAATTGCGCTAATGAATGTGCCAGCACATCGACGCGCCAGCCCTGCTGTGTGGCAATCCATGCTTCAAGCCACAAACGGGTGGTGTCATGCACATTCCACCCGACGACCAGCGCATCTTTATTATTCTTATTTCTTGCTGATGCAAGACACACAGAAATGTAATTAATGAGAACGCCGTCAAGCATACTGAGCAGTGCCTGTAGCGTCGGCTGCTGGCACTGAAGACGGCGGCGTAAGGGAATGAACAGACGGGAGATTAACGTTTGCGCGGGATAGTCGCGGCCTTGCTCTTTTATCCACGCACGCAGGCGCTGCAGGTTACCTGCCTGCAGGAGACGCAGCAGTGTTTCCTGTTGTTCGCGCCAGATATGTTGCGTATCAGGATCGTCCTGGCTGAGCAATGATTTCACTTTACCGACCTGGACACCGTTATCGATCCAACTTTTGATCTCACGGATCCGCTCAATATCAGCATCGTTGAAAAGACGATGACCACCGTCTGTTCGCTGCGGTTTGAGTAATCCATACCGTCGCTGCCATGCTCGTAGCGTCACGGGATTGATATCACAAAGGAGTGCCACTTCACCTATCGTGTAAAGCGCCATATTCGCCCCCTGGCTTGCGCGTCCCCAGCTTAACTGTAGACCCAGTTTGGCGAACCAGGAAGAATTGCCCGAATTTTGAACAAATAATGCGACGCTCAGGTTATTTTCTGAAAAAGGTGTGATTGCGAACACGGTTTACACCTTTTTTGGTGTGCTTCAAAGAAAGTTAAACCACATCAGTGTATGTTACGCGTTTTTGAAACGCGCGGTTTGTGGGTATGTACGAGTTTAACCTGGTGTTGTTGCTGCTCCAGCAGATGTGTGTATTTCTGGTCATCGCATGGCTGATGAGTAAAACGCGTCTGTTCATCCCACTGATGCAAGTCACCGTACGTCTGCCGCACAAGTTTCTCTGTTACGTCGTTTTTTCCATTTTCTGCATCATGGGGACCTGGTTTGGTCTCCACATCGAAGATTCGATTGCCAATACGCGTGCGATCGGTGCGGTGATGGGCGGTCTGCTCGGCGGTCCCGTAGTCGGTGGGCTCGTGGGGTTAACGGGCGGACTTCACCGTTATTCTATGGGGGGCATGACAGCGCTGAGCTGCATGATCTCGACGATTGTTGAAGGGCTGCTGGGCGGTCTTGTACACAGTTATATGATCAAACGTGGCCGAACGGATAAGGTGTTTAGCCCGATTACAGCTGGTGCAATTACCTTTGTTGCCGAGTTGGTGCAAATGCTGATTATCCTGCTGATTGCGCGTCCCTATGAAGATGCGCTGCATCTGGTCAACAGCATTGCCGCGCCGATGATGGTGACGAACACCGTGGGGGCGGCACTCTTCATGCGTATTCTGCTTGATAAGCGTGCGATGTTCGAGAAATACACCTCGGCGTTTTCTGCGACGGCGTTAAAGGTGGCAGCATCGACGGAAGGTATTTTGCGACAGGGGTTTAACGAAGAAAACAGCATGAAGGTAGCTCAGGTTCTCTATAAGGAGCTGGATATTGGCGCAGTCGCGATAACCGATCGGGAAAAGCTACTGGCGTTTACCGGAACCGGGGATGACCATCACCTGCCAGGTAGACCAATTTCGTCCTCTTATACGCTTCGCGCTATCGAAACTGGCGAGGTAGTCTATGCCGATGGTAACGAAGTGCCATACCGTTGTTCGTTGCATCCACAGTGTAAGCTGGGCTCGACACTGGTGATCCCGCTGCGAGGAGAAAACAATCGGGTGATGGGGACCATTAAGCTTTACGAGGCGAAAAACCGTCTGTTCAGTTCTATCAATCGCACGTTAGGCGAGGGGATTGCGCAACTTTTGTCGGCGCAAATTCTGGCAGGACAATATGAGCGGCAAAAAGCGCTTTTAACCCAATCAGAGATTAAGTTGCTGCATGCACAGGTGAACCCGCATTTCTTGTTTAATGCGCTGAACACGCTTAAAGCGGTGATTCGCCGTGACAGCGATCAGGCCGCGCAGTTAGTCCAGTTTTTGTCGACATTTTTCCGCAAGAACCTGAAGCGTCCATCGGAAATTGTTACCCTGGCCGATGAAATTGAACATGTGAATGCCTATCTCCAAATCGAGAAGGCCCGTTTTCAGTCGCGTTTGCAGGTATCGTTATTCATTCCGGATGAGTTAGCGTCACAACATCTTCCGGCATTTACCTTGCAACCGATCGTGGAAAACGCCATTAAGCATGGTACGTCTCAATTGTTGGGCACTGGGGTGATCAGCCTTTCTGCCAGTCGTTTTAACCACTATCTGGTCCTCGATATTGAAGACAATGCCGGGTTGTACCAGCCGACGACGTCTGGAGGATTGGGCATGAGCCTGGTGGATAAACGCCTTCGTGCCCACTTTGGCGACGGTTGTGGGATTTCCGTGGCCTGTGAACCGGACAGATTTACCCGTATTACATTACGATTGCCGCTGGAGGAAGATGCATGCTGAGAGTGCTGATTGTTGATGACGAGCCGTTAGCACGGGAAAATCTGCGTGTGCTGTTGCAGGAGCACAGCGATATCGACGTGGTGGGCGAATGTGCAAATGCCATTGAAGCGATTGGAGCCGTTCACAAACTGCGCCCGGATGTCCTGTTTCTCGACATCCAGATGCCGCGAATCAGTGGCCTGGAAATGGTTGGAATGCTTGATCCTGAACATCGACCGTACATTGTGTTTCTGACGGCCTTCGATGAATATGCAGTGAAGGCTTTTGAAGAACATGCTTTTGATTATCTGCTTAAACCGATTGAAGAAAAACGGCTTGAAAAGACGCTGAGTCGTTTACGCCAGGAGCGTGCCGTGCAGGATGTGACGCTTCTGCCTGAGCACCAGCAGCCGCTCAAATTTATCCCCTGTACGGGTCATAGCCGCATTTATCTTCTGCAAATGGACGACGTTGCTTTTGTCAGCAGCCGCATGAGTGGCGTGTATGTTACCAGTGCTGAAGGTAACGAAGGTTTTACGGAACTGACGTTGCGCACACTGGAAAGTCGTACGCCGTTGATCCGCTGCCATCGACAGTATCTGGTGAACATGGCTCATCTTAAAGAGATTCGCCTTGAAGATAACGGTCAGGCCGAGCTAGTGCTTCGCGCCGGGCAAACTGTCCCCGTGAGCCGCCGATATCTGAAAAGTTTGAAAGAGGCGATTGGGCTGTAAAACTGGTACACTGCGCGTCATTGCATCACCGACAGTTAAAGGCACTCATGCTAAGTAATGACATTCTCCGTAGCCTGCGCTACACCCTGAAAGCAAACAATAACGATCTGGTGCGCATTCTGGCGCTTGCCGACATGGAATCAACGTCTGCCGGGTTTGATACCTGGATGACAAAAGAGGATGAGGACGGGTTTGTTCGTTGTCCTGATATCATCCTGTCAGGTTTCCTGAACGGGCTTATTTATGAGAAACGTGGCAGAGATGAATCTGCGCCTGAGCTGGCGCTTGAGCGTCGTGTTAACAACAATACGGTGCTGAAAAAGCTGCGTATCGCGTTTTCCCTGAAAACCGATGATATCGTGGCGATCATGACCGAACAGAAGTATCGCGTGTCAGTGCCGGAAATTACCGCCATGATGCGCGCGCCGGACCACAAAAATTACCGCGAATGTGGCGACCAATTTTTGCGTAATTTCCTGCGCGGATTGACCCACCGGGTTCATCATCCTCAGCCATAAAAAAAGCCGGAGATTATCTCCGGCTTTTTTTATTATTTCACCTGCTGGCCTGGCTTCGCGCCTTCATCAGGGCTTAACAGGAAGATATCTTTCCCACCAGGGCCTGCGGCCATGACCATGCCTTCAGAGATACCAAAGCGCATTTTGCGTGGCGCAAGGTTAGCGACCATCACCGTCTGGCGGCCAACCAGTACCTGCGGGTCAGGATAGGCTGAACGAATACCGGAGAAGACGTTACGTTTCTCTCCACCCAGATCCAGTGTCAAACGTAACAGTTTGTCGGAGCCTTCAACGAATTCCGCGTTTTCAATCAGCGCCACGCGCAGATCAACTTTGGCAAAATCATCAAAGGTGATGGTTTCCTGAATCGGATCGTCAGCCAGTGGCCCCGTTACCGGTGCAGCGGCTGCCTTCACTTCTTCTTTGGACGCTTCCACCAGCGCTTCAACCTGTTTCATCTCGATACGGTTGTACAGGGCTTTAAACGTATTCACTTTGTGTCCGAGCAGAGGCTGTGCGATGGCATCCCAGGTCAGTTCAGTGTTCAGGAATGCTTCAGCGCGTTCAGCCAGATTTGGCAGAGCCGGCTTCAGGTACGTCATCAGGACACGGAACAGATTGATACCCATAGAGCAGATCGCCTGCAGGTCAGCATCACGGCCTTCCTGTTTTGCGACAACCCACGGTGCTTGCTCATCCACATAGCGGTTAGCCAGGTCTGCCAGCGCCATGATCTCGCGCACCGCTTTACCAAACTCACGTGCTTCCCACGCTTCGCCAATGGTGGTGGCTGCATCAGTGAAGGTTTTGTACAGTACCGGGTCAGCCAGTTCAGAGGCCATCACGCCGTCAAAACGCTTCGCGATAAATCCGGCATTACGGGACGCCAGGTTCACCACTTTGTTCACGATGTCTGCATTCACACGCTGTACGAAATCTTCCAGATTCAGGTCGATATCGTCGATGCGAGAAGAGAGCTTCGCGGTGTAGTAGTAACGCAGGCTGTCAGCATCAAAGTGATTCAGCCAGGTGCTGGCTTTGATGAACGTTCCGCGAGATTTGGACATCTTCGCGCCGTTTACCGTGACATAGCCATGAACGAAGAGGTTGGTTGGCTTACGGAAACCGCTGCCTTCCAGCATTGCAGGCCAGAACAGGCTGTGGAAGTAAACGATATCTTTCCCGATGAAGTGGTACAGTTCCGCGTCGGAATCTTTCTTCCAGTAGTCGTCAAAGCTGGTGGTATCGCCGCGTTTGTCGCACAGATTCTTGAAGGAGCCCATGTAACCGATTGGTGCATCCAGCCAGACGTAGAAATATTTGCCCGGCGCGTTCGGAATTTCGAAACCGAAGTATGGCGCATCACGGGAGATATCCCATTGCTGAAGACCGGATTCGAACCACTCCTGCATTTTGTTGGCAACCTGCTCCTGCAATGCACCGCTACGGGTCCAGGCCTGTAGCATTTCGCTGAAAGATGGCAGGTCAAAGAAGAAATGCTCAGAGTCACGCATGACGGGAGTAGCACCCGACACGACTGATTTCGGTTCAATAAGCTCGGTTGGGCTATAGGTTGCACCACACACTTCGCAGTTATCGCCGTACTGGTCTGGTGACTTACATTTCGGGCACGTGCCTTTCACGAAACGGTCTGGCAGGAACATGCCTTTTTCCGGATCGTACAACTGAGAGATAGTGCGGTTTTTAATAAAACCGTTCTCTTTCAGGCGGGTGTAAATCAGCTCAGACAGCTCACGGTTTTCCTCGCTGTGCGTGGAATGATAATTGTCGTAGCTGATGTCAAAGCCTGCAAAATCAGTCTGATGTTCCTGACTCATTTCGGCAATCATCTGTTCTGGTGAAATACCCAGTTGCTGAGCTTTCAGCATAATCGGCGTGCCATGGGCGTCGTCCGCACAGATGAAGTTAACCTGATGGCCGCGCATTCGTTGGTAACGGACCCAGACATCAGCCTGGATATGCTCCAGCATGTGGCCGAGGTGGATTGAGCCGTTGGCGTACGGCAGTGCGCACGTTACCAGAATTTTCTTCGCGACTTGAGTCATAGTGGACATTACTTCTTTTAACAGTGAAAAGGGCTTTTGATATTACCAAAAGGGTCATTATTAAGTAAGCACAAACCACGGCCTTTCAGGTAAACTTGTTCAACTAAGGTCTTATTCACAAGAACAAAGGAGTCGGGATGAGTTCTCAATCCCAGGCCAAATCACCGGAAGTCTTACGAGCAATGGTTGCCGGGATACTGGCTAATTTTCAGCATCCAACCCTGAAACACAACCTCACTACGCTGAAAGCGCTGCACCACGTTGCGTGGCTGGATGATACGTTGCATATCGAGCTGCAGATGCCGTTCGTTTTTGCCAGCGCCTTTGATACGTTGAAAGAGCAATGCAGTGCAGATCTGCTCCGTATCACTGGGGCAAAAGCCATTGACTGGAAGCTGTCCCACAGCATCGCTACGCTGAAACGGGTGAAAAATCAGCCGGGTGTTAATGGTGTGAAAAACATCATTGCCATCAGTTCAGGCAAGGGAGGGGTGGGTAAATCTTCTACGGCGGTAAATCTGGCGCTGGCGCTGGCCGCTGAAGGGGCGAAAGTCGGTATTCTGGATGCCGATATCTACGGCCCATCGATTCCTAATATGCTGGGCGCGGAAAATCAGCGTCCGACGTCACCAGATGGCACGCACATGGCGCCGATCATGGCGCATGGCCTGGCAACTAACTCCATTGGTTATCTCGTGACCGATGATAATGCCATGGTATGGCGTGGCCCGATGGCCAGCAAAGCGCTGTTGCAAATGTTGCAGGAAACTCTGTGGCCGGATCTCGATTATCTGGTGCTGGATATGCCGCCGGGTACGGGTGATATCCAGTTGACGCTGGCGCAGAACATTCCGGTGACGGGCGCGGTTGTGGTGACAACACCGCAGGATATTGCGCTGATTGATGCCAAAAAAGGCATTGTCATGTTCGAGAAAGTAGACGTACCGGTGCTCGGTATTGTCGAGAATATGAGTATGCACATCTGTAGCAATTGCGGACACCATGAGCCTATTTTTGGGACCGATGGGGCGGAGAAGCTGGCTGCGCAGTATCACACACAACTGCTTGGACAGATGCCATTACACATTACGTTGCGTGAAGATCTGGATAGCGGGAAACCGACGGTGGTGAGTCGTCCGGATAGCGAGTTTGCTGAGATGTATCGTCAACTGGCGGGGCGTGTTGCGGCGCAACTTTACTGGCAAGGCGAAGTCATTCCGAGTGAAATTGCCTTCCGCGCGGTGTAACCCTTGTAGCCGGGTAACAATACCCGGCTAGTTAACGCAGCCGATAATGCATCAAATAGTACGCTCCATCCGGTGAATCACCGCGAGCCTCAATGTGCCAGCCATGATGCTGATAAAACGCCACAGCCCGTTCATTCCTGACTAAACATTTTAATGCGCCGGTGCTGGTGAATGTTTTCTGCGCCTGTTTCAGCAGTAAACGACCCACCCCAAGATGCTGATAATGTGGGTCGACAAAGAGATTGTGCAGAAAGTTATCGTTCGTCCAGACTGAGGCAAAACCTACCCGGTGGCCATCCTGAAGCGCAACCCAGATCTGTTCGTCGCGTGTTGCCTCGTCGAAATCTTCGAGCTTCCATGCATCACTTTCCAGCCAGGGCCATGCCTCACGTCGGGCATGCAGGTAAAGCGTGCGCAGGAAAGGACGATCGCTTTCCTGCCACGGACGGACGGTAATGGTATCAGCGGTGATAGAAGATATCTCCGTTATAGGCTTTGTAAATTTTGCCATCCGCGTCGCCAATCAGGACGTAGTTTTCACCCATGTAGGTCCAGTGAGTACCTGCATCTGGGGCAGGAAGATTACGTAACTGATACTGTTTGATGGTGTATTCAGGTGTCTGATACAACGCGGGAGCCGTGTCGCCAATCTTGAATTTTGTGAAATCGGCAATGAACTCTTGTTCTTCGTAAGCTTTGATGCCAGAAGGCGCAGATGCCGTTTGCGGGGCTGAATGCGCGACACCCGTCAGTGACATCACAACACCCAGAAGCAGCAATTTATACTTAGCCATTTTTTCTCCAGTTAACCCGTTTACTGATGCATTCAGTCTGCTGTTTCATAACCATGACTGTGTGGCAGACGTCCTATTCTAAGTATCACAGTAGGGTATGTTTGAAAAAAAATGTAACAAAACTGGACAGTTTTCTGTAGCTATCTAGAAAGAGCAATCTTTCTGGGGGTGAATGAAAGATCTTATTTATATTTGCTCTCTAAATGGTTTTGAGCCGAATTCTGAAAATTTCTGAAATCATTCTGATGTGCATTATTAACGGTATTCATAACATCTGATAAGAATTAACATAATGAAAGGGAGTGTTGCTTTATTTTTTATTTAAATAATGAATTCCTTCTGAATAACAAAAACAGAAAAGATGTTCTTATCGATGAAGAGGTAAGAATCCGCGCGCTGCATAATTTCATCGGAATCCGGGTTATATATTTACATGGTGAATATGAACGGTTGTGATCGCAGCAGAGGGATACCTTAGAAAACGCAGGGAGCACGAGCTTAACGCTGTGCTGAAACGCCTTCGACGAATGAAAAGGAATGTATTTTTAATGTCGTCAAATTCTACACATCAGTATAAAAATACGAATGGAAATCAGACTCTGGATCTGGTTCGACTTTTGGGTGAGCTTTTCGATAATCGTATTTTTATTCTTTGCATGACTCTCTTACTCACGATATGCACTTCACTTTATGTTGTCAGCGCCACGCCCGTTTATAAAGCCGATGCCTTAGTACAGGTCGTGGGGAAGCAGAATAATAATGTGCTTAAACGTCTCACCCAAATGAATTCAGAACTTGCGCCAGATGCCGCGCCGGACATGATGCTACTTAAGTCCCGCATGATACTTGGTAAGACGGTTGACGATTTGGGCCTTAAATATGAAGTTAGCCGGGACTGGCTTCCTGTTGTCGGGCGAGTCTGGGCGAAGATGACGGGTCAGCATGCGGGTCGCATCGTTATGGGTCGTGTTTATCTCCCTTGGGGGGACGACGATTCCCGCGAGTTCACCATCACAGCCGGTAAGGAAGGTGAGTATCGGGTTGAGGGTAAGGATTTTCATGCGCAAGGTCGAGTAGGGGAAACGCTAGAAAAAGGCGGTGTGATTATTGAGGTCAGTGAGTTGACCGCGAGACCCGGCGTACAGTTTACTCTGAAAGAAATACCAACGCTTGAGGCTATTAGTGCACTCAGTAAAGCGTTCACAGTAACAGAAACCGTTAAACAGAGTGGCGTGCTTAAGCTTTCGTTGACGGGAGCCGATCCGATGCTCATCACCAGAACGTTAAACGCTATTACGGAGAACTATCTGCAACAAAACGTCGATCGCCAGGCCCTACGTGATACACGACGGCTCAACTTTTTACAGCAGTATATACCGGAGATTCAGCGAGAACTCGTTAAGTCAGAAGAGCAATTAAATCGCTATCGACAGCAGCGCAATTCGGTTGATTTAACCCTGGAAACAAAATCTGTACTGGAACAGATTGTGAATATTAATAATCACATTAATGAGCTCACACTCCGCGAAGCGGACATTGCGCAGCGTTACAGTAAGTCTCATCCGGTATATCGTTCATTGATCGAAAAGCGGAACGCGCTCGAAGCAACGAAGTCGAGATTAAACAAAAAAGTGTCGGAATTACCCTTAATTCAGCAGGCGATTATTCGTCTTAGCCGGGATGTTGATTCCGGAAGTGCTGTTTATCAACACCTCCTGACACGCCAGCAAGAATTGAGCCTCTCGCGATCCAGCGCGATGGGTAATGTACGCATTATTGATGCTGCCCAGACGCTATCGACTCCTGTGGAGCCCAAAAAGGGGCTGATTGTCGCTTGTGGAGCACTGCTAGGATTTCTATTATCCGCAGTGGTGGTGATCCTTCGCATGGCTTTGCGCAGAGGAATCAATTCACCAGAGCAGCTGGAAGCAAGAGGGATTAGTATTCTTGCTACTGTACCGCACTCCGACTGGTTATGGCGTAAAACACACTTACGTCGCAAGCACCTCTTCCAGGGTAACTGGCAGCACAAAACCAGACATGTCCCTTTTTTACCTGTTGCCCATCCTCATGATGTTGTGATTGAGTCTATCCGTGGGCTGCGTACCCGCTTGCATTTCGCCCTGATGGGCTCTGTTAACCGCATTGTGATGGTTTCGGGGCCAACCCAGAACTGTGGTAAGACACTTATCAGTACCTCGCTGGCGGCTATTGTGGCGCAGGCGGAGTTAAAGGTGCTGTTCATCGATGCCGATATGCGTAAAGGGTATGCACATGACATCTTTTCTCTGAGTAATCGCTGCGGGCTGGCTGAAGTACTGATGGGCAACTCCAGCTATCAGAACGCTATTCAGCGGTATACCGATGGGGATATCGATGTAATAACCTGCGGCCAGCCGCCGGAAAACCCTTCCGAATTGTTGATGGGAGAGGTATTTCAGTCGTTGCTGATGTGGGTGAATGAACGCTACGACATGGTTATCGTCGATACGCCACCGGTACTCGCAGTAACGGATGCAACAGTGGTTGGAAGGATGGGGGCCTTAACGATTCTGATTGCCCGTCATGGTATGACCAGTGTGAAAGAGATAGAAATCAGTATGAAACGTTTACACCAGGCTGGCGTCGAGGTTAGCGGGACTATTTTGAATGATGTGGTGAAATCTGCTGCGAATAAATATGGTGCAGGCTATAGCCACTATGGTAAACGCGACGTCCCGGTCTGAAAAAGAAAGGCGTAACCGCCATTCCTTTTGACAAAATACGAGTATGACAGTCATAAAAAAACTGCACCCTAATTCAGTTGATTACCCAACTTTTCGGGTGCAGTTCAGCAGTGCGACTGGAAAGAACAGCTTACTTCGCCATTACTTCCGTCGCAGTACGTTCAACCAGTGACAGCAGGGTTTTTACATCATCCAGCGTGACGGTTGGGTTCAGCAGGGTGAGCTTCAGACAGGTTATGCCGTTGTGCTCCGTCACGCCCACGTTAGCGCGACCCGACTCCAGCAGCGCATCACCAATCTTCTGATTAAGTAATGCAATGTTCGCATCGTCCATCCGTACTTGCGGACGGAAACGGAACAGCACGCTTGCTAGCTGTGGCTTCATCACCAGTTCCAGCGCAGACTGATCGTTGACGTAAGCGGCAACCTGCTGTGCCAGCGTGACGCCGTGATCGATGATTGCCGCATATTGCTCCTGACCCAGCGCTTCCAGGCTCATCCACAGTTTCAGCGCATCGAAACGGCGCGTCGTTTGCAGTGATTTAGAAACCAGGTTCGGGACGCCCGCTTCTTCATCAAACTCGGAGTTCAGATAAGCCGCCTGATAGCGCATCAGCTCGTAGTGACGCGCTTCTTTCAGCAGGAATGCGCCGCAACTGATGGTCTGGAAGAACTGCTTGTGGAAGTCCAGGGTAATGGAATCGACAAGTTCAATGCCATCCAGATAGTGACGATACTGCTCAGACATCAGCAGCGCACCACCCCAGGCCGCATCGACGTGAACCCAGATATTCTGCTTCGCTGCCAGCTCAGCAATCTCACGCAGTGGGTCGATAGCCCCCGCATCAGTTGTGCCTGCAGTGGCAACAATCGCCAGAATCTGTTCGCCGTTAGCGTTGCACTGATCAATTTTCGCCGCCAGATCGTTAAGGTCCATGCGTGAAAACTCGTCGGTTTTCACCAGCGTGACAGACTGGTAGCCCAGACCCATCAGCGCCATGTTTTTCTGTACGGAGAAGTGCGCGTTTTCAGAGCACAGTACACGGATCTTACGCAGATCGCCCACCAGACCATTCTGCTGGACGGAGTGGCCCTGGCGTGCAAAGAACGCATCACGAGCCAACATCAGGCCCATCAGGTTGCTCTGAGTTCCGCCACTGGTGAATACACCTGCGTCGCCAGCCTGATAACCTACACGGGTACGCAGCCATTCGATCAGTTTGATCTCAATAATGGTTGCGGACGGGCTCTGATCCCAGGAGTCCATGCTCTGGTTGGTGGCATTAATCAGCACTTCCGCTGCCTGGCTTACGACCAGGCTAGGGCAGTGCAGGTGTGCCACACATTGCGGGTGATGGACGGACAGACTGTCTTTCAGGAAGAACTCAACAGCGCGTTCAATCGCCGCTTCGTTGCCCAGTCCTTTCGGGTTGAAATCCAGCTTAATACGGTCGCGCAACTGCGCGACCGTTTTGCCCTGGTACATCTCAGGCTGTTTTAGCCACTGCATAACAGCCTGAGTGCTTTGTTCAATCGCCTGCTGGTAAGCTTCAATGCTTTGGGCGGACGAGAACAAAATTGGGTTTGAATCAGACATCGTATTCAACAACTCCGGTTATACCGGGCGAACGCCCGCAGCAAGCAGTGCCTGCTCGAATTTATCCAGGAAGATTTTCAGCTCATCGTTGCTGATAAGCAGGGACGGCAGCAGACGCAGTACAACGCCGTTGCGACCACCACGTTCCAGAATCAGACCGGCTTCGAAGCACTTCTTCTGAATCAGTGCGGAGAGCTCACCATCACCAGGGAAGCAACCCATATGGTCAGCTGGCTCGTTTGGTTTAACGATCTCGATACCGATCATCATACCCAGACCGCGTACGTGACCGATCACTGGATAACGTTTTTGCAGTTCAGCCAGCTGTGCTTTCAGCCATTCGCCTTGCGCAGCAACTTTGCCAGCAATGTTCTGGTCTTTCAGGATTTTCAGCGTGGTCAGACCGGTCGCCATAGCGAGCTGGTTGCCACGGAAAGTACCGGTATGGTGGCCTGGAGCCCATGCATCGAACTGTTTCTTGATGCCGAGAACGGCCAGTGGCAGACCGCCACCAACGGCTTTAGACATCACGATGATGTCAGGCTCAATACCCGCGTGTTCGAAGGCGAAGAACTTACCAGTACGGGCAAAGCCAGCCTGCACTTCGTCGAGGATCAACAGAATACCGTGTTCCTGTGTCACTTTACGGATGCGCTGCAGCCACTCAGCCGGAGCCGGGTTCACGCCACCTTCGCCCTGAACAGCTTCCAGGATCACAGCAGCGGGTTTGCGCACGCCGCTTTCAACGTCGTTAATCAGGTTGTCGAAGTAGTAGGTCAGCGCTTTCACGCCAGCTTCGCCACCGATACCCAGCGGGCAACGGTACTGATTTGGGTAAGGCATGAACTGAACTTCTGGCATCATACCGTCAACCGCTTCTTTTGGAGACAGGTTGCCGGTCACGGACAATGCGCCATGAGTCATACCGTGATAACCGCCAGAGAAACTGATGATCCCGCTACGGCCGGTAACTTTTTTTGCCAGCTTCAGTGCTGCTTCAACAGCATCTGCGCCGGATGGACCGGTGAACTGCAGGCAATACTCTTTGCCCTGACCAGGCAGCAGAGACAGCAAATATTCGGAAAACGCGTCTTTCAACGGCGTAGTCAGATCCAATGTATGTAACGGCAAGCCGCTGGTAATGACATTTTGGATGCTTTTCAGCACATCAGGATGGTTGTGACCAAGCGCAAGCGTGCCTGCACCGGCTAAACAGTCAAGGTATTCTTTATTATCTGCATCGGTGATCCACACGCCGTCTGCTTTAGTGATCGCTAAAGGCAGCTTGCGGGGATAACTCCTGACGTTTGATTCAAACTCGGCCTGACGGGCCAGATAGGTTTCGTTGCTTTTATGGGCATCTACGGTGTCAATACGGACTTTATCCGTCATCATATCACTCCTACAACCGCGGCTTCGTTATGTACCACGATTGAATAAAAAGTTAAAAAAACAGATGGGGTATGGAAAAAACGCCGCCAATATAGAGCCTTTTTTCATGGGGCTCAATGGTTAATTTGTTTACTGTTTTGTTACATGAAGCACAAGTAAGGGATTATTCAGAGTTTAAAAGCGTTACCAACCCTATTCGTCAAATTAAAACAAAGAGTTATATCATTATCGTTATGAGGGTAAATCGAGGGCAAAGAGTGTTACAAATCGTGCCTTATGGCGGTGTTCAGGGAGGTGTTCGCCTCCCTGATATCTTTATTTTTGTGTTACCTGCAAAATGCCGTTGTCGCGGCCCTTTGTCTTATTCCAGGACGCATTTGTAATACCGTTTTCATCAAGACTTAGAGATATAACATAGCCGTAACCATGAATTTCATAGAAATTCGCGTTAAGGCGCTTTACGGTTGCTTTGTTGCCATTGATTGTTGCGGTGAAAAATCCGTTAGAAATGGTGGCGTTAAGGGCATTTGCTGAGAAAGAAGCCTCACGAAGCGGATCATGAATCTTTGCGGCCTGGGCATGCTGTACGGCATTAGCCGCATTTTCTAATGCCTGTTTTTCAGCCGCCGCATTAATGGCAGCTGTGCGGTTTTGATCTGCGAGATAGCATGTATCGCGACTGATTCCCTGAGCCTCGCATTTCGCCAGGCGATCGGCTTGCGTGGTACAACCTGCCAGCGTTGAAACAGCCAACGCTATTATCATTAACTTTTTCATTATATGACCTTGAATATTACAATATAGAGAGCAAATTAAATACATTGTCCGATAACTATTGGCACTGAGTTATTATTGTGAAATAAATAACGCCCATAAAAAAACTGTAGTAACCAGGAGCAAAGAAACGATTGCACTGAATATTATTAATTTCATAAAGCGAATATCATTTATACGATATGAGAAATAACATAATCGCTACACAGTATCTGCAAATCAGGTGTAGCACTGTTTCTTTAGTAGCGACAATGGTAACGCGAGACAACTATCCAGTATGGTGACAGTTGCCATTTTGATGCAGATCACATTTAACATGATTAACTAATACCGTATTCTTGTTGGCTGAAAATAAATAACTATTTGTTATTTATAGATTATTTTATTTTCGTGAATGTACTTCAGGCGTGTTTTTACGATGCGTGGCGCTTTTAATCTCACGTAAATCAATAACATTTAATGTTTGCATTTAAAATAATCACGTCTAAGAGAAAGCGTGAAAATTGTCATTGTTTTGCGCCGGGATTATGCAAATAAAATGAGAGGTATGGGGCTTGCTATTGTCCGTGGCTTACCATAGTCTGCCGTTGTTACATCATTTTGACTCGGGGTGCTCTTCTTTTTTGAAGGCTGAGAAATACCCGTAATACCTGATCTGGATAATGCCAGCGTAGGGAAGTCAGATGCCTTCCCGGTCATCGCTTCTTCACGTAAGGCAGGAGCGAAACCATGCAGCCTGACCTGCTCGATTTACCTTTTTTGCATCAATTCCGAACCCGTTCCCCACTCACTCACTGTATGACCAATGATGTCGTACAAACCTTTACCGCTAACGTTTTACTGGCACTCGGCGCATCTCCTGCGATGGTGATTGAAGCTGAAGAAGCGGAACAGTTTGCGGCGATTGCCGATGCACTGCTGATCAACGTTGGGACACTCACCGCGCCTCGCGCACAGTCTATGCGCCGGGCGATAGAGAGCGCAGTTGCTGCAGGCAAACCCTGGACGCTTGATCCGGTTGCCGTGGGGGCGCTTTCCTTCCGCACCCGTTTTTGCCAGCAAATTCTCACGCTCAAGCCCGCGGCAATCCGGGGAAATGCATCTGAGATCCTCGCTCTTGCCGGAATGAGTGCCGGTGGACGCGGTGTGGATACGACGGATACGGCAACCCGTGCTTTGCCTGCGGCCCAGGCACTGGCCCGGCAAACTCATGCAATTGTCGTGGTCACCGGCGAGGTGGATTACATCACCGACGGGCTTCGAACTCATGCTGTCACTGGCGGCGATCCGCTTATGACCCGCGTGGTAGGAACCGGATGCGCGCTGTCTGCCGTGGTGGCTGCCAGCTGTTCGCTTCCGGGCGACAGGCTGGATAATGTGGCGGCCGCCTGTGGATATATGAAGCAAGCAGGGACAGTTGCTGTCTCACAATGTCGTGGGCCTGGCAGCTTTGCCAGCGCATTCCTTGATGCGCTTTATCATCTGGAGGATCAGGCATGAAACGGATTAATGCCCTGACCATCGCCGGGACAGATCCCAGCGGTGGGGCGGGAATTCAGGCTGACCTGAAAACGTTTTCGGCTCTGGGCGCATATGGTTGCTCGGTGATCACTGCACTGGTGGCGCAAAACACCCGTGGCGTGCAGTCCGTCTATCGCATTGAACCAGACTTTGTTGCCGCGCAACTGGACTCGGTATTTAGCGATGTACGCATTGATACCACCAAAATCGGCATGCTGGCGGAAACCGACATTGTAGAAGCCGTGGCGGAACAACTTAAGCGTTATCAGGTCCAGAACGTGGTGCTGGATACCGTGATGCTGGCAAAAAGTGGCGATCCGCTACTTTCCGCCTCGGCAGTCGATACGCTACGAAAAAAACTGTTGCCGCAGGTGGCGCTGATCACGCCGAATCTGCCGGAAGCGGCTGCGCTTCTTGGCACGCCGCATGCGCAGAATGAACGAGAAATGAAAGAACAAGGGAATGCGTTGCTCGCCATGGGGTGCGAAGCCGTGCTGATGAAGGGCGGTCATCTTGATGATGCGGAAAGCCCGGACTGGCTTTTCACCCGGGAAGGCGCGCTGCGTTTTACGGCTCCACGTGTGAAAACTAAAAATACCCACGGTACGGGGTGCACATTATCGGCGGCACTTGCGGCATTACGCCCACGCCACGATAGCTGGGCGGATACGGTGCAAGAGGCCAAAACCTGGCTCTCCTGCGCGCTGGCGAAAGCGGATTCTCTGGAAGTCGGTCACGGTATTGGACCGGTACACCATTTTCATGCATGGTGGTAAGCCGTATACTGGCAGAAATCGCCAGGCCTGAGAAAAACAGAGATGGAACAAGCGCATACCCGGTTAATTGCTCAACTAAACGAACGTATTGCCGCGCCAGACAACACGCCCCTGTACCTGAAATTTGCCGAAACGGTAAAAAACGCGGTGCGCAGCGGGGGGCTTGAACACGGCAATATTTTACCGGGTGAACGTGATCTGAGTCAGTTGACGGGCGTGTCGCGGATCACCGTACGTAAAGCCATGCAGGCGCTGGAAGAAGAGGGCGTGGTCACCCGCGCCCGTGGCTACGGTACGCAAATCAACAATATCTTTGAATACTCACTGAAAGAGGCGCGTGGTTTCTCGCAGCAGGTCGTACTTCGCGGGAAAAAGCCCAATACCCTGTGGGTCAACAAAAGCGTAGTGAAGTGTCCGGAAGAGGTGGCAAACCAGTTATCTGTTGCGCCGGAAAGCGACGTCTTTTTGCTAAAACGCATTCGTTACGTGGATGATGATGCGGTCTCAATTGAAGAGTCCTGGGTTCCGGCAGGACTCATTCATGATCCAGATGCCATTGGCATTTCGCTGTACGATTACTTCCGTAGCCAGAATATTTTCCCGCAGCGAACTCGCTCGCGTGTGAGTGCCCGCATGCCGGACAGCGAATTTCAGACACACATTAAGATGGACGACAAAATACCGGTGCTGGTGATCAAGCAAGTGGCGCTTGACCAACAACACCGGCCCATTGAGTACAGCATCAGCTACTGTCGCAGCGATCTATACGTGTTTGTGTGCGAGGAGTAGCTCCTCACGTCGGGGAGCGCAATCACCGCCACGGTGACTGACCACCCAGGCCGCAACCGCATTGCCGAGTCTGACGGAATCAGCCAGGCTCCATCCGGCAGCCAGTCCGGCAAGCGTGCCTCCTGCATGACTGTCACCCGCGCCAATAGTGTCTACCACCGTGGCAGGAAATGCCGGAACATAACCCGTGTCCTGGTCCTTATACCATGCAGCGCCGTCTTTATCATGACGAACAATCAGCGCAGAGGCGAAACGCTGCTGCCATTTTTCCCCCAACGATTCAACATCCACGCCAAGCCGTTCTGCCGCAATCTGTGCCTCCTGGCGATTCAGTGACACGATGGGTTTACAGGCCATTAGCCGCGCCATCAGTGCATCGGGGATATCGGCAATGCGTGGGCCAAAGTCGATCAATGCGGTGACCTCCTGTAGTCCTTCCAGCCAGCTTGTCAGCAACTCACCACAAGGTGACGCCAGTTGATAACCCGACAAATAGACCAGACTGTTTTGTGGAACGCTAAGCGCAGCAAGCCAGGACGGCTGCCACTGGTTCTCCACGCCACTGAATGACATGAACGTACGCTCGCCGTCTGGCTCCACCAGCGCCAGACACCAGCCATTGTCACCCGATTCGGCTTCCACGGCACTGTGTAGATCCTGTTTTGCCATCGCATTACGAATGATATCAGCCCAAACACCGTGTCCGACGGGTAGGGCATTTTGCGCCGCAATACCGAGGCGCTTCAGTGCGATAGCAATATTGAGCGCGCAGCCGCCAATATTGACACCTTGCTGCTTTAACTCAATATCACACCCGCGCCACGGCAGGGCGTAGGCATCGGCAATCACGTCAATCACTGCCGCGCCCAGAACGGTTACCGGGCGCTGGGCTGTCAGCGTCGCCAGCTGTTGGTCAAATGGTGTCGGGTTCATACGCCCTCCCTTTGCTCCCGATAGTGCAGCAGTTTTTCGCAGTATTGACCAAAATCGAGTTGATTGACGGCATCGAGTTCCTCCTTGAGCGACGGGTCAATAGCCTGCACGCCCTGTAGTGCCCCACAGATGGCCGTTGCCATTGCGCCAATGGTGTCCGTATCGCCGCCCAGGTTGGCACACAACATCGCACAACGGTTAGGGTCAGTGCCTGCCAGTTCGACCATCGCAATAGCTGCAGGGACGGATTCGATGGTGCTGGTTCCGGCCCCAACAAGCTGATAAACCCCTTCGCTTGCGGATTCAATACCGTGAGCCTCACGCACCGTTTTGAGCGCCAGTTCAATACGGGCAGCGAGCGAGGCGCTAAAGGTCGTGGTCCGTGATTCCTGTGCGTAGCGCGCAATACCCGGCAGGGCATCGACGATGTTTTGCCAGCTTTCACCGTCAATGGCGCGTGATATCGCCCAGGCAATCACCACCGCACCGGCGATCGCCAGATCGGATTTATGCGTCGGGCTGGAGGCCAGTGCCACCTGCTCAACAAAATGTTCCAGGCGGGTGGCAGGCAACAGGCAACCGAGCGGGGAAGCGCGCATGGCTGCACCGTTGGTCACACCGTTGTTTTCCAGTTCGCTGACCGGTTTACCGTCGCGGATCGCATTGAGTGCGATCTTTGACGTCGGGCCGAGCACGTTCTTATTAAAGGCATCGAAATCCAGCGCCCAGCGCAAGATGTGTTTGCCGATAACATCTGCGTCGATCTGCCCGTCGCACTCGATAATGGCATCAGCCAGACACAGTGCCATTGACGTATCGTCGGTAAACTCCGCCCGGTTGAAATAACAGGCGGCATTGTTTTCCGCCGGTCCAGGCAAAAAGCGATCGATCCAGCCGAAGTGCGCTTTTACACGGCTTCTTGGCCACAGCTCCGACGGCATGCCCATCGCATCCCCTAAGGCCTGCCCGTAAAGAGCACCGAGAACACGTTCTTGTTTCATTTAACTTCCCCTTGTGTCAGCGCGGTATCGCCATCAACCACCTCAATTGCGGTGATCTCTTTATCCGATTCGCGGAAAAACAGCATAAACAACACGGCGATCACGGCAATCATGATCCCGCCGAATGCCCACATTCCGGCCCAGTTGAAGGTCAGCCCGTTCACTGGCTCTTTGTATGCGAACATTTTTTCCATCATTACACCGCCCAGGCGGTAGCCTAACAGGCTGCCAAAGCCCTGACAGCACAGCGTAATCAACCCCTGCGCTGCAGTACGCATGTGTACTGGCGCTTTTTTATCCACGTAGATATACGCGGTCACATAGTAGAAGTCGTAACTCACGCCATGCAGCAAAATGCCGAGGAACAGCAGGGCGTAGGTAAAGTATTGCTCTGCGCCACCGTAAACAAAGAAACCATAGCGGATGGCTGCGGTGATAAGACCCAGCAGTAAGACCTTCTTAATACCAAAGCGTTTGGTAAAGAACGGCAGTGCCAGCATGAAGAAGATTTCGGAGAACTGGCCGAGCGTCATCCAGCCTGTGGCGTTTTTCATGCCCACTTCAGTGAGGTAGCCGTTAGCGAAGATGTAGTAGAACGCCAGCGGCATGGCGAACAGGAACGAGCAGAAGAAGAACACAAGGAAGTTCTTATCGCGCAGCAGGATCAGGGCATCCAGGCCGAGCATCACCTTGATATCCAGTTTTCCCGTACTCTTCGGCGGGGTGTCGGGCAGGAACAGCGCAAACACGCCCAGTAGTGCGGAGCTGGCGGCGGTGAGTAACAGCGGAATATTGGTATCTGAAATATCGCTGTGTCCCATCATTTGCGGCAGAAATCCGCACGCCAGGCCCGAGGCAATCCAGCCGATCGTGCCCATCACGCGAATTCGCGGGAAGTCTGCTTCCACGTCGTCCACGTTGGCGAAGGCGATACTGTTGGTTAATGCAATCGTCGGCATATAGGTCAGAGAGTAGGCCAGCAGCAGCGGGAAGAAGGTACTGAACTGCGTTTGCTGTGCGGCGAAGTACATCAGGATCGCGCCAGCGAACATCAGGACGGCCAGTACTTTTTGTGCCGCGAAAAAGCGATCGGTCAACGAGCCGACGAGGATTGGCGAGAGGATCGCGGCAATGGCGGTACAGGCATAAGACCAGCCAATTTCCCCGGCGGTAAAGCCGCTTTTACTCAGCCAGAGCCACAGGGGCACAAACCAGGCGCCCCAGATAAACCATTCAACAAACATCATGAATGACAGTTGGACTTTCGTTTTCATTGTTTAATCCTGCATGTCAGAGAGGGTACTCCTTTAACATACCATTCAATAATACCTTTTAAATACCTTTGTGGTGATTGTTTGATCGATGTAACAGTTTTGTTGTACACGAATCGAGCCAGCAGATTGTGCTGAAAACGATCGCAGGTGCTGGAAAATCTGTTAAGTCAGTACCAGGCTTACTCTGCCCATAAAAGTGTGGGCCTGGATCACATGCTCCGACATGATGTCGGAACCTACGGGAGCATCGCTATGACTGATATTTCGCAATTGCTTGGCAAAGACGCCGACAGCCTTCTACAGCATCGTTGTATGACCATTCCAGCCAGCCACCTCTATCTACCGGGCCATGATTATGTGGACCGTGTGATGGTAGATAACAACCGTCCGCCAGCCGTCCTGCGAAACATGCAGACGCTGTATAACACCGGACGTCTGGGTGGGAGCGGATACCTCTCCATTTTGCCGGTTGACCAGGGTGTAGAACACTCGGCGGGCGCATCTTTTGCGGCCAACCCGCTGTATTTCGATCCGAAGAACATTGTGGAGCTGGCGATTGAAGCGGGCTGTAACTGCGTGGCATCGACCTACGGCGTGCTGGCTTCGGTATCCCGCCGCTATGCCCACCGCATTCCGTTCCTCGTCAAGCTGAACCACAACGAAACGCTGAGTTATCCGACAGAATATGACCAGACCCTGTATGCCAGCGTAGAGCAGGCGTTCAACATGGGAGCGGTGGCCGTAGGCGCGACTATCTATTTTGGTTCTGAGCAGTCTCGCCGCCAGATTGAAGAAATTTCTGCCGCCTTCGAGCGTGCGCATGAGCTGGGGTTAGTGACGGTTCTGTGGGCATATCTGCGCAATGAAGCCTTTAAGAAAGACGGCGTGGATTACCATGTGTCAGCTGATCTGACCGGCCAGGCAAACCACCTTGCCGCCACCATCGGTGCGGATATTGTGAAGCAGAAAATGGCCGAAAATAATGGCGGTTACAAAGCCGTCAACTTTGGCTATACCGATGATCGCGTCTACAGCAAATTGACCAGCGACAACCCGATTGATCTGGTGCGTTATCAACTGGCGAACTGCTACATGGGCCGCGCCGGGTTGATTAACTCTGGCGGTGCGGCTGGTGGTGAAACCGATCTCTCTGACGCCGTGCGTACTGCGGTCATTAATAAACGTGCAGGTGGGATGGGCCTGATTCTTGGGCGTAAGGCGTTCAAGAAGTCAATGGCCGATGGCGTGAAACTGATCAATGCGGTTCAGGATGTTTATCTGGATAGTAAAGTGACGATTGCGTAACTTCTGCACTTCTCCCTCTCCCGCGGGGAGAGGGCATCAGATCTCGCCTGGTTCAAATCCGAAACCCCTTTTCATTTCATTCAAACACTCATCCCGATCCACTTCACAGTTCCTTATCCTTTTGTGAAAACTGTCACTTCATGCCGTGCATATGCACAAAAAATGGTCGATGCTTAGCGGAATTTGTCTAAGGCAGCGGACGAATTTTGCGCTTAAAGTTACTTTCGAAACAGCTTTTCAAAATACAAAGTCGCTCTGAACCTCTGTAGTGTTAAGGACTGATAATGAAAATAGAATCTGTAAATGTCACCGTCTTCCAGTATCCGACGCGCCGGGTGTCCGACAGCGCCGGGCATTCACATCCGGGGCCAGAGAGCATGGCTAAAATGGCGATGCTGAGCATTACTGCAGACGATGGCACAAAAGGGTATTCGTTCGCTCCACCGGAAGTGGTGCGTCCCTTCGTCGTGAACACCTTCTTTCGTAAAGTGCTGGTGGGGCAGGATGCATTTAATCGCGAGCGTATCTGGCAGGATCTGGCGCACTGGCAACGGGGTAGCGCCCATCAACTGACAGAACGTGCGCTGTCATTTGTTGAACAGGCGTTGTGGGATCTGATTGGCCGTAAACTCAATATACCTGTCTGGAAGCTGCTCGGCGGTTTTCGTGACACCGTACCCGCCTACGGCAGTACCATGTGTGGCGACGATTTGCCTGGGGGGCTTTCCACGCCGGATGAATATGCCCGCTTTGCCGAAAAACTGGTGGCGCGGGGCTATAAAGCGATCAAACTCCACACCTGGATGCCGCCTGTTTCATTCGCGCCCAATCCTAAAATGGACGTTAAAGCCTGCGCAGCCGTGCGCGAAGCTGTAGGGCCTGATATCGATCTGATGATTGACGGCTATCACTGGTACAGCCGGACGGAAGCGCTGTACATCGGCAAGGAACTCGAAAAGCTTAACTTCGCGTGGTTCGAAGAGCCGATGGAAGAAGAGAGCATGGCTTCTTACGCATGGCTGGCGGAAAATCTGTCGATTCCGATCATCGGGCCAGAGAGCCTGGGCGGGAAACACCACAGCCGCGCCGACTGGGTAAAAGCGGGGGCATGCGACATCCTGCGTGCTGGTGCTAACGGCGTGGGCGGAATTTCACCCACACTGAAAGTGGCAAACCTGGCGGAGTCGTTCGGTATGGACTGCGAAGTCCATGGTAACGGTGCGGCGAGCCTGGCTGTGATTGGCGCGATCAAAAACTGCCGCTGGTATGAGCGCGGGCTGCTGCATCCGTTCCTGGATTATGATGAACCGGCGGCGTATCTCCACAGCCTTATTGATCCGATGGATGAAAACGGCATGGTCAGTTTGCCGGACCGTCCGGGTCTCGGCGAAGACATCAATTTTGCGTATATCGAAAACAATACCGTCAGCCACGACTGACCTATAACGATACCTCACCCTACACGGTATACACAGATGAAGAAAAACTCCCTCACGGGAGCGTGTTTACTCGCGCTCTCGCTGATGATGGGGAGCGGTGCGGCGTACGCAAAAACGCCGCCCGACCAGCTCATCATCGGTATGAATATGAACAACCTGCTGACTCTCGATCCGGCAGCAATGACCGGTAACGAAGTGGTTGGCATTGTGGTGAATCTCTACGATTCACTGGTAGAGCTTGATCCAAACGAACTCACCAACGTCAGGCCCGCACTGGCGAAGTCCTGGGATATTGCCCCCGATGGCAAAACCCTGACTTTCCACCTGCGTGATGATGTGACATTTCATTCCGGCCATCCGCTGACGGCAGACGACGTGGTCTGGTCGATGCGGCGTTTGCTGCACCTCAATCTGGCCCAGGCATCGGTATGGAAATCCTACGGTTTCAGCAAGAAAAACATCGATAAGCAGATCAGCGCCCCGGATGCCTACACGGTGCAGATTGTGTTGCCCAAAGCCAATGACCCGCAACTGGTGATCTACTCCCTCGGCGCTCTGGGTAATCTGGGCGTGCTGGACAGTAAAACGGTACAAACCCATGAAGTGAACAATGACTGGGGAAACCGCTGGCTCACCACCAACGAAGCCGGTTCCGGCCCGTTCATGCTCGACACCTGGCAGGCAAAAGATGTGTTGCGTATGCAGCGTAATCCGCACTACTGGCGAGAAGAGCCGAAGATGAGCCGCGTGGTATTGCGCCATTTTCAGGAGTCGCAAACTCTGCGCCTGATGATTGAAAAAGGCGATCTCGACATCGCGAACAACATGGCGGTGGCGGACATCAACGCCCTGCGTAAAGACCCGCAACTTACCGTCGAGGCTGTACAAAAAGGAACGGTGTATTACGTTGCGATGAGCATGAAGGAAGCCCACTTTGCCAACCCCAAAGTGCGCGAAGCGGTGCGTTATCTGATCGATTATCAGGGGATCAACAAAGCGTTGATGCCGGGTTATGGTGTGTTGCACCAGCGTCCAATTAAGGCGGGAATGCCCTCCACGCTGCCGGACCCAGGCTACACGCTTGATCTCCCCCGCGCCAAAAAACTGCTGGCGGAAGCGGGTTACCCGAATGGATTTGATACCACATTGCGGGTGTTGGCGGATCAACCCTTTCTCAACATTGCCATTGCCGTACAGTCCACGCTGATGCAGGCCGGGATTAACGCCAAAATCATCACCGGGACAGGGAATCAGATCTACGGCGCAATGCGCGAGCGCAAGTTCGATATGCTGGTTGGGCGCGGCGGCAGTGGCGTCGAGCCGCATCCGCACTCCAGCCTGCGCGCGCTGGTCTATAACCCGGATAACAGCGATGACGCCCGGCTCACCAACTTCCAGGGCTGGCGCACCAGCTTTTACGATAAACCGCTCAACGAGATGATCGATAAAGCCCTGCTGGAGCGCGATCCCAAAAAACAGATTGCCGACTACCAGCAAATTCAGGTGCGGTATGACGAACTGATCCCGGCGATGATCCCACTATCGCAGATGGTCGATTCCGTGGTCGTGCGTAACGACGTGAAAAACTTCCAGTCGCACCCGTCAGCCACCACATTCCTGCGGGATGTGTATAAAACTGGAGGTGACAAATGAGTGTGGCGATTTTCTCTCCCAACTCCCGTACACGCCGCTTCTCGAAGCGGTTCACTCAGGTACTGGTGACGCTTTTTGGCCTGCTGCTGCTGACCTTTTTTATCGGTCGCGTGATGCCGGTCGATCCGGTGCTGGCGATTGTTGGCCCGGATGCCGATCACAGTACCTATCAGCAGGTCTATCACCAGCTGGGTTTCGATCAGTCGCTGCTGACCCAGTTTGGTATTTACCTTAATAACCTGCTGCATGGCGATCTGGGGAGTGCATTGTTAACCGGTAAGCCGGTGACGGATGACATTCTGCGGGTCTTCCCGGCGACGCTGGAACTGGCGACGATGGCGATTATCGTCGGGGCAGGTCTTGGTATTCCGCTGGGGGTTCTGGCCGCTGCGCGTCGGAACAGTTTTTCCGATTACGTAGTGCGCATTATCAGCCTTGCGGGATATTCCACACCGATCTTCTGGGTTGGCATGATGGGGCTATTGCTGTTTTACGCCTGGCTTGGCTGGGTAGGGGGCGCCGGAAGACTGGATCTGGGTCTGGACGGACTTGTGCCGCGTCGTACCGGGCTGATGACCGTCGATGCACTGCTGGCCGGGAACAGCGCTGTGTTCTGGAATGCGATTAACCACCTGGTATTGCCGGCCTCGCTGCTCGGTTTCCATTCGCTGGCCTACATCAGCCGTATGACCCGCAGCTTTATGCTGGCGCAGTTGTCGCAGGAGTTCATCATCACCGCGCGTGTTAAGGGCTTAACCGAGTGTCAGGTGATCTGGAATCACGCGTTTCGCAACATCCTCGTCCAGCTTCTGACGGTCGTTGCGCTGGCTTACGGCTCGCTGCTGGAAGGGGCAGTGCTGATTGAAACCGTCTTTTCCTGGCCGGGCTTTGGCTCCTATCTTACCGGTAGTTTGTTGTTGGGGGATATGAATGCCGTGATGGGCTGTGTACTGCTGGTGGGGATGATCTTTGTGATGCTCAACCTGCTCTCCGACATGCTGTATCAACTCTTTGACCCGAGGACGAAATCATGACCGTTTCTCTGGATAGCCCGCTGGGAACGCGTCACTCTGAAGGCCGCCAGCGTTTTAAACGGGCAGCATCGCGTGCTGCCGGGTTTGTCGGCAAAATGGCGCGCAACCCACTCACGGCGATAGGTGGCGGTATCATTTTGCTGCTGCTGATTGTCGCCGCCTTTGCACCGCTCATTGCACCGTATAACCCGCTGGTGCAGGACCTGAATAGTGCGCTGGTTGCTCCGAACGCGCGACACTGGTTCGGTACGGACGAGTTTGGCCGCGATATCTTTAGCCGCCTCGTGTACGGCTCGCGTATCACCCTCTATATCGTGCTACTGGTCTCCGTCACCGTTGGACCACTGGGATTGTTGCTGGGCGTAACCGCCGGGTATTTCGGCGGCAAAGTTGATGCGGTGCTGATGCGCGTAACAGACATTTTTATCTCCTTCCCAAGCCTGGTGCTGGCACTGGCGTTTGTCGCCGCGCTGGGCCCTGGGCTTGAACATGTGGTGATTGCCATTACGCTCACCGCCTGGCCGCCGATTGCGCGACTGGCGCGAGCGGAAACGCTCTCTCTGCGCCAGGCCGATTTTATCTCCGCTGTGCGCTTGCAGGGAGCGTCACCAGTACGCGTGTTGTGGCGACACATTGTGCCGCTGTGCCTGCCGTCGGTGATTATCCGCATCACTATGAACATGGCCGGGATCATCCTGACTGCCGCCGGGCTCGGTTTTCTGGGACTCGGTGCTCAGCCGCCAGAGCCGGAGTGGGGCGCGATGATCTCAAGCGGTCGCACCTACATGATGGAGTGCTGGTGGGTCGTGACTATTCCGGGGCTGGCGATCCTGATTAACAGCCTGGCGTTTAACTTCTTAGGAGATGGCCTACGTGACATCCTCGATCCTCGCAGCGAATAATGCGCCTTTGCTTGATGTGCGCGACCTCCACGTCGATTTTATCAACGGCGGTGCGGTGACCAACGCCGTACGTGGCGTCTCTTTCCAGCTCGGACGCGAGAAGCTGGCTATTGTCGGTGAATCGGGTTCCGGTAAATCGACCGTCGGGCGAGCGCTGCTGCGCCTGCATCCGGCCAGGGCCCGAATCAGTGCCACACGAATGCAGTTTGGTGATGTTGATTTGCGTACCGTCAGCGAGGCGCAAATGCGCGGTATTCGCGGCAAACGTATCTCGATGATCATGCAGGACCCGAAATACTCGCTCAACCCGGTGGTGTGTGTCGGGGATCAGATTGCTGAAGCCTGGCTCACCCATCATCCAGGGCGTAAGGCAGAGGCAAAAGCCAAAGTACTGGAGATGCTTGACGTGGTGCGTATCCGCCAGCCGGAACGCGTCTATCACCTTTATCCGCATGAGATTTCCGGTGGGCAGGGGCAGCGCATCATGATCGCCATGATGCTGATCACCGACCCTGAACTGGTGATTGCTGATGAACCTACCTCGGCGCTGGACGTGTCGGTGCGTTTACAGGTGCTGGGGCTACTGGACGATCTGGTGCTGTCGCGTGGTCTGGGGCTGATCTTTATCAGCCACGACATTAACCTGGTGCGCAGTTTTTGCGATCGGGTGCTGGTGATGTATGCCGGACGAGTGGTGGAGTCTATCGCCGCGTGCGACCTGCATAACGCGAAGCATCCCTACACTCAAGGGTTAATCAGCGCGTTGCCGGAACTGAATCACCGCCGTCCCGTATTGCCCGTGTTGCAACGCCAGGCAAACTGGCTCACCGAGTGAGGAGCTGAGATGATCGAGATTAAACACCTCAACCTGGCCTTTGGCGAAGGTGAGAAGCGTAATCAGGTGCTGGACGATGTGAACATTAGGGTCCGGGAAGGGGAGATTTATGGCCTGGTGGGGGAATCCGGATCGGGTAAAACCACGGTGCTGAAATGTCTGGCCGGACTCTTTACTCACTGGGAAGGCACGTTGGCAATTGACGGTAAACCGCTGGAAAAGCGTATCAGTCAGGCTCGGTGTCGTGGTGTGCAGATGGTGTTTCAGGATCCCTACGGTTCGCTCCATCCGCGCCATACCATTGGTGACATTCTGGAAGAGCCACTGCAAATTCACGGAATGAATGACCGGGAGCGACGTATCCATTCGTTACTGGACAGAGTCGGGCTGAACCGGGCGTTTCGCGATCGCTATCCACATCAACTTTCCGGTGGGCAGCGTCAGCGTGTGGCGATTGCCCGGGCGCTGATTCTGGAGCCGCAGGTATTGTTGCTGGATGAGCCGACCTCGGCGCTTGATGTATCGGTGCAGGCGGAGATCCTTAACCTGCTTGCCGAACTCCAGCGTGAATCGAATCTTACCTATCTGATGGTCACGCACGATCTGGGGGTGATTGCGCATCTGTGCCAAAAGGTGGCCGTTATGCAATACGGTAAAATTCTGGAAACCTTAACCGTCGACGATTTGGTTGCCGGGCACGCCAAAACCGGCTATACGCAAATGCTGGTGAATGCCAGCCAGCAGTACAGCCGGGAGATGGCGCGGGAGGTGGCGGCGTATTAGCGCAGCAACGGGCAATCCGGCGGCAGGCGGCAGCTTAGTGCGCCGGGTAACACCGCAATACGAAAATGTTTCCCGCTGAGTGGCTCCCCATCCAGGTTAAAGGTCATGCTGTGTGGGGCGCTTACTTCGAACCAGGCTGACTGACCATCGATCAGATTGGGGTTTTGCTCCGGCCTGGTCAATGTGTTGAACAGGGCGGGAAGCAACTCTTCTCCGGTAAAAATGCGCAGTTGCAATAAGCCGTCGTTGATCAGTGCATCCGGGCATAATTGTTGGCCCCCTCCGGCCTGGCGACCATTGCCAATTCCGATCACCAGCGCGTCACCTTGCCAGTGAAAATCGTCGCCGTGGATTTCGCAGCGATCGGGTTTCAGGGTGTCCATCCGCATCAGGCCATGAATAAAGTAGGAGACGCCACCCAGAGCGGCTTTGAGTTTTTCCGGCGTTTCGCTGGTGATGCGCGTACCAAAACCACCTGTGGCCATGTTGATAAAGCAGGTTTTATCGTTCACCTGAGCAATGTCCACGGCAGTTGCTTTCCCGGCGATAGCGAGTTGAAGTGCTTTGCTGAGATCGTCAGGAATACCCACGCTGGTGGCAAAATCATTCGCCGTACCGAGAGGCAAAATGCCTAATGCAGGACGAACCGGGGCATTCAGGTGAATAAGTGCGGTGGCGATTTCATTGATGGTTCCATCGCCGCCACCGGAGATAACGGTTTCAACCCCCAGATGGCACGCTTCATCAAGATAGCGAGCTGCATCGCCTTTTTCCCATGTGACGCGGACATGGATGCGTGCCCCTTGATCGCGCAGGTCAGCAATCGCCTGGCGCAGAATATCGTTGCCGGCACTCTTGCCGTTGAGGATCAGTAAACTATCCGGATATGTCGCCATTGTGATGCTCCCTTTTTATACGTTATCAAGAGTGTATCTCAGGGAGAGGAAAAGCGGTTAAGAAGAGGATGAAAGGAAAAAATCAGCCTGCGTAAGGGAGATTACGCAGGCTAAGGAGGTGGTTCCTGGTACAGCTAGCATTTATGGGTTATGTTTTTCAGCGAGATAGATAATACCCGTATTGAACGGAACGGTATGTGATCCGATTCTAAGAATCATCCTGGACTGAAAAAATACCTGCAATGAACTATTTACTGTGTGGATTACGGGTGTTTTCGCCTTCGAAATTGCGCATCAGCAGCGCAAATTCCAGATCCACTTCTTCAGGAACCGGCAACCAGACCGTATGACCGTCTCCTGGTGCGACGGTAATGGCTTCACCTTTACCGTTTTCCAGATGTTCCAGACGGAAGTTGATGTTGCCCTGAGGGGTCATCAGTTCCAGGCTGTCACCTTTGGTGAATTTGTTTTTGACGGCAACGGCTGCCAGATCACCTTTGCGTGCGCCCGTAAAATCACCGACAAACTGCTGACGTTCAGAGACTGAATAACCGTGTTCATAGTTCTGGTAATCGTCGTGGGTATGGCGGCGCAGAAAACCTTCGGTGTAACCGCGATGGGCCAGACCTTCCAGCGTCTCCAGCAGGCTGGTATCGAACGGTTTACCGGCAGCGGCATCGTCGATCGCCTTACGATAGACCTGCGCGGTACGAGCGCAGTAGTAATAGGATTTGGTACGGCCTTCGATTTTCAGGGAATGCACGCCCATTTGCGTCAGGCGCTCAACGTGAGCGATGGCGCGCAGATCTTTCGAGTTCATGATGTACGTGCCATGCTCGTCTTCAAAGGCTGTCATGTACTCGCCCGGACGTTTTGCTTCTTCAATCATAAATACGCTGTCAGTCGGCTCGCCAATACCGAGCGTCGGTTCAACGTTCTTCACCGGGATCGGCTCGTGTTTGTGGACGATATTACCGATATCGTCCTCTTTGCCTTCCTGAACGTTATATTCCCAGCGGCAGGCGTTGGTGCAGGTTCCCTGGTTCGGGTCGCGTTTATTGATATAGCCTGAGAGCAGGCAGCGGCCTGAATAGGCCATGCACAGTGCACCGTGAACGAAGATTTCAAGCTCCATATCCGGAACCTGAGTGCGGATTTCCTCGATCTCTTCGAGTGACAGTTCACGCGACAGGATCACACGGGTCAGCCCCATCTGTTTCCAGAATTTCACGGTTGCCCAGTTCACGGCGTTTGCCTGTACCGAGAGGTGAATGTCCATGTCAGGGAAGTTCTCCCGAACCAGCATGATTAAACCAGGGTCTGACATGATCAGCGCATCCGGCCCCATATCCACAACGGGTTTCAGGTCACGAATGAACGTTTTCAGCTTGGCGTTGTGCGGTGCGATGTTAACGACCACATAGAATTTTTTGCCCAGGGCATGCGCTTCATTGATGCCAAGTTGCAGATTCTCGTGGTTGAATTCGTTGTTGCGCACGCGCAGCGAGTAGCGCGGTTGGCCCGCGTATACCGCGTCAGCACCATAAGCGAAAGCGTAACGCATATTTTGCAGCGTTCCCGCCGGGGAGAGGAGTTCCGGTTTAAACATGTTTGTTCTCGTTCTGATGACAGGTCAGATCCGCTAGCACCAGGTGCAGCGTCAGGGGAGATCCCATACTTTAAGGGCGGGCATTGTAGCGCTGAGGGGCGGGGAGGTAAACCTTTTGATAGTTCAATTGGCTCTTGAATGCGCTCTGAAAGCCTTGCGATTAATCAATGAACAATGGTCGGTGACAGTTAAAAATAAAAAATCTCATCCTTTTTAAATTTATTAATATATGTTTAACTCTGTTCTCAAATTATATTCAGTAAACACCTTTGCTACTATTTTTGGTGGGTGTGAAAACGAGGGATCATAAAATTATGCTAAAATCAGCATGTAAAGTGGTAATTGCGGCGTCACTTTTGATTAATTGTCATGTAGTCATGGCGGCGGGGCCTGTTAATCTTGGTCTTTCGGCTCTTGAAACGCTAAATAAAGGGCTCGAATTTAAAGAAGCTATCGAAGAAGTTGAACATCATAAGAAGGTGGCTGAGATGGTTTCTGGTATTTATACAAATGCTACAGTGTATAAGCTTTACGATTCTATCGTCGGGCCATACAGAAATGCCACCCCAGATATATTGAAACAGAAGGAGAAAGTGTTTTATGAAGAGGCTCGCAAAAAAAGTATCAACTTACCTGATAACATTTACTTGTCATACTACGGTGAAAAAGATTATTTGGTGGTTATGACCAAACTGACAAATGCTGATTGTAAAGGATTTAGGGCAAAATTAAATAATTCAGACATTCAACATCTCATTATTAACCCCGGTGAGAAAGAACCAGAGTGTAAACTCTTCGGCGATAACATCGTTGCTTATGTACCAAAAACATTTAATCCAAACTATCAATAATGTTCCCTTTTAGGGAGAACGGTATTGTTTCTGAAGAGTAAATTCACATAATGTCACCCCTGGCAGGTGACATTCGTTTTTAGTCCGATATTATCACGCAATCCTGCATGCATCCGCTTCCCATCGATAACCTACGCCATACACTGCGCGAATAAACGACTGGTCGGCATCGAGTGCCTCCAGTTTACGACGCAGATTTTTGATATGGCTATCGATAGTGCGGTCAGTGACGACCCGGTAATCATCATAAAGATGGTTCAGCAGTTGTTCGCGCGAGAACACTTTCCCTGGCTCGTGGGAGAGCGTTTTGAGCAAGCGAAATTCAGCAGGGGTGAGATCCAATAATTTGCTGCGCCAACTGGCCTGAAAGCGGCTTTCGTCAACGATCAGCGGGCTTTCTGCATCCAGTACCTGCAATTCTCGCTGCGGTTTGCAGCGACGCAGGATCGTTTTCACGCGTGCGACCACCTCGCGTGGGCTATATGGTTTACAGATGTAATCGTCTGCGCCAATCTCAAGACCCAGCAGACGGTCGATCTCTTCGATTTTGGCTGTCACCATCACGATCGGGACATCGGAAAAACGGCGGATCTCGCGGCACAGGGTCAGGCCGTCAGTGCCGGGCAGCATCAAATCCAGCAATATCAGCGCGGGTGGCGTCTGGCGAACATAAGGAAGAACCTTGTCGCCGTGGCTGATAAGCGTAGGGGCGTAACTTGCCGCGCGTAAATAGTCGATTAATAACTGCCCAAGTTTAGGCTCGTCCTCCACGATCAGAATACGTGGCGTGTTTTCATCAATGGGTAACTCGGTCATGCTTCTCTCGATAAATCGCGTTCCAGCGGTAACTCTACTGTAATGCTAACCCCGCCAAAAGGCGAATGAGCGGCGCGGATTGTACCGTTATGCGCTTCGACAATGTTGACGCAAATGGCCAGCCCCAGCCCGGAACCGCCGCTGGCGCGGTTACGTGAACCTTCGGTACGATAAAAACGCTCGAACAATTTTTCAAGCTGCGTGTCCTGCACCCCAGGAGAACTGTCGGCAAACGTCAGCGCAAAACGGCTGGCTTCCAGCCTGCCAGAAATGTACAACGCGCCACCGCTGTCGGTATAGCGCAGGCTGTTCTCCAGTAAATTATTGAAGAGCTGCGTCAGACGGTCGCGATCGCCAAACACCACAGCGCTGTCCGGCAGGGAGAGCTCAATTTTCAGGTTACGGCTGGAAAAGCGTTCACGGAATGCGCCTGTGGTGACTTCCAGAATGTTGATCACATCAACAGGGGCTTTTTGGTAGGCCAGTGCCCCTTCGTCGGACATGGAAAGCTGATGCAGGTCGTTCACCAGCTTGGTGAGCGTACCCACTTCAGCCTGAAGTGACGCCACCGACTCCGGTGTGAACTGGCGTACGCCATCCTGAATAGCCTCCAGTTCGCCACGGAGTACCGCCAGCGGAGTACGGAGCTCGTGCGAAATATCGGCCATAAAATCACGGCGCATCTGCTGGTTTTTTTCCAGTGTACTGGCGAGCTGGTTAAAGTCTTGCGCCAGCCTGCCCAGTTCATCCTGGCTGCGGGTGTCCACGCGAGTAGAGAAATCACCGGCTGCCAGTTTATGTGTACCTTCCACCAGCCGCTTGACTGGCGCGAGCAGGCCGCGTGCCAGTGGGAAGGTAGCGAGTGCGGCGAGCAGTGTGGAGAGGGCGACAATCAACCAACTGGTCTGACGCTGCTGCCTGTCGAAGTTGATGTCGGTGTTACGTGTCAGCCGCTCAACCGGCGACGCAATCACCCAACCTACGCTGACATTATTGAACATGATGGCCCGACGCATACCATCCGGAGGAACAGGGGCGCGTGGACCGACCAGCACTTTTTTATCCTGATCGACCACCCAGAACTGCGTACGCCAGCCGTGAGGTGGCATGCCAGGGCCAGGACGGTCATCGTCATTATCGTGCTCAAGCGAACGCAGGATCTGGAACACGAAACGATCGTTGTTGCGCAGGAAACGCCAGTTGCCGTGAAGGGCGTATTGCTCGCTCAGGGCATCGCTCAGCCCCTGTAAACGCTGCTCGTTTCCGTGTTTGATGTAATCAATAAAACCGCGCTCGAAGCTAACACGCACGGCCCAGTGCATGGTGATCAACAGGACAATGCAGGTGGTAAAAATCGCGACAAAGAGCTTGCCGGTAATACCGGGACGCCAGAACTTCATGGTGCACTCCTTTTGCCACGTCGGATAACGACGTTCTTACTGGTATCATCCGGCACTCTGGCGAAGATGAGCGCGGGCAGGGCGATGATCACCGCCATGCTGAGATAGGTATACAAAAAGACCTGATGCGCGACGGGGGTATCGACGCTGAGATGGTGTTGTCCATACATACCCAGCAGCAGGCCTGCCACCGTTACACCGACGCTCATGGAGAGTTGCATAACCATCGATAACAAGCTGTTGCCACTGCTGGCCAGTTCATCCGGCAGATCTTTCAGGGTCAGCGTGTTCATGGAAGAGAAGCGCATGGAATTGATAATGCCCTGGCAAAAACGCACCAGCGGAAGCGCGTAGTACCAGCCCATTAATGCCACGGTCATAAACAGCAGGCTGACTACTGCCAGGCCAAGCGTGGCGGCCACCAGTACGTGACGGTAGCCAAAGCGGTTCACGACCTGCACCACAATACGCTTCATCCCCATACTGCCGAGTACCATCGGGATCATCATTAAACCTGCGTGGAAGGGTGAGAAACCCATACCAATCTGTAAAAAGACCGGGGTCATGAACGGTAACATGCCGCTGCCCACCCGCCCGGCAAAGCTGCCGAAAAGACCCAGCCGGTAGGTTGAATTTCTGAACAATGACAGGCTGAAGAGGGCTTGCTCGTTATCTCTGGCATGCCATAGATACCACAGGATTGCGGTGATACCGAGGACGACCAGAATACCCAGCGTCAGGGACGAAATGCCCAGCCCCTTTTGGCCGTCGAGCGCCAGCGTGAGTGTTGCCATTCCGGCGGCCAGCAGAATGAAGCCGATGAAATCAAAACGCCGCGTCTGCATGGTGTAATTCGGCATGAGCATCAGCGTAGCAATAGCCCCAACAATCCCCACAGGCAGGTTGATTAAAAAGATCCAGTGCCAGGAGGCGTACTCGACCAACACCCCGCCCAGCGCAGGGCCAAGCAAGGGGCCAACCTGGCCTGGCAGCGTGACAAAGGTCATCGCTGCCATGTATTGCTCGCGCGGGACGATCTTCATCACCGTCAGTCGTCCGACGGGAACCATCATCGCGCCGCCGACGCCTTGCAGGACGCGAGCCATCACCAGTTCATTGAGCGTATTGGCCTGAGCGCAAAACAGCGACCCTATAGTGAACAGCACGATGGCAGTAAAAAAAATATTCCTCACGCCCACTTTATCCGCCATCCAGCCGCTGGCAGGCAGCATCACGGCGACGGTCAGCACATAGGAGACAATCACCATGTGCATATGCAGCGGACTCTCTCCCAGACTTTTCGCCATCGAGGGGAGGGCAGTATTCACAATGGTCGTATCCAGCGACTGCATAAAGAAGCCGAAGGCGACAATCCATAACTGCCAGCGGACGTTTTTCGGGAGGTCTGTCATTTACCCATTTACCGTATCTCTGTGTTTACGCGAAAAACGCACCCGCAGGCGGTCGAAAAAGAGATAGACCACCGGCGTGGTGTAGAGCGTCAATAGCTGACTCATGACTAAGCCGCCGACAATGGTTATCCCCAGCGGTTGACGCAGCTCAGAGCCATCGCCACCTGAAATAACCAGAGGAAGTGCGCCAAACAACGCCGCCAGCGTGGTCATCATGATCGGACGAAAACGCAGTTGGCACGCCTGGAAAATGGCCTCTTCCGGCGTCAGGTTACCGTTTCGCTGTGCGTCGAGCGCAAAGTCGACCATCATGATGGCATTTTTCTTCACAATGCCGATGAGAAGCATGATCCCAATCAGGGCGATGAGGCTAAAGGGCGCACCGAACAGCTCCAGCGCCAGCAATGCGCCTACACCTGCCGACGGCAGTGTAGAGAGAATGGTCAGCGGATGGACATAACTTTCATACAGCACCCCCAGCACAATATAGACCGTCGCGATGGCGGCGAGGATCAGTATCACCTGCGAGTTCATCGTCTCCTGGAAGACCTGAGCGGTTCCGGCGAAGCTGCCGCGCACAGTGGACGGCACGCCGAGCTGGGTCATGCTGCGGTTGATCGCATCACTGGCTTCTGACAGCGATGAGCCGGTTGGCAGGTTAAACGAAATAGTTGATGCCGCCGACAACCCCTGATGGTTGACCGATAGCGGCGCGTTTGCAGGCTGCCAACGGGCAAAATACGACAGCGGAATGGCCTTACCGTCGCTGTTGATGACAAACATCTTATCCAGCGCGCTGATATCCTGGGTGTAACGCGGATCAACTTCCATCACCACCTTGTACTGGTTCATTGGCTGGTAGATGGTGGATATTTCCCGCTGACCAAATGCATTATTGAGCAGGCTGTTAGCCGCTTCGACGTTAATGCCTAACCGCGACATGGTTTCGCGATCGTAGGTCAGATCCATTTCCGCACCGTTATCCTGCTGATCGGAGTTCACGTCTGCCAGCTCAGGCAATGCGGCTAGCGCCTTGCGGATCTTCGGCTCCCATTCGCGCAACGCGGCCAGGTCGTCAGAGAGCAGTGTGTACTGATAGCTGGCGTTGGCCTGGCGTCCACCCACACGGATATCCTGAACGGCCATCAAAAACAGATTCGCGCCCGGTTCTTTGGCAAGCTTGCTGCGCAGACGGTCAATGACCTGCTGTGCAGTTTCGTTGCGTACGTCGCGTGCTTTCAGGGTGATGAACATCATTCCGCTATTTACCCTCGAACCGCCGGTAAATCCGGTGACGTTATCCACCGCAGGATCTTCACGAATAATTTTCATAAAGTCCTGCAATTTACCGCGCATCGCCTGGAATGAAATGCTCTGGTCAGCCTGGATGCCACCCATCAGTACGCCGGTGTCCTGTTCCGGGAAGAAGGTTTTCGGGATGGTGATATACATCCACACGTTGAGCACGATTGTGCCTGTCAGCACCAGACCGACAAGCCGGGTATGGTTCAACACCCATTTCAGCGATCTGCCGTAGCTCTCCTGCATAGCCATCAGGAAGCGACCAAAACCTTTTCGCCGAGGCTGTGAGTGTGGTTTGCTCCGTTTTAGCATCCAGCCACACATCATCGGCGTCAGCGTCAGGGAGATGATGAGTGAAATGCCTATGGCGACGGAAAGTGTCACGGCGAATTCGCGTAACAGTCGGCCCGGGAGCCCGCCCATCAGCAACAACGGCAGGAATACCGCCACCAGCGACAGGCTCATGGACAGCACTGTGAAGCCGACCTCGCGTGTCCCCTGAAGCGCGGCTTGTAAGGGTTTCATCCCGGCTTCAAGGTGGCGAGAGATATTTTCCAGCACTACGATGGCATCATCGACCACAAATCCGGTCGCGATGGTCAGTGCCATCAGCGACAGGTTATTCAGGCTAAACCCGCACAGATACATGGCCGCGAATGTCCCAATCAGGGACACCGGAACCGCCACCGCCGGGATAAGCGTGGCGCGTCCGGAACGCAGAAACAGAAACACCACCAGAATCACCAGCGCGACGGAGATGATCAGCGTCTGCTCCACCTCTTCGAGCGAGGCGCGGATCGTTGGGGAACGGTCCTGGGCGATCTGCAAATCAATGGCCGCCGGGATAGTTTCCTGCAATTCAGGCAGACGGGCACGAATACGGTTTACCGTCTCGATAATGTTGGCTTCCGGCAATTTGCGAATCATCAGCAAAATGGCCGGTTTGGCGTTGGTCATCCCGGCATTACGGACGTCCTGTACCGAGTCGGTCACGTTGGCGACGTCGCTGAGCCGTACCGCTGCACCGTTGTTGTAGTGAATAATCAGTGGCTGGTATTCCGCCGCGGTTTTTAGCTCATCGTTGGTTTGAACCTGCCAGCGATGGCTGGCGTCTTCAATGGCTCCCTGCGGTTTGCGCACGTTGGCATTACTGATGGCAGTGCGCACGTCATCCAGTGATACACCCTGGTTGAACAGCGCCTGCGGGTTCAGGTCAACACGCACAGCGGGCAGGGAGCTACCGCCCACATCCACATCTCCTACGCCATCAATCTGGGAAATAGTTTGTGCCAGCTGCGTGGAGGCGAAATCGTATAGCTGCCCCTGAGAGTAGGTATCCGAGGTGAGCGTCAGGATCATGATTGGCGCATCGGACGGATTCGCTTTGCGATAGGTTGGACGGCCAGGCATCCCGCTGGGCAACAAGCTTTGCGCGGCGTTAATTGCTGCCTGAACGTCGCGTGCCGCACCGTTAATGTCCCGGTCGAAGCTGAACTCCAGGATGATCCGCGTACTACCCAGCGAACTACTGGAGGTCATTTCGTTGACCCCGGCGATACGCCCAAGCGAACGTTCCAGCGGTGTCGCCACTGACGACGCCATGGTTTCCGGCGATGCGCCAGGCAGCGAGGCGCTGATCATAATTACCGGGAAATCCACCTGCGGCAAAGGGGCAACCGGCAACAGCCGGAAGCCAAGAATGCCGCACAGGGTGATGGCAAGTGAAATTAAGATCGTTGCCACCGGGCGGTAAATGAAGAGGGCAAAAAACTTCACTTACGCCTCCTCTTCACGTTTCGGGAAACGGCTCTTTGACCACAGTGCCAGACGGTCAAACAGCAGGTAAATCACGGGCGTCGTGAATAAGGTCAAGACCTGGCTGACCAGCAGACCGCCAACCATGCCGATACCTAATGGGCGACGTAACTCCGCGCCGACCCCGGTACTCAGCATCAGCGGTAATGCGCCGAGAAGGGCGGCGAGCGTGGTCATCAGAATCGGACGGAAACGCAGCAGGCAGGCCTGGAAAATGGCATCACGCGGCGACATGCCTTGCTCACGTTCAGCAGCAAGGGCAAAGTCGATCATCATGATGGCGTTTTTCTTCACGATCCCGATAAGCAGGATGATCCCGATGATCGCTATCACATCCAGCTCGCTGCCCGCCAGCATCAACGCAAGTAGTGCACCGACACCTGCAGTTGGCAGGGTAGAGAGGATGGTAATAGGGTGAATGAAGCTTTCATACAGCACGCCGAGCACGATATACATCGCCACGACAGCGGCCACAATCAGCCAGATGGTGTTGCCCAGTGCGGCCTGGAACGCCAGCGTGCTGCCCTGGAATTGGGTCTGAATATCCGACGGGAAATTCAGGCTTTTTTCCGCCGTCAGAATCGATTCGACGGCTTCACCCAGTGAATACGCGTCTGGCACATTGAAGGAGATCGTCGTAGACGGGAACTGATCCAGATGGTTTATCGATAGCGGTGTATAGCGCTCTTCGACATTCGCAATTGCGCTTAATGGCACAATGCCGCCGCTGCTGCTGGTTAGACGCACCGTGTCCAGCGCGGCAAGTCCCGGCGTACTATCGGTATTGTGTTCCAGCACCACCCGATATTGGTTCGCCTGAGTGTAGATGGTTGAGATCAGGCGCTGTCCAAACGCGTTGTACAAGGCGTTATCGACATCCGCCATCGTAATGCCCAGGCGGCTGGCGCTGTCGCGGTTAACGTTCACGTATGCTGCCAGCCCCTTGTCCTGCCAGTCGCTACTAACATCAGAGAGTTGTGGCAGCGTTTTCAGTTTATCAACCAGTTGCGGAACCCAGGTGCTAAGTGCCTCAAGGGACGTAGCCTGTAGCGTGAACTGGTACTGCGTGCGGCTCACCTGAGTATCAATGGTTAGATCCTGAATCGGCTGGAGATACAACTCGACGCCTGGCACGCGCGCCACATCATTTTGCAGACGGTCAATCACCGTCTGTACGCGGTCATCACGGTCGCTTAGGGGTTTTAAATTGATTTGCAGGCGCGCGCTGTTCAGCGACGGATTCGTCCCGTCGACACCCACGAATGACGTCAGGCTTTCGACCGCCGGATCTTTCATGATGATTTCCGACACCTGTTGCTGGCGCTGGGCCATGCTGGCGAATGACACCGATTGTGGGGCCTGAAGCGTCCCCTGGATGATGCCGTTGTCCTGAATCGGGAAGAATCCTTTTGGAATAAAAATCCACAGCATCACACTCAGAGCCAGTGTCCCCAGTGCGACGCTGAGTGTTGCCCACGGATGATTAAGGACTTTCGCCAGGACGTGACCGTAGGCGGCAATGATGCGCTCAAACAGTCGCTCAGACGCGCGGGAGAAGCGGTTCTGCTTACGCAGAGACTCATGGCTGAGCATGCGGGCGCACATCATTGGCGTCAGCGTCAACGAGACTATCGCGGATATCAGAATCGCTACCGCCAAAGTCACTGCGAACTCGCGGAACAGGCGGCCCACAATATCGCCCATAAACAGCAAAGGGATCAGCACGGCAATCAACGAGAAGGTCAGGGAGATAATGGTAAAACCGATCTCTCCTGCGCCTTTCAGCGCTGCGGCCAGCGGTTTTTCCCCTTTTTCGATGTAGCGCGAGATGTTCTCGATTACCACGATGGCATCATCGACCACAAAACCGGTCGCGATGGTTAGCGCCATGAGTGTCAGGTTATTGATCGAGAAATCGAGGAACACCATGACGGCGAAGGTCCCGACCAGCGAAAGTGGAACGGCAACGGCGGGAATAATGGTTGCCGGAACGTTACGCAGGAACAGGTAGATAATCATGACGACCAGCGCAATCGCCAGCATGAGCTCAAACTGTGTATCGGAAACGGAGGCCCGGATGTTGGTGGTGCGGTCAGAAAGCACTTTCACGCTGACCGACTTCGGCAGGCTTTCGATAAGCTGCGGCAGCATGGTTCGAATGCTGTCCGCAGTTTCAATGATGTTCGCACCTGGCTGGCGCTGAACGTTCATCACGATGGCCTGCTGTTTGTTGGCCCATGCGCCAAGCCAGTTGTTTTCTGCCCCTTGCTCAACGGTGGCAATATCACCCAGACGGATGGGCGCGCCATTCTGGTAGGCCACAATCAGTTGACGGTATTCATCGGCGGATTGCATCTGATCGTTTGCCGAAAGCGTGACGGCACGCGTCGGGCCATCAAGCGAGCCTTTCGCCGAGTTCACGTTGGCATTGCTGATGGCTGTACGGATGGTTTCACTGGTTAAGCCCAGTGAAGCAATCGCCTGAGCATTGAGCTTCACTCGAACAGCGGGACGTTGCCCGCCCGCCAGCGTAACCAGGCCGACGCCAGACACCTGAGAAATCTTCTGCGCCACACGCGTTTCAACCATGTCCTCAACCTGTGTCATCGGAATGGCCGATGAGGTAACGGACAGGGTCATGATGGGCGGGTCCGCCGGGTTGACTTTGCTGTAGACCGGTGGGTTTGGCAGATCGGAAGGCAGCAGATTCGTGGCCGCATTGATTGCTGCCTGGACTTCTTGTTCGGCCACATCCAGCGATAGCGTAAGCTGGAATTGTAGCGTGACGACGGATGCGCCGCCGGAACTCTGTGAAGACATCTGCTTCAGGCCCGACATCTGACCAAACTGGCGTTCCAGTGGGGCGGTAATGGCGGAGGTGACGACATCCGGACTCGCACCCGGATAGAGGGTGATGACCTGAATCGTCGGATAGTCCACTTCTGGCAGCGCCGAAACGGGTAAAAAGCGGTAGCCAATCATCCCGGCGAGCAGGATAGCCACCATCAACAAGGTCGTGGCGACAGGGCGCATGATAAACAGGCGTGATGGCCCACCTGTAGAGCTCGGTGGTAACACCTGCATCAGGAGTTTGCTCCCTGTTTAGCATGCTGGCGTTTTGCGGGTTGCTCACCCGGCGCCGTACTGCTGTGCGCTTCAACCACCTCGACTTTGGCGCCTTCAGTCAGGCGGTCAATGCCGTCGGTGACGACGCGATCGCCTGCGGAAAGTCCTGCGCTTATCACAACAGTCTGGCTGTCCTGAATTCCAGTTTTGACCAGATGTTTGCTGACCTTATTGTCGCTGTTCAGCACCCAGACGAAGTTACCTTCATTGCCCATTTGCAGGGCGGCGGTAGGGATCACCACGGCATTTTCTTCGGTCGCAACCAGCATCCGGGCGTTGACAAACTGGTTCGGGAATAACGCATCGTCCTGGTTGTTAAAACGAGCCTTCAGCTTGATTGTGCCGGTGGTCGCATCAATCTGGTTATCAAGACTGAGCAGTTTGCCTTCGCTCAGTTTTTGCTTGTTGGTCCGATCCCAGGCTTCGACAACCAGGGCTTGTCCGGTTTTTTGCGCCTGCACGACGGTGGCGATATCACTCTCTGGCAGGGTAAAGACTAAGTCGATAGGGTGGGTCTGGGTTATGACAACAATACCTGTGGTGTCACCGCTGGAGATTTGGTTACCGATATCGACCTGTTTCAGACCCACACGCCCGTCAATTGGGGCGGTAATTCTGCTCCAGTCGAGTTGTAACTGTGCGCTGGCAACGGATGCTTCATCGGCTTTGATCGTGCCCAGCGTCTCGCTGACCAGTGATTGTTGGGTATCCAGCTCCTGACGTGAGACGAGATTAGTTTTAACCAGTTGTTGATAGCGGGCTAAATCACGTTGTGCATTGGCAAGCGTGGCCTTGTCTTTTGCGAGCTGCCCCTGTGCCTGGGCAAGCGTGACTTTAAACTGGCTCGGGTCAATTTCTGCCAGTAAATCACCGGCTTTAACCTGCTGACCCTCCTGGAAGTGAATGGACATCAACTGACCGTCCACACGGCTACGTACCGTCACGGTATTCGCCGCTGTGATAGTTCCGAGGCCCGAGAGATAACGAGGAACGGCTTTATTAACTGCTGTCGCCGCCTGAACCGGAGCCAGAGGCCCATTACGCATACCGTGACGACCGCTACCGCCGCCAGTTGGGCGTTGTGATTGATTGCTGGCTCCTGTGGGGGCGGCTGAGTCCGAGGATTGACTGTGCCAGTACCAGGCGGCGGCAATGACCACCACAATGATGCCAGCGGCGATTGCCCAGCGGGATTTATTACGGCCTTTCATCGTTATACGTTCTCATCCTGAAACACTTCGGGGAATGATACTAGTTTAGTCAGGAGAGAGAGCAGAAAAATGGAGGAAATATGGAACACTGTCTGGAATTGTCTGAATGGGGCTAAAAGTAAAACGGCAACGTCAGTTGCCGTTTTTAGTGTGTTCTCAGTCTCCCCGAGGGAGCGCGCTGGGGCAAGCATGCCAGCGGCACAAAAGCAGTATTAGCTGAACATGACCTGTGCCCAGCGAGCCAACCCGGCCGTAACCGACCCAAAGTCATCGCCACCGGCAATGGGAATGCCCGGCAGTTGTTCTGACAGCGCTTTTTTGATCAGCGGAGAACGGGCGCTACCCCCGGTAAGATAAATTACATCCGGCTTCTCTTTACCGTTTTCCAGCGCCAACTGGACCTGCTCCAGAATGCGTTGTAGCGGTTGCGCCAGCGCGATTTCCAAACCGTGCCGGGAAATCTCGGTCGCCAGATCATCACCAATAAACGGCAAAGATACTGCGTGTTCTGGGCGATCTGAGAGGGCAATCTTACTCTCTTCTGCGCTACGTACGACGCGATAGCTCAGACGCTGACGCCAGACTTTATGCAGTAAAGCGACTTTGTCGCTCTCCTGGGCGTCGCGAACGAGATCGTTCAGGAAGCGACCATTGGCAGTGCTGTAAAAATCACTTTGTGCCGGTACGTCGTTGATGGCGATAGCATTCCACCACGGTAAAATAGGTAACGCGATGCCTTTTTCGGTTTGGCCGCCCATGCCGAGCAGTGGCATCAGGCTTTTGAATGCCAGGGCGATATCCAGATCGTTACCGCCTACGCGGCAACCGCTGTGCCCCAGCAGGCTATTTTCACGGTCACGACGATTGTGCCATTGCGGGCCCATCAGCAGCAGCGAGCAGTCTGTCGTACCACCACCGATATCGACCACCAGAACGCGTTTCTCTTCCGTCAGCGTGGCTTCAAAATCCAGCCCTGCCGCAACCGGTTCATACTGGAACACCACATCGCGGAAACCAGCACGATGAGCAGCACGCTCAAGGATCCCCTGAGCTTGCTGGTTTGCCTCATCGCCGCCTAAACCCTGAAAGTTAATTGGGCGTCCAATGACGGCCTGGGTGATGGTCTCTGAAACCTGCGTTTGTGCCTGATTGCGGATGTGCAGCATCATGGCGCACACCAGATCTTCAAACATGGCAACCTGTTGTGGCTTCAGGCCGCTAGCGCCCAGAAATGATTTGGGTGATTTTACAAAGTAGACTTCTTCTGGGTCGTCAATGTAATGCCCAAGAGAGGAGAGGCCAAATTGTACGCTGGATGGCGTAACGTCGATATCTTCATCGCGGTTAAAACTGACTGCGCGGCGCAACAACGCCTGCGTTTCCGCCGCAGTAGCGGGAACCTGATGGTGGCGGAACAGCCATTCGCTGACCGCCTCACGGGTTGGCGCGCAGAGCATCGACGGCAGCAGCGTGCTCTCTTTTTCCATTTTCAGGAGTTGCGGCTGTCCGTTTTGCATGATGGCAACTGAACAGTTAGCCGTACCGTAGTCAAATCCAATAAACACTTACAAGTCCCCATGCCAGTGAGAAGGGGCGAGACTTTAGCGAAATGTACGGTCTGCGACAACAGGAATATGAAAGCAAGGCGAAACAAGCGTATTCAGTTTATGCTGAGGGCGAACACAAAAGGAGCAATGATGTACACCCTGAACTGGCAACCCCCTTATGACTGGCAATGGATGTTGGGTTTTCTTGGCGCGCGTGCGGTTACGGGCGTAGAAACGGTCACTGACGCGTACTACGAACGTAGTTTCGCCTGTGATGGTCATCAGGGCGTGTTCCGCGTCACACCGGATGTTGATACCTGTACGCTTGTGGTGACCCTCAGCGAGGGTCTGATCCCGGTAGCGTCGACGTCCCTTGCCCGAATTGCGCGCTTATTTGATCTTGACTGCGACCCTCAGCAAATATCAGTGGCTCTGGGTAAACTGGGAGAGGCGCGTCCTGGATTACGTTTGCCGGGGGCGATGGACGCTTACGAGCAAGGTGTGCGGGCGATTCTGGGTCAACTGGTGAGTGTGGCGATGGCGGCAAAACTCGCGTCACGCGTCGTGTCCCTGTACGGTGAACCGGTCATGCATTTTCCGGAGTATATCTGTTTTCCCACGCCTGAGACGTTAGCGGCTGCGGACTCACTGGCCCTGAAGGGGCTGGGCATGCCGATTAAACGGGCGGAGTCTTTGATTCATCTTGCGCAGTCCGTTGTCGACGGAACCTTTCCGCTTTTCCCGCCGGCGGATATTGAAGGTGGAATGAAAGCATTGCAGCAGCGCCCGGGTATTGGACGCTGGACGGCTAATTACCTTGCCTTGCGCGGCTGGCAGGCAAAAGATGTGTTTTTGCCGGATGATTATTTGATTAAGCAGCGTTTCGCGGGCATGACGCCAGCCCAAATCCGCCGGTATGCCCAACGCTGGCAGCCTTGGCGTTCATACGCTCTGCTACACATCTGGTATACCGACGGCTGGACGCCTTTAATTGATGGCGAAATAGCTGGTGTTAAGCAGTAATTCGAGTGGTTGCGGTTCGGCAATGGTGTCGCCATAGATGAAATCGATGCCAATGCCAGATAATGTGTCCATCATCATCGGCTGATTACTCGGCCCGGCAATGGTCTTCATGCCCAGTCGCTGAGCGTGTCCCTGGATGATCGTGACCGTCATTTCATCCATCAGATTACCGTGGACGTTGGTGACGACCTCCGCATCCAGCATCAGATAATCGGCCATATGGGCGCTTAACTGGTTGAGGATGTTCATATCGCGCCCGACCTGACTGAGCACCACGCGGCAGCCAGCATGGCGCAGTTTCTGCAAGCCCTGATGTACGTTTTCGTCTGGATTATTCAGGACCTCAATCGAGATGACTAAATGCAGCAGACGTCCTGGCAGGGCGCCTTTCTCGAGCATGTCGAGCAGTTCATCGACCAGAGTGACACTCGATAACCCGGCTTCAGAGAGCGGCAGCGCCACACCCATTCCCTTGCTGGCAACCTGAGTGGCGTAAGCGCGGAAGAACTCACTGAAAATACGTCTGTCGAGTGCATGCAGCAGTTCAGATTCTGCCAGCCCGGAACGGAAAGCCTGCTCCTCCTGCACCTCACCCTGACTGGTCCACAGACGCAGTGAGATAAGCCAGAAATTACAGCTTTCAGGAATGCGCGGAGAGGCAACGCTGCGGGCAATCATCAGCAGGTGATTGTCTTTGATCATGTGCCACTGCTCATCCAGTGACATCATGCTGCGGGTACTGTGGATCCTTTCCTGCTGGGGTTCGTAAACGGTGACAATGCCGCGTCCATTATTTTTAGAGGCATAGCAGGCGATATCTGCCTGCGACATGACTTCGGCTGCCTGGTAATTATTCACGTCAATCAGCGTGATACCCGCACTGGCGCCGATACGGTGCAGACGGCCTTCCCACATAAAATGATAATTGTTGATGGAATGAATCAGGCGACCCGCAATATAGCGTGCGCTTTCGACATTACAGTCAGGTAAAAGCAGCCCAAATTCGTCACCCCCCAGGCGAGCAAGTACATCGCTTGAACGTAGCATTGTTAGCATTAACGACGAAAGTTCGCGGAGCAGGGCATCACCTGCGGCGTGTCCTGCGGTGTCGTTGACGGCTTTGAAACGATCCAAATCGATAAACACCAGAGCATGGCGCTGGCGTGTCTCTTGCACCGTTTGCAGCAGGCGTTTTAGATGGTTTTCAAAACTCACGCGGTTTGCAAGATGGGTGAGGGCATCATGAGACGCGCTGTAGCTTAACTGGCGCAGCATTTTGCGCGATTCGGTGACATCCTGAATTACCAGCACGGAACCGATGTTTTGCCCATCAAGCGTACTGAGAGGCGTAATGCTGTAATGAATATCATAACTGCCACCACTACGGCAGTTAAGAACAACATCCTGTTCGATGTCAGAGCGAGACATATCGCCACTGTGAATGTTTTCCATCAGTGGGCCATTGTCACCAAAGGTAATATGTAACACCTTCAGGATGGGCTGCCCCATGGCTTCCGTTTGCACCCAGCCGCTCATTTTCTCCGCGACCGGGTTCATAAAGGTGATGTTCATGTCGATGTCTGTACACAGCACCGCCTCGCCGATGGAGTCGAGGGTAATGTGCAGCCGCTCTTTTTCCTGGAACAGCGCCTCGTTAAGCTGTTTAACCTCGGTCATGTCCATGTTAATGCCAAGGAGACGTTCAACTTCTCCCTGTTTGTTCAGAACCCGGTTTGCCAGGGAGCGAATATGGCGTACACCCTCTTTCACGCGAATACGGAACTCAAGCTTAAACGGTAGCCTCGCCATCAGCGAGTCACGGATCACCTTTTCGGCATGATCGCGATCTTCCGGCAGCATGGCTTCATGCCAGAGCTGCCATGTGGGTTTGATGTGCGGCGGAATTTCGTACAGCTCGAACATCCGTTTGTCCCAACTGATGATATCGGGCTCAAGGTCCCACTCCCAGATCCCAATACCACCGGCTTCGTTGGCAAGCGTAATACGCTCCATCAGACGCTTATTGACCCATTCGGTTTGTTTCAGGTCATTAATGTCTTCAATCTGGGCGATAAAATAGAGCGGTGTCCCGTCAGCGTGGCGGACTACTGATACGGCGAGAAGCGCCCAAACCACTTCTCCGCTGCGGTTGTAGTAACGCTTCTCCAGGGTGTAGGTGTTGATATCACCGTTAACTAACTGCTCCAGTTGCTCAAGGTCGGAGTTTAAATCCTCCGGCCAGGTGAGTTGCTGGAAGGTGAGAGATTGCAGTTCCGCCTGGCTGTAGCCGAGGAAATTACACAGCGCCTTGTTTGCCTGCAGCCATTGTCCCTCGATCCCCACCAGTGCCATGCCAATGGCGGAATACTCCATGGCATTACGAAAACGTTCTTCGCTCTCGGTGATATGCTTTCGTTCGGCCCTAAACGCATACATCACCATGGTCATGACGTTGGCGGGCAATAGCATCATCAGGAAAGGTAGCCAGGGGGCGTTGAGCATTGCACCGGAGTTTTGGGTTGCCATTGGGATGGGGTTTTGCGCCATCATCAGGGAAACCATCATTACGGTGACTAAAAACACCAGAAAGGCTTCCATGCGAGGCAGGCGTACCGCGCTCCACATAAGCAAGACGATCACACAGGTAAACGGCCAGGGTAGCCAGGTAATTGCAACCCAACAAAGGGCAAGTGTTACTGCCATTGTCAGGAGGGTTTCCAGCAGTAACTGCGGGTTTCGATGACGCAGCAGGTAGTGTGGTTTAAACAGAAGGCCTAAGGGGACCAGTGCCAATGCGCCGATGGATTCCGAAAGCACCCAGACCAGAAAATTGCGAAGGGGTTCGGCTGTGGGAACCAGAAAATGAACCAGTATCCCCCCGATCAACGGAGGAATCAGAGCACTACCGAGAGCCAGCCGGATCCAGTCATTCAGATTCTGGAGCGGATTATACCAGGGAAGCAGTTTTCGTAGCATCACTGCGCCAATACAGGCCTCGACAACATTAATCAGGGTATAGACGAAACTGATCGCGTCCCAGGAAAAAAGCAGCCATGAGGCAGAAATATTACCTAAGGTGCAGGCCAGTGCGATACCGGGCCACATCTTTCCGGCGTGGCGATAAAACGCCACCATCATAATAGAGGTGGGGAACCATAAAGGCGCCAGGAGCGTTCCAAAGCGGGTCAGCTCCAGCGAGAATAAGGTAAAGATGAAGGTGACCAGGCCCAGACAGACAAGTCGCAGTAAAGGATGTGGGGTGGTAATCAAAACCCGCTGGTATTGTTTATTCATTACCGCTTTATCCAGGGTCGCCAGGCCGTCGGGAGCCAGGTCCGGACGAGTGAATTTACGAATTTGGTTTATGCTAGTACAAACAATTTACAATTCATATGCCGACTGCTGATAATTTGACATCATAGACTTATTAAATAGTTACTCTGCAAAAAATTCATGTTAAACGCTGAAAAAGTGGGCATTTAAATTTACCTAAGGGAAGGAAAAAACGCTTTTGATGCTCTCTCGCATTACCTGCGCATTCGACTGGTATCACGCCCCCGAAATCCCTATAATTGCCGCGTTTGACGCTACGGCGTCGTCCTTCCTTAACATCCAGGTTAATCAGGTCGCTAAATTTATGACTGATAAGTCTCATCAGTGCGTCATTATCGGCATTGCCGGCGCATCGGCTTCAGGTAAAAGTCTTATTGCCAGTACGCTTTATCGCGAACTGCGTGAACAAGTTGGTGATGAGCACATCGGTGTCATTCCCGAAGATAGCTATTACAAAGATCAATCGCATCTTTCGATGGAAGAGCGTGTTAAAACCAATTATGACCATCCGAATGCAATGGACCACAGCCTGTTGTTCCAGCATTTAGAAGCGCTCAAAAGCGGCAAAGCGGTCGAATTGCCTGTCTATAGCTATGTAGAACATACCCGCACAACAGAAACGGTCCGTATTGAGCCGAAAAAAGTCATTATCCTTGAGGGCATTCTGCTTCTTACCGACGCGCGACTGCGTGAATCGATGAACTTCTCCATTTTCGTCGATACGCCGCTGGATATCTGCCTGATGCGTCGCATCAAACGTGATGTCAACGAGCGCGGTCGTTCGATGGATTCCGTGATGGCCCAGTATCAAAAAACCGTCCGCCCAATGTTCCTGCAATTTATTGAACCGTCCAAACAATACGCCGATATTATCGTGCCTCGCGGAGGTAAAAACCGCATCGCCATTGATATCTTAAAAGCGAAAATCAGTCAGTTTTTTGAATAAATCGCGCGAATTGTGTACCGTTCAGAGATAACCTGGTTTGCCCTGAAGCTCTTCCGGCTTCAGGGATTGCTGCACGAAAGGAGAAAGTGCCATGCGTCTTTGTGATCAAGATATAGAAGCCTGGCTGGATGAGGGCCGTCTGTCGATTACGCCTCGTCCACCCGTTGAACGTATCAACGGCGTCACTGTTGATGTGCGTCTGGGGAATAAATTCCGTACTTTCAGCGGTCATACCGCACCATTTATCGATCTGAGTGGCCCGAAGGATGAGGTCAGTGCCGCGCTCGATCGCGTGATGAGTGATGAAATTGTCATCGCCGAGGGCGAAGCTTTCTATCTTCATCCCGGCGAGTTGGCACTGGCGGTAACGTTTGAATCAGTAACGTTGCCTGCGGATCTGGTCGGCTGGCTTGATGGCCGTTCGTCGCTTGCCCGTCTTGGCTTAATGGTCCATGTAACGGCTCACCGTATCGATCCTGGCTGGTCAGGTAAAATCGTGCTGGAATTTTTCAACGCTGGTAAATTACCGCTGGCCTTGCGTCCAGGGATGATGATTGGCGCGCTGAGCTTCGAGCCTCTTTCTGGCCCGGCGGCACGTCCTTATAATCGTCGTCAGGATGCAAAATACCGCGACCAGCAAGGTGCAGTCGCCAGCCGTATTGATAAAGACTGAGTTTACCCTTTAGGGTCGGTTCACTGAGGATGCCATGAGAAGAGTTCTGACAACGCTGATGATTTTGCTGGTGGTGCTGGTTGCTGGCCTTTCGGCGTTGGTTCTGCTGGTTAACCCGAATGATTTCCGCGCTTATATGGTGCGCCAGGTTGAGGCACGAAGCGGATATCAACTGAAGCTTGACGGTGCATTGCGCTGGCATGTCTGGCCACAACTCAGCATTCTTTCTGGCCGTATGTCATTAACTGCACCAGGGGCGTCGGCTCCGCTTGTGGCAGCAGATAATATGCGACTGGATGTCGCTCTTATCCCGCTATTTTCACATCAGTTACAGGTGCAACAGGTGATGCTGAAAGGGGCGGTGATTCAGCTTACACCGCAAACGGAAGCTGTTCGTAAAGCAGGTTCGCCAGTTGCGCCGCGCGAAAATACCTTGCCTGATGAACCGTCAGATACCGGCTGGTCGTTTGATATTGGCAGCCTGAAGGTTGCCGACAGCGTGCTGGTATTCCAGCATGAGGATGACGAGCAGGTTACGGTACGCAATATCAATCTGAAGATGGAACAGGATGCTCATCATCGTGCCACGATTGATTTCTCAGGCCGGGTAAACCGCGATCAGCGAGACCTGACGTTATCACTGAACGCGAATGTGAACGCCTCTGATTATCCGCATCAGTTGACGGCCGATATTCAGCAGCTTAACTGGCAACTGACGGGCGCTGACCTTCCTGTTCAGGGCATTACTGGTGAAGGTACGTTGCAGGCCGTGTGGCGTGAAGAGCAAAAACAGCTGGAACTGGATAATCTTAATCTGCAGGCCAACGACAGTGCGCTGAAAGGGCAGGCGAGTGTCTCTCTTGCCGATAAGCCGAAATGGGTCTTCAACCTGCAGTTTGATAAACTGAACCTGGAAAATCTGCTGGCCGCTGAAACGGTCAGTACTCCTGACAGTGCACCTTCTCAGTCAGGCCAGGTTGCGGTGAAACAGACGCGTCCGGTTATTTCATCAAATATTGAAAAGCCTGAATATAATGGTTTGCGCGGTTTTACCGCCGATATTTTACTGAAGGCGAATAGCGTGCGCTGGCGCGGTATTGATTTTACCGATGTCAGTAGCCAGATGTTCAACCACAATGGCCTGTTAGTGATCTCCGACCTAAGCGGAAAAATGGGGGCCGGACACGTATCGCTGCCAGGCACACTGGATGTACGCACGTCTGCCGCCAGTGCTGAATTCCAGCCTCGCCTCGACAATGTTGAAATTGGCACAATCCTGAACGCGTTTAATTACCCTATTTCGATGACAGGCCAACTGACATTAGCAGGGGATTTCTCAGGAACGAAGATCGATGCTGAAGCCTTCCGCCGTGACTGGCAAGGGCAGGCACACGTTGAACTGACAGACACTCGTATGGAAGGGCTTAACTTCCAGCAACTGGTTCAGCAGGCCGTTGAGCGTAGCAGCAATGTCACCGCGAAAGAGAATTACGATAATGCAACCCGTCTGGACACCTTTACCAGTGATTTAACGCTGGATAGCGGACAGCTTTCACTGGATGGCATGCAAGGATCGTCCTCATTGCTTTCATTGACCGGTGTTGGGTCGCTTGACCTGGTGAAAGAGACCGCTGATACCCGCTTTAACGTGCGCGTGCTGGCTGGCTGGGAAGGCGAAAGTAAGTTGGTTGATTTCCTGAAAGAGACGCCTATTCCGCTGAATGTTTATGGTAAGTGGCAGGCGCTGAATTATAGCCTTCAGGTGGATCAGATTCTGCGTAAACATTTGCAGGATGAAGCGAAACGTCGGCTGAACGACTGGGCGGATCGCAATAAAGATTCGCAGAGTGGGAAGGATGTGAAGAAGCTTCTCAACAAGTTGTAATGGATAGCCCTCTCCCTGTGGGAGAGGGCTAAAACTAGACCTCGTAATCCAGTTCATCCTCTTCATGCAGTGGTATAAGCTGCACTTTCTGGACCCGATGGCTCTCTACCTGTAGCGTTTTTAACAGATAATCCCCCACCTGTACCTCTTCCCCTGGCTTTGGAATACGTTGCAGATTTTCCATCAGTAAACCCGCGATGGTGTGGTATTCACGTTTTTCATCCAGTGGTAGTGGAACATACTGCACCAAATCTTCAAGCGGCATATGACCATTAGCCGTCCATGAGCCGTCCGCATTTTTCTGGATATCATGGCGTGCATCGATCTCATCAACTTCGTTAGGAAGATTGCCCGCGATGGTTTCCATCACATCACTGAGCGTGACCAGCCCCTCGACTGAACCAAATTCATCCACTACAAAGGCGAAGTGGGTGCGCGCATTACGGAACTGCTCCAGCGCAGAGAGCAATTGTAACGTTTCGGGGAACACCAGTGGCTGGCGAACCAGCGCACGGAGATCGAGTGGCTCACCGCGAAGTTGCTGTTGCAGCAGGTCAATAACATGGACTACGCCAAGTAGATCGTCATCCTCTTCCCCCCCTGTGACGACCACGCGGGTATGCTGGTTTTTATCCAACAATGCGCGGATTTGCGACTCCGGTGCATTCAAATCAATATGCTCAATATCATGGCGTGACGTCATGATGCTGCTGACAGAGCGCTGGTTGAGGTTGAGTACACGCTCAATCATCAGCCGTTCCTGCGGGTTGAATATCTGGTTGTCATCGTGATCGGCGAGAAGGGAGGCTGATTCAGCGTCCAGCTCCGCGTCTTCTTTTTGTCCGCTAAGCAGTCGCATTACTGTGTCTGCGGTGCGTTGGCGCAAGCTTTGGTTTGCGGACAAGAAACGGCGTCGGTTGAAAATGGCAAGCTGGTTAAGCGACTCGATGATGACGGAGAAACCAATGGCAGCGTAGAGGTATCCCTTCGGTATATGGAAACCAAAACCGTCTGCCACCAGGCTAAAGCCAATCATCAGCAGGAAGCTGAGACACAAAATAACGATAGTGGGATGGCTATTCACAAAGCGAGTGAGCGCTTTGCTGGCCATGACCATCAACGTAATGGCGATAATAACCGCTGCCATCATTACCGCCAGATGGTCAACCATACCGACAGCAGTGATCACTGAATCGAGAGAAAATACAGCATCCAGAACCACAATTTGTGCGACGACGGGCCAAAACTTCGCCCCCCGGCGCTGAGTCGGATTTTCACTGTCTTTCCCTTCCAGCCGCTCATTAAGCTCTACTGTTGCTTTAAACAGCAGGAACAATCCTCCGAACAGCATGATCAGATCACGGGCGCTGAAGCTCAGGCTATGAAAGGTGATCAGCGGCTTGGTGAGGGTAACCAGCCAGGAAATAGAGGCCAGCAACAGCAAACGCATCCCCATCGCCAGCAGTAAGCCCGTGACGCGTGCGCGGTCGCGCTGCGAGGGGGGTAATTTTTCGGCGAGGATGGCAATAAAGACAAGATTATCAATACCGAGGACTAATTCGATAACGACCAGCGTAACCAGCCCGGCCCAGATTGATGGATCGGCAATCCATTCCATAGTAATAGCAATACCTTCTGTCATATGACCAATGTCACACTTCGATCATGGATAAAGCTGGCGAAAATTGCAATAACAGCATGAGATTTCTCTCAATAATGGTGGAAATAATATCGCTAGCGGAGAATAGATTTAATTCAATAAGGAGAATCTTTTTTTATTAAATATGCGTTAATTAAGAAATATCGCACTAAAAGTATTACCTGGCACAGATGTCAATATAAAGAAATTCTTAAAATAATGTGTGTGTTTCTAAACAAATTCTTAAAAAACCATATTCGCAACCCGGTTGCCTTGCCTGCTTTGGGGTTGGCTGTTACAACATTAATAGTATAAAACGTTAAATCTTCCATTACTAACCATCGTGCCGCTTTCGCGTTGTCATGTAATTTCGGCTGGGTGTTATGAATGCTTTCTCTATTTCAATAAAAACCAGCTTCACATGATTTCCTGTCATAACTAATTGTTTAGTCAGTACATTGGTAGCTGAAAGCCAAGGGCGGTAGCGTGCCTGAGTGTGTATTAATTGGTCTTGATTATTCTGTCAACAGCGAATGATTAAATAATGTTTTTTTAGGAGTGATGCCAGTTATATTTTTATTTGTTTAGCTGCATTCTTAATGCTGTTTTGATTCGCACGTATTTAAATTGCACGGGATAATTACTCTGCCAAAGTGATAAATAATCAATGATGAAATCCAAACTGAAGTTGATGCCATTATTGGTGTCTATGATCTTGATGAGTGGTTGCACGGTTTTTCCCGGCAGCAATATGTCCACCATGGGCAAGGATGTGATCAAGCAGCAGGATGCTGATTTTGACCTTGATCGAATGGTGAATGTTTATCCACTGACCCCTCGCCTTGTGGAGCAGTTACGCCCACGACCAAACGTGGCACAACCAAATACTTCTCTGGACCAGGAGATTGCGTCTTATCAGTACCGCGTCGGGCCCGGTGATGTCATTAACGTCACAGTCTGGGATCACCCAGAATTGACTACACCAGCGGGGCAATATCGTAGCTCCAGTGATACCGGCAACTGGGTACAACCGGATGGCACAATGTTCTATCCCTACATCGGGAAAGTGCACGTCGTCGGGAAAACGCTGGCCGAAATCCGTAGTGATATTACCGGCCGCTTAGCGCAGTACATCGCTGACCCGCAGGTGGACGTTAATATCGCCGCGTTCCGTTCGCAAAAAGCCTACATCTCAGGTCAGGTCAACAAATCTGGTCAGCAGGCGATCAGCAACGTCCCACTGACGGTACTGGATGCTATCAATGCTGCAGGCGGTTTAACGGATGCTGCCGACTGGCGAAATGTTGTGCTGACCCACAACGGAAAAGAACAACGTATTTCGCTTCAGGCGTTGATGCAAAACGGCGATCTGAGCCAGAACCGACTGCTTTATCCTGGCGACATCCTGTATGTGCCACGCAATGATGATCTGAAAGTGTTCGTGATGGGCGAAGTGAAGAAACAGAGCACGCTCAAAATGGACTTCAGCGGTATGACGCTGACCGAAGCGCTGGGCAATGCAGAAGGTATCGATCTGACCTCCTCTAATGCCAGTGGGATCTTCGTTATCCGTCCGCTGAAAGGTGAGGGCAGTGCGAAAGGTAAAATTGCCAATATCTACCAGCTGGATATGTCGGATGCGACCTCGCTGGTTATGGCTACTGAGTTCCGCCTTCAGCCTTACGATGTGGTGTATGTGACGACCGCGCCTGTTGCTCGCTGGAATCGCCTGATCAACCAGTTGCTGCCAACCATCAGTGGCGTTCGCTACATGACGGATACGGCGCGCGACATTCACACCTGGTAATCCGCAATGTTTAACAAAATTCTGGTGGTATGCGTGGGGAACATTTGCCGTTCCCCTACGGCCGAGCGGCTGCTGAGAAGCTATCAACCCGCGATTACGGTCGACTCAGCTGGGCTTGGGGCACTTGTGGGTAAAGGGGCTGATGAGCGCGCGAAAAGTGTCGCAGCCTCACATGATGTTTCACTTGATGGACATTGTGCACGCCAGGTCTCCGGACGTATGTGTCGAGAGTATGACCTGATCCTCGCGATGGAAAAACGCCACATTCACGCGCTGTGCGACATTGCGCCTGAAATGCGCGGCAAAGTGATGCTGTTTGGTCACTGGGATAATGAACGCGAAATTCCCGATCCGTATCGCAAGAGCCGTGAGGCATTTGAGGCGGTATACACCTTACTTGACCAGTCTGCCCGTCAGTGGGCGCAGGCACTGAACGTTCAGCAGGGATAACAATGACAGAAAAAACAAAACCTTCTGCCGCCCAGATTTCGGGCAGTGATGAAATTGATATTGGTCGTCTGGTCGGCACGATCATTGAAGCCAAATGGTGGGTGCTGGGGATAACGACGGTTTTTGCTGCAGCGGCAATCGTCTACACCCTGTTTGCTACACCTATCTACAGCGCCGATGCGCTGGTCCAGATTGAACAAAATACGGGGAATTCGCTGGTACAGGATATCGGCTCAGCGTTATCGAATAAGCCTCCGGCGTCGGATGCAGAAATTCAGTTGATTCAGTCCCGGATGGTGTTGGGTAAGACGGTTGACGATCTTGACCTCGATATTGCCGTAACGAAAGACACCTTCCCGATTTTTGGCGCGGGATGGGATCGGTTGACGGGACGCCATAATGACACGGTAAAAGTCACCACCTTTGTGCTGCCAAAAGGAACCGCGGAAGACACCTTCACGCTGACGGTTCTGGGGCCGAAGCATTATCAGCTGACCAGCGATGCGGGCTTTAGCGCCAGGGGAGAAGTGGGGCAGCTATTGAATAAAAATGGCGTCAGCATGATGGTGAGTGCTATCCAGGCTGAACAAGGTAGCGAGTTTACCGTCACCAAATTCTCAACGCTTGGGATGATTAACAATCTGCAAAATAACCTTACCGTCACGGAAAACGGTAAAGACACCGGCGTGTTGAGCCTCAGTTTTACCGGGGAGGATAAGGATAATATTCGTAACATCCTCAACAGTATCACCCGCAATTATCTTGAGCAGAACGTCGCCCGTAAATCGGAAGAAGCGGCGAAAAGTCTGGCCTTCCTCGCCAGACAACTGCCAGAAGTGCGCGAGCGTCTTGATGTGGCTGAGAACAAACTCAACGCCTATCGCCAGACAAAGGACTCAGTTGATCTGCCGCTGGAAGCGAAGTCCGTCCTCGATTCTATGGTCAATATCGATGCCCAGTTAAATGAGCTGACCTTCAAAGAAGCGGAGATCTCCAAGCTTTACACTAAACGCCACCCGGCATACCGCACGCTGCTGGAAAAGCGCCAGGCGCTGGAAGATGAAAAGTCAAAGCTGAACAACCGTGTGACGGCGATGCCGGAAACGCAGCAAGAGATTGTGCGATTGACTCGTGATGTGGAGTCGGGTCAGCAGGTCTATATGCAACTGCTGAACAAGCAGCAAGAGCTGAAAATCACCGAGGCCAGTACGGTAGGTGATGTGCGTATCGTTGATTCTGCAATTACCCAGCCTGGGGTACTCAAACCCAAAAAAGCGCTGATCATTCTGGGTAGCATTATTCTTGGTCTGATGCTTTCGATTGTTGGCGTGCTTCTGCGCTCACTGTTTAACCGGGGGATTGAGAGCCCGCAGGTGCTGGAAGAAAACGGTATCAACGTTTACGCCAGTATTCCGCTGTCCGAATGGCAGAAGTCACGCGATAGCGTCAAAACGGTTAACGGGGTTAAACGCTACAAACAGAGTCAACTGCTGGCGATCGGGAATCCGACTGACCTGGCGATCGAAGCCGTGCGTAGTCTGCGTACCAGTCTGCATTTTGCCATGATGCAGGCCAAAAATAATGTGTTGATGCTCACCGGTGTCAGCCCATCCATTGGTAAGACCTTTGTCTGTGCCAACCTGGCGGCGGTTGTTAGCCAGACCAATAAACGTGTGTTGCTGATCGACTGCGATATGCGTAAGGGCTATACCCATGAGTTGCTCGGTACAGACAACACGAATGGTTTGTCTGAGCTTTTGCTCGGCAAAGGGGAGATAGGCCAGTACGCCAAACCCACCTCTATTCCCAACTTTGATCTCGTTCCTCGTGGGCAGATCCCGCCTAATCCGTCCGAACTACTGATGAGCGAGCGCTTTAGCCAACTGGTGACGTGGGCAAGTGAACACTATGACCTGGTATTGATCGATACTCCGCCGATCCTGGCCGTGACCGATGCCGCGATTGTTGGCCGTCATGCAGGGACGACGCTGATGGTTGCTCGTTACGCCGTAAACACGGTGAAAGAAGTGGAAACCAGTCTGAGCCGCTTTGAACAGAACGGTATCGAGGTGAAAGGGGTGATCCTGAACTCTATCTTCCGTCGTGCGGCCGGTTATGAGGACTACGGGTATTACGAATACAGATACAAGTCTGACAATCATTAATCGTGAGCTATCGGGGAAGAACATGACCATACAACGCCCTTTGATTTCTATTTATATGCCGACATGGAACCGTCAGCAGCTGGCGATCCGCGCGATTAAATCAGTCCTGCGTCAGGACTACGACCACTGGGAGTTGATCATCGTCGATGACTGTTCGTCATCTTATGAACAACTGCAAACTTTCGTGGCTGAACTTAACGACCCACGAGTGGTGTACACCCACAACGCCATCAACTCCGGGGCATGTGCGGTACGTAATCAGGCGATATTGCAGGCGAAAGGGCACTATTTGACCGGGATCGACGACGACGACGAGTGGACGCCAAATCGTTTGTCCACTTTCCTGTCACAGAAGCAGCAACTGGTTACGCACGCGTTCTTGTATGCCAATGATTATGTCTGTCAGGGCGAGGTCTATTCTCAACCCGCCAGTTTGCCGCTGTACCCGAAATCACCCTATTCTCGTCGTCTGTTTTATAAACGAAATATCATTGGTAATCAGGTGTTTACATGGTCATGGCGCTTTAAAGAGTGCCTGTTTGATACCTCGCTTGCCGCAGCGCAGGATTATGACATTTTTCTGCGGATGGTCGTTGAGTATGGCGAGCCGTGGAAAATGGAAGAGGCTACGCAGATCCTGCATATCAATCATGGTGAGATGCAAATTACCTCATCGCCGAAGAAGTTCTCGGGTTATTTCCACTTTTACCGTAAGCACAAGGCGAAGTTTGACCGTGCCAGCCGGAAGTATCAGCTTTTTACTCTTTATCAGATCCGCAACAAACGGATGAACTGGCGCACCTTGTTGACACTCTTTTCAGTACGCAATACCAAGCGCCTGGCCGATGGACTTCGGGGGAAATGATGTTTCTGGAAGATTGTCGCGCGAACAGCTGGAGTTTACGTCCTTGCTGCATGGTCCTGGCATATCGTGTGGCGCATTTTTGCTCGGTCTGGCGTAAAAAAAATGTGCTCAATAACCTCTGGGCAGCACCGGTGCTGGTGCTGTACCGCATCGTTACCGAATGTATTTTTGGCTATGAAATTCAGGCGGCCGCCACTATTGGGCGTCGTTTCACTGTGCACCACGGCTACGCAGTTGTGATCAATAAGTTCGTGGTAGCGGGAGATGATTTCACAATCCGCCATGCTGTCACCATTGGCAACCGAGGGCCAGAAAGTCTGGCCTGTCCGGTCATTGGCAACAACGTTGAACTGGGGGCGAATGTGGTCATCATTGGTGATATCACCGTGGGCAATAACGTCACCATTGGCGCTGGCAGCGTAGTACTGGACAACATTCCTGATAATGCGCTGGTGGTGGGAGAGAAAGCCCGCGTGAAGGTGATCAAATGAATATTCTGCAATTTAACGTTCGCCTGGCGGAAGGCGGAGCGGCAGGTGTGGCGCTGGATCTCCATCAGCGTGCGCTGCAAAAAGGGTTACAGTCGCGCTTTGTTTATGGCTACGGGAAAGGCGGGAAAAAAAGCGTCAGCCACAATAGCTATCCGCAGGTGGTAAAGCAAACGCCACGCGTGACGTCCATTGCCAACATTGCGCTGTTTCGCCTGTTTAACCGTGATCTGTTTGGCAACCTTAATAACCTGTACCGCATGGTGACGCGTTCTTCTGAACCCGTGGTACTGCATTTTCACGTGTTGCATAGCTACTGGTTAAATCTGGATGAGGTTGTGGCATTTTGCGAGAAAGTAAAAGCACATAAGCCAGATACCACCTTTGTCTGGACGTTACACGATCACTGGAGTGTGACCGGGCGTTGTGCATTTACCGACGGCTGCGAAGGCTGGAAAAACGACTGTCAGAAATGTCCCACGTTGGCGAACTACCCGCCGGTAAACGTTGACCGCGCACACCAGTTGGTGGCCGGTAAACGCCAGTTATTTCGCGACATGCTTGCACTTGGTTGCACGTTTATCTCTCCCAGCCAACATGTGGCCGAGGCATTTAACAGCCTGTACGGTGCGGGGCATTGCAAGATCATCAATAACGGAATTGATGTAGCGACAGAAGAGATCCTGGCCGAATTGACCCCGGTTGCTGAAACAACGGGCAAACCGAAAATTGCGGTGGTCGCCCACGATCTCCGTTATGACGGAAAAACCAACCAGCAGCTGGTACGGGACATGATGGCGCTGGGTGATAAGGTGGAACTGCACACTTTCGGTAAGTTCTCTCCTTTTGAAGGCGAGAATGTGGTGAATCACGGCTTTGAAACCGACAAACGCAAACTGATGAGCGCGCTGAACGGCATGGATGCGCTGGTGTTCAGCTCCCGTGTTGACAACTATCCACTGATTCTATGTGAGGCGTTGTCCATTGGTGTCCCGGTGATTGCAACTCACAGCGATGCCGCACGTGAGGTGCTGGAAAAATCAGGCGGCAAAACCTTCGGCGAAAACGAGGTGTTGCCATTGGTGCAATTGTCTAAGGCGGAAATTGCGCAGGCCGTATTCGGAACAAGCCTTGAAGCGTTCCGCACCCGTAGCCGTGAGGCGTACAGCGGAAAACAGATGCTGGAGGAATATGTCTCGTTCTATCAGAATCTGTAGTTATCTGCTGTTACCATTGATCTATCTGTTGGTGAACGTCAAGATTGCTCAACTGGGAGAAAGCTTCCCCATCACCATCGTGACTTTTTTGCCGGTTTTACTCTTGTTGTATGTCGATAAAATCAGTATTAACAAGCTAATGATCGCGCTCGGCGCAGGGGTGGGGCTGACGATGTTTAACTACATCTTTGGTCAATCGCTGGATGCCAGTAAATATGTCACCTCCACCATGCTGTTTGTTTATATCGTTATTATTATTGGGATGGTCTGGAGTATTCGGTTCAAAACAATATCACCGCACAATTATCGGAAAATCCTCAGGTTCTTTTATCTTGTCGTGGCACTCATTGTTGTGCTTGCAGCTCTGGAAATGGCACAGATTATTTTGACCGGCGGCAGTAGTCTGATGGAGATAATTTCGAAATATCTCATATACAGTAACAGCTATGTTCTGAATTTCATTAAGTTTGGCGGTAAACGCACCACTGCACTCTATTTTGAACCGGCATTCTTTGCTCTGGCATTAATCTCAATTTGGCTCAGCATCAAACAGTTTGGTATCAAAACGCCTAAGACCGATGCTATGATCCTTGCAGGGATTGTTCTGTCAGGTTCCTTCTCTGGGTTAATGACATTTATATTGTTTTATTTGCTGGAGTGGGCATTTCAGTATCTCAATAAGGATGCGATTAAGAAAAAGCTGCCGCTGGCGATCATTTCTCTCACAGTGTTCATGGTCGGTGTGGTATTTGCATTCCCGTATATTTCTGAGCGTCTCGGGGATTTAGGAACGCAAGGCTCATCATCTTATTATCGTATCATTGGGCCACTGGTGATGGTGGGGTATTCTTTAACCCACGTTGATGGCGTAGTAAGATTTGGCTCACTTTATGAATATGTAGCATCATTCGGAATCTTTAACGGTGCGGATGTCGGTAAAACCATAGACAATGGTCTGTATCTGTTAATTATTTATTTTTCATGGTTCGCTGTGTTGTTGACGTCATGGTATCTGTTCAAGGTTTTCAAAATGATGATCAACGCATTCGGTGATAATCAGAATTTTCGTGTGCAGCTCTATCTTTTTACACCCGTGTCGCTGTTTTTCACTGGGTCAATATTTAGCCCGGAATATGCATTCTTAATTGTTTGTCCGTTTATTCTGCGCAAGGCGCTTAATATTACGAACGCATGACGAAATGAGGTGATTTATGTTTCTTAGCGTCATTACTGTCGCCTTTCGCAATTATGAAGGGGTAGTAAAAACCTGGCGCTCGCTGCGCAATCTGGCACGCGACCCGAGCCTCACGTTTGAATGGATAGTGGTTGATGGCGGCTCCGATGACGGGACGGCTGAATTCCTGAAAAAACTCAACGGTGAGTTTAACTTACGTTACATCAGTGAGAAGGACAAAGGCATCTACGATGCTATGAATAAAGGTATCGATATGGCGCAAGGGCGTTATGCGATTTTCCTGAATTCCGGTGATGTCTTCCATGATGAAGTGGCACTTTTTGTCCGCCAGCTTGTGCGCCAGAAAGATGATGCCATGTATATTGGCGATGCGTTGCTTGATTTTGGTGATGGTAATAAAGTGCAGCGCAGCGCAAAACCAGGCTGGTATATCTATCACAGTTTACCGGCCAGTCATCAGGCTATTTTCTTTCCGGTAGCAGGGCTGAAGAAACAGCCTTATGACTTGCAGTATAAAGTTTCTTCTGATTATGCACTGGCGGCTATGTTGTACAAATCAGGTTATCCATTCCGTCGAATTAAAGGCTTTGTTTCTGAGTTTTCGATGGGGGGCGTATCGACATCAAACAATCTCGAATTGTGCCAGGACGCAAAATCAGTACAGCGTAATATCTTGCGCGTACCTGGGTTTTGGGCGGAATTGTCTTATTTATTACGTCTGAAAACAACGGGCAAAACGAAAGCCTTATATAACAAAGTCTGAATATAAGGGAAGGTAATGCAAGATCTTAATGGCTTCTCCGTACCGAAAGGGTTTCGGGGCGGGAGTGGTATTAAAGTTCAGTTATGGTGGGCCGTTCAGGCAACGTTATTTGCCTGGTCGCCACAAATATTATACCGCTGGCGGGCATTTTTATTACGTTTGTTTGGCGCAAAAATAGGAAAAAACGTAGTCATCCGCCCGTCAGTGAAAATCACTTATCCATGGAAATTAACGCTGGGTGATTACGCCTGGGTTGGTGATGATGCAGTGTTATATACCCTTGGGGATATAACAATTGGCGCAAATTCCGTTGTGTCGCAGAAGTGCTATTTGTGCGCGGGCAGTCACGATTTTATGAGTCCATATTTTGATATTACCGCTGCACCAATCGTTATCGGCGAAAAATGTTGGCTGGCGACAGATGTGTTTGTCGCACCTGGTGTTTCTGTTGGCGATAGCACCGTAGTTGGTGCGCGTAGCAGTGTATTTAAATCGCTACCGGCAAATAAGATTTGCCGTGGCAACCCCGCAGTGGTGATACGCGAACGCGTTGAAACGAAGAGCCAATAGAACGGCTCTCATTAAATTCGATAAGTAGAGGAATATAAATATGTCTAAAGTCGCTCTCATCACAGGTGTTACCGGACAGGATGGTTCTTATCTGGCAGAACTTCTGCTGGAAAAAGGGTACGAGGTTCATGGCATTAAACGCCGTGCATCATCGTTCAATACCGAGCGCGTGGATCATATCTATCAGGATCCACACTCCGCGAACCCGAAATTCCATCTTCATTACGGCGACCTGACCGACTCCTCCAACCTGACCCGCATTCTGCAAGAAGTGCAGCCGGATGAGGTGTACAACCTGGGTGCAATGAGCCACGTCGCCGTGTCGTTCGAATCCCCTGAATACACCGCAGATGTAGATGCCATGGGCACATTGCGTCTGCTTGAGGCCATCCGCTTCCTGGGCCTTGAGAAGAAAACCCGTTTCTACCAGGCCTCCACATCGGAGTTGTATGGTTTAGTGCAGGAAATTCCACAGAAAGAAACCACCCCGTTTTATCCACGTTCACCCTACGCAGTCGCAAAGCTTTACGCCTACTGGATCACCGTTAACTACCGCGAATCCTACGGCATGTATGCGTGTAACGGTATTTTGTTCAACCATGAATCTCCCCGCCGTGGTGAAACCTTCGTGACCCGTAAGATCACTCGTGCAATCGCGAACATCGCGCAGGGGCTGGAGTCTTGTCTGCATCTCGGCAACATGGATTCCTTGCGTGACTGGGGCCATGCCAAAGATTACGTGAAAATGCAGTGGATGATGCTGCAACAAGACAAACCAGAAGACTTCGTGATTGCAACCGGTGTGCAGTATTCCGTGCGCCAGTTCGTTGAGATGGCGGCCGCGCAACTGGGTATCAAACTGCGTTTTGAAGGCAAGGGTGTGGAAGAGAAGGGCATTGTGGTGTCAGTGACAGGCCATGATGCTCCAGGTGTGAAACCGGGTGACGTGATTGTTCAGGTTGATCCGCGTTACTTCCGTCCTGCTGAAGTAGAGACCCTGCTTGGCGACCCAACCAAAGCACACGAAACCCTGGGCTGGAAGCCTGAAACCACTCTGCAGGAGATGGTCTCTGAGATGGTTGCTAAAGATCTCGAAGCCGCGAAGAAACACTCTCTGCTGAAATCCCATGGTTACGAGGTTGCGATCGCGCTGGAGTCCTGAGAATGACCAAACAACGTATTTTTGTCGCCGGTCATCGCGGCATGGTGGGTTCCGCCATTGTTCGCCAACTGGAACAACGCGGTGACGTTGAGGTGATTGTCCGTACGCGTGACGAGTTGAACCTGCTCGACAGCAAAACAGTACAGGAGTTCTTTGCACATTCGCGTATTGATCAGGTGTATCTGGCGGCGGCAAAAGTGGGCGGTATTGTGGCCAACAATACTTACCCGGCAGATTTCATCTACGAAAACATGATGATTGAGAGCAACATCATTCACGCAGCGCACCTGCACAACGTGAATAAACTGTTGTTCCTCGGTTCATCCTGCATCTATCCGAAATTGGCTAAACAGCCGATGGCGGAAAGTGAATTGCTGCAAGGGACGCTTGAAGCCACCAACGAGCCTTACGCGATCGCCAAGATTGCCGGTATCAAGCTGTGTGAGTCCTATAACCGGCAGTATGGCCGTGACTATCGTTCAGTGATGCCGACGAACCTGTACGGGCCGCACGATAACTTTCACCCGAGCAATTCGCACGTGATCCCGGCGTTGTTGCGCCGCTTCCATGAAGCGACGGCAGAAAATGCCCCGGATGTGGTGGTGTGGGGCAGTGGCACACCGATGCGTGAGTTCCTGCATGTGGACGACATGGCAGCAGCCAGTATCCACGTGATGGAGCTGGATCGTGAGGTGTGGCTGGAAAACACCGAACCGATGCTGTCCCACATTAACGTGGGAACAGGCGTGGATTGCACGATCCGCGAGCTGGCGCAAACCCTGGCAAAAGTGGTGGGTTACAAGGGCCGCGTGGTGTTTGATGCATCAAAACCGGACGGTACGCCACGTAAGTTGCTGGACGTAACGCGTCTGCATCAGTTGGGCTGGTATCACGAGGTTTCACTGGAACAGGGGCTGGCAAGCACCTATCAGTGGTTCCTCGAAAACCAGCACCGCTTCCGGGGGTAATCATGTTTTTAAGTCAGGAAGATTTTGCCACGGTAGTGCGCTCTACTCCGCTCATATCACTCGATCTGATTGTGGAAAATGAACGCGGCGAGTTCTTGCTGGGGAAACGAACCAATCGCCCTGCCCAGGGTTTTTGGTTTGTACCCGGTGGACGCGTGCAAAAGGATGAGCGGCTTGCCAGTGCCTTTGAACGTCTCTCGCTGGCGGAACTGGGGCTGCGTCTGCCAATGGCGGCAGCTCAGTTTTATGGGGTCTGGCAGCACTTCTACGACGATAACTTCTCCGGGACGGATTTCACGACACACTACGTGGTGCTCGGTTTCCGCCTGAAAGTTCGCGAGGCTGAGTTGTCTCTGCCTGATTCTCAACATGATGATTACCGCTGGCTTGATCCAGAGGCGTTACTGGCAAGCGAAAATGTGCATGACAACAGCCGTGCGTATTTTCTTGCGGCGCAACAGGCTGAGGCACCAGGAATATGAAAATTTTGGTGTACGGCATTAACTATTCGCCAGAGTTGACCGGGATCGGAAAGTACACCGGTGAAATGGTCGAGTGGATGGCAAGCCAGGGTCATGAGGTGCGGGTCATTACCGCACCACCGTATTACCCGGAATGGAAGGTGGGCGAGCGTTATTCAAGCTGGCGTTATCGCCGTGAACAGGGGGTGGCTACCGTCTGGCGTTGTCCCCTGTATGTTCCTGAACAGCCTTCGACGCTAAAGCGTTTGATTCATTTGGGCAGTTTTGCGCTGAGCAGTTTCTTCCCGCTAATGGCCCAGCGTCGCTGGAAGCCGGATCGCATTATCGGCATCGTGCCAACGCTGTTTTGTACCCCTGGTATGCGGTTGCTTGGCAAGCTCTCTGGCGCACGCACGTTGTTGCATATTCAGGATTATGAAGTGGACGCGATGCTGGGCCTGGGAATGGCCGGTAAAAGCAACGGTGGAAAAGTGGCAAAACTCGCCAGTGCCTTTGAGCGAAGTGGCCTGCTTAACGTTGATTATGTTTCGACCATCTCACGCTCCATGATGAACAAAGCGCAGGAAAAGGGCGTGGCGGCGGACAAAGTGATCTTTTTCCCGAACTGGTCGGAAGTGGCGCGTTTTCGGGATGTGGCAGAGCGTGATGTCCTGACGTTACGTACTCAACTCGGTTTGCCTGACGACCAAAAAATTATTCTTTACTCAGGCAACATCGGCGAAAAGCAGGGGCTGGAAAGCGTGATTGAAGCGGCTCATCAGCTTCAAAAACATCCATGGATGTTTGTGATTGTCGGACAAGGAGGCGGTAAAACGCGCCTGGAAAAAATGGTCAGTGAGCGTGGTTTACCCAATGTGAAATTCTTCCCGCTCCAGTCTTATGACGCATTGCCCGCGTTGCTGAAGATGGGCGATTGTCACCTGGTGGTGCAAAAACGCGGGGCGGCGGATGCCGTTCTGCCTTCAAAACTGACCAACATCCTGGCTGTTGGTGGCAATGCGGTGATCACCGCAGAACCTGAAACTGAATTGGGTCAGTTGTGCAAAAGCTATCCCGGTATCGCCGTCTGCGTGGAGCCGGAATCCGTTCAGGCGCTGGTGACGGGGATCGAACAGGCACTCGTGATGCCAAAAGAGAACACGGTGGCACGTGAATATGCCGAACGCACGCTCGAAAAAGAGAACGTGCTTAGCCAATTTATTGCAGATATACGGGGATAAATCATGAGTCAAACCAAACTTTTTCCGGTCGTGATGGCTGGAGGCTCTGGTAGCCGGTTATGGCCGCTGTCCCGCGTGCTCTATCCAAAACAGTTCCTCTGCCTGAAAGGGGATCTCACTATGCTGCAAACAACGGTGTCACGCCTTAATGGTGTGGCGTGCGAAAGCCCGGTGGTGATTTGTAATGAACAGCACCGCTTTATCGTTGCCGAGCAGTTGCGTCAGCTCAACAAGTTGACTGAAAACATTATTCTGGAACCTGCGGGCCGCAATACAGCTCCGGCGATAGCGCTGGCAGCACTGGCGGCACTGCGTAGCAGTCCAGAGAGTGACCCTCTCATGCTGGTGCTGGCAGCAGACCACGTGATCCAGCAGGAAGATGCTTTCCGTGACGCTGTACGTGCAGCTATTCCCTACGCCGAAAGTGGCAAACTGGTGACGTTCGGTATTGTGCCGGATCTACCGGAAACGGGTTACGGCTATATCCGCCGTGGGGATGTCGCTGAGGCGCAGGCTGACAGCGTGGCGTTTAACGTGGCGCAATTTGTTGAAAAACCGAATCTGGACACCGCGCAGGCCTACGTTGCCAGTGGGGAGTATTACTGGAACAGCGGCATGTTCTTATTCCGCGCCGGGCGCTACCTCGAAGAGTTGCAAAAGTACCGCCCGGATATCCTCAATGCCTGTGAAAAGGCGATGGATGTGGTCGACCCGGATCTCGATTTTATCCGTGTAGACGAAGCTTCGTTCCTCGCCTGCCCGGAAGAGTCGATCGACTATGCGGTGATGGAGCGGACGGCTGACGCGGTGGTGGTTCCCATGGATGCGGGCTGGAGTGATGTCGGTTCCTGGTCCTCGCTCTGGGAGATCAGCGCCCACACGCCGGAAGGCAACGTTCATCATGGGGATGTGATCAGTCATAAAACGGAAAACAGCTATGTGTATGCCGAATCGGGTCTGGTGACCACGGTGGGTGTCAAGGATCTGGTGGTTGTCCAGACCAAAGACGCGGTGTTGATTGCCGATCGCAATGCTGTGCAGGATGTCAAAAAAGTCGTGGAGAAAATTAAGGCCGATGGCCGCCACGAACACCATATTCACCGCGAAGTTTACCGCCCGTGGGGTAAATACGATTCGATCGATGCAGGGGAACGCTATCAGGTGAAACGTATTACGGTGAAACCAGGTGAAGGACTGTCGGTGCAGATGCACCATCACCGGGCGGAACACTGGGTGGTTGTGGCGGGAACAGCCAAAGTGACCATCAATGATGACGTGAAACTGCTGGGTGAAAATGAATCAATCTACATTCCGCTGGGGGCAACACATTGCCTGGAAAACCCAGGGAAAATTCCTCTCGATCTGATCGAAGTACGTTCCGGCTCCTATCTGGAAGAGGACGATATCGTCCGCTTTGAGGATCGCTACGGGCGCGTGTAAGCACGACGTTACCGGGCAAAACATTTACTACCAATTAATAAGGCTCATTAAGAGCCCTGGACGACTGTTGCCTGAAAAAGGGGTGATCATGGAAAAGTTAACCTGTTTTAAAGCCTACGATATTCGCGGCAAGCTGGGTGAAGAACTGAATGAAGATATTGCGTGGCGTATTGGCCGGGCATATGGCGAATATTTAAAGCCGAAAACGATTGTACTGGGCGGTGACGTGCGTTTGACCAGCGAATCGCTAAAACAGGCACTGGCGAAAGGGTTGCAGGATGCCGGTGTCGATGTGCTGGATATTGGACTTTCGGGTACAGAAGAGATCTATTTTGCCACTTTCCATCTGGGGGTGGATGGCGGTGTTGAAGTGACAGCCAGCCATAATCCAATGAATTACAACGGGATGAAGCTGGTGCGTGAGGGAGCTCGACCTATCAGCGGAGATACTGGCTTACGTGATGTGCAGCGTCTTGCGGAAGCCAACGATTTCCCCCCGGTGGACCCTACAAAACGTGGCAGCTACCAGCAAATCGACCTTCGCGCTGCCTATCTCGACCATCTCCTGGGTTACATCAACATGGCAAACCTCAAGCCATTGAAGCTGGTAATTAACTCCGGCAACGGTGCGGCAGGCCCGGTTGTAGATGCCCTGGAAGCTCGCTTTAAGGCGCTCAACGTGCCGGTGACGTTCGTCAAAGTCCATAACACCCCGGACGGTCATTTCCCCAATGGTATCCCTAATCCGCTGCTGCCAGAGTGTCGGGCGGATACCCGCAATGCGGTGATTGAACATGGCGCGGATATGGGGATCGCCTTTGACGGTGACTTTGACCGTTGCTTCCTGTTCGACGAAAAAGGTCAGTTTATCGAAGGTTACTACATCGTAGGCCTTCTGGCAGAAGCATTCCTGGAGAAAAACCCAGGCGCGAAGATCATCCATGATCCGCGTCTCTCCTGGAATACGGTTGATGTGGTCAGTGCCGCAGGGGGCAAACCGGTTATGTCCAAAACCGGTCACGCTTTTATTAAAGAGCGGATGCGTGAGGAAGATGCCATCTATGGTGGAGAGATGAGCGCACATCACTATTTTCGCGATTTTGCCTACTGCGATAGCGGCATGATCCCGTGGTTGCTGGTGACAGAGTTGCTGTGCCTGAAAGGGCAGACGTTGGGCGAGCTGGTTCGCGACCGTATGGCAGCGTTCCCGGCGAGTGGTGAAATCAACAGCACACTGGCATTGCCCGTCGAGGCGATTGCGCGCGTCGAGCAGCATTTTGCTATTCACGCTCTGGATATTGATCACACCGATGGGATCAGCATGTCGTTTCCTCAATGGCGATTCAATCTGCGCTCCTCGAATACGGAACCTGTGGTGCGTCTGAATGTGGAGTCACGGGGAGATGTCCCGCTGATGGAAGCGCGAACGCAGGACATTCTGGCGCTGTTGAATCAGTAAAACTTTCCCCCTCAACTTCTCTTCGGAAGGGAGAAGGTGAGGGGCGGGTTTTGAACGAAAGGAACAACGATGACAAATCTAAAAAAGCGCGAGCGAGCCAGAACGAATGCATCGTTAATCTCAATGGTGCAGCGTTTTTCTGACATTACCATCATGGTCGGCGGGCTGTGGGCGGTGTGCCGGATAAGCGGATTGCCATTTTTATACATGCATCTGCTGATGGCGTTGATTGCCCTGGTGGTGTTTCAAATGATCGGCGGGATGACCGATTTTTATCGTTCATGGCGCGGTGTAAAGATTACAACTGAACTGATGCTGCTGCTGCAAAACTGGACCTTAAGTCTGATATTCAGTGCCGGACTGGTGGCATTTAGCCATGATTTTGATAATCGTCTTGTCACTTATCTGTGCTGGTACGGGTTAACCAGTCTCGGCATGGTGGTGTGTCGCGTGTCTATCCGTTATTGCGCTGGTTGGTTACGTAACCAGGGGTATAACACCCGCTTTGTGGCAGTGGCCGGCGATCTGCCCGTTGGGGCGTTATTACTCAACAGTTTCCGCAAAGAGCCCTGGCTGGGCTTCGACGTTGTCGGGGTGTATCACGACGCACAACCCGGCGGTGTCTCACCGGATTGGGCAGGCAATACCGAACAGCTCATTGAGGATGCGAAAGCGGGCAAGATCCACAATGTCTACATTGCGATGCCGATGAGTGAAGAGAAGTGTATCCGTAACCTGATGCGCGAGCTGGCTGATACCACCTGCTCAGTAAGTCTTATCCCTGATGTCTTTACCTTCAATATCTTGCATTCGCGTATCGAAGAGGTGAATGGCGTACCGGTAGTACCGCTTTACGATACACCGCTCTCCGGCATCAACCGCGTGCTGAAACGCCTGGAAGATATCGTCCTCTCTTCCCTGATTTTGTTGCTGATCTCCCCCGTTCTGTGCGCGATCGCCCTTGCGGTGAAGATCACCTCGCCAGGTCCGGTGATCTTCCGCCAGACCCGTTACGGCATGGACGGAAAACCGATCATGGTGTGGAAGTTCCGCTCAATGAAAGTCATGGAAAACGACAGCGTCGTGACGCAGGCGACGCAAAACGATCCGCGAGTGACGCGTGTGGGTAACTTTTTGCGCCGTACTTCACTGGACGAATTACCGCAATTTATTAACGTCCTGACCGGCGGTATGTCGATTGTTGGGCCACGACCACATGCAGTGGCGCATAACGAGCAATACCGTTCACTGATTGAAGGTTACATGCTGCGCCACAAAGTGAAGCCGGGTATTACGGGCTGGGCGCAAATCAACGGTTGGCGTGGTGAAACCGATACTCTGGAAAAAATGGAGAAACGCATTGAGTTCGATCTGGAGTACATCCGTGAGTGGAGTGTCTGGTTCGATATCAAAATCGTTTTTCTGACCATCTTTAAAGGCTTTGTGAACAAAGCGGCGTATTAAGGAACGGTCATGAGCTTACGTGAAAAAACCATCAGTGGGGCAAAGTGGTCAGCCATGGCGACGCTGGTGATCATCGGACTGGGGCTGGTGCAGATGACCGTCCTGGCGCGGATTATCGATAATCATCAGTTCGGTCTGTTGACCATCTCACTGGTCATTATTGCCCTGGCCGATACGCTATCGGATTTTGGTATTGCGAACTCCATTATCCAGCGTAAAGAGATTAGCCACCTGGAACTGACCACGCTCTACTGGCTGAACGTGGCGCTGGGCATTACGGTATGTGTGTTGGTCTTTCTGTCGGCCAGCACTATTGCTGACGTGTTACATAACCCCGATCTCGCACCGTTAATACGTACACTCTCTTTTGCTTTTGTCGTGATCCCGCATGGGCAACAGTTTCGTGCGCTCATGCAAAAAGAGCTGGAGTTCAGCAAGATTGGTATGGTTGAAACCAGTGCTGTGGTGGCGGGATTTACCTTTACCGTCGTGAGCGCGCATTTCTGGCCGTGGGCGTTAACGGCGATTCTGGGGTATCTGGTGAATACCGTCGTGCGTACCGCACTGTTCGGCTACTTTGGTCGTAAGATTTACCGTCCTGGATTCCACTTTTCGCTGGCGTCGGTGTCATCTAACCTGCGTTTTGGGGCGTGGCTAACCGCAGATAGCATCATTAACTACATTAATACCAATCTGTCCACGCTGGTGCTGGCGCGCATTCTGGGGGCGAGCATCGCAGGCGGCTACAATCTTGCGTACAACGTCGCGGTTGTCCCGCCGATGAAACTCAACCCTATCATCACCCGCGTGCTTTTTCCTGCGTTCGCCAAAATACAGGACGATACCGAAAAGTTACGCGTCAACTTCTATAAGCTACTTTCCGTGGTGGGGATTATTAATTTCCCGGCTCTGCTGGGGCTGATGGTGGTCTCCAACAATTTTGTTCCGCTGGTTTTTGGTGAGAAGTGGAACGGCATCGTTCCGATCCTGCAGTTGCTATGTGTGGTGGGGTTATTGCGTTCGGTAGGGAATCCGATTGGTTCCCTGCTGATGGCAAAAGCCCGCGTGGATATCAGCTTTAAATTCAATGTATTCAAAACCTTCCTGTTTATCCCGGCCATTATTGTTGGCGGTCATCTGGCGGGTGCGATTGGCGTGACGCTGGGCTTTCTGCTGGTGCAGGTCATCAACACCGTATTGAGCTATTTCGTGATGATCAAACCGGTACTCGGTTCCAGCTACCGGCAGTACATCCTGAGTCTGTGGCTGCCGTTTTACCTGTCGTTGCCAACACTGGCAGTCAGTTATGGCCTGGGCATAGCGCTCAATGGTCATCTGCCGCTTGGCGTATTGCTAGCCGCGCAAATAGCCGCTGGCGCACTAGCATTTGGGGCGATGATTGTGCTTTCACGTAATGCCCTGGTGGTGGAGATGAAACGCCAGTTTTGCCGAAGTGAGAAGATGAAAACGCTGCTCCGGGCAGGTTGATTTAGGGCATTTTTTCTTGATTCCGGCCTTTAGAGAAGAAGGTCAGGGTGGAGAATTTCTTTAAGAGGTCATTATGAAATTATTGATTCTTGGTAATCACACATGCGGCAACCGTGGTGACAGTGCCATTCTGCGCGGTTTACTGGATGCGATTAACGCGCTGGCCCCTGAAACGGAAGTGGATGTGATGAGCCGTTATCCGGTGAGCTCATCCTGGCTTCTTAACCGTCCGGTGATGGGCGACCCGCTGTACAGCCAGATGAAACAGCACAACAACGCCGCAGGGGTGATGGGGCGCGTAAAGAAAGTGCTGCGTCGTCGCTATCAGCATCAGGTGCTTTTGTCCCGTGTGACAGATACCGGGAAGTTGCGCAATATTGCTATTGCTCAGGGGTTTACTGATTTTGTCCGTCTGTTGTCGGGCTACGACGCCATCATTCAGGTCGGCGGTTCATTTTTTGTCGATCTCTATGGCGTGCCTCAGTTCGAGCACGCACTCTGTACTTTTATGGCGAAAAAACCGCTGTTTATGATTGGGCATAGCGTGGGGCCTTTCCAGGACCCACAGTTCAACCAACTGGCAAATTATGTATTTGGTCACTGTGATGCGCTAATCCTGCGTGAATCCGTCAGCCTTGAATTGATGAAACGAAGTGAAATCGACACGTCAAAAGTGGAGCATGGGGTCGATACGGCCTGGCTGGTCGATCATCAGGCTGATCAATTTGAGGCCAGTTATGCCGTTCAGCACTGGTTGAATGTGGCGGAACAACAAAAAACCGTTGCCATTACTTTGCGCGAGCTTGCACCTTTTGATAAGCGTCTGGGAACCACGCAGGAAGCCTATGAAAAAGCCTTCGCCGACGTGGTTAACCGCGTACTGGACTGCGGTTATCAGGTTCTGGCGCTTTCCACCTGCACCGGTATTGACAGCTACAACAAGGACGATCGCATGGTGGCGCTGAACCTGCGTCAGTATGTGAACGACCCGTCACGTTATCATGTGGTGATGGACGAGCTGAATGACCTTGAGATGGGGAAACTGCTTTCAGCCTGTGATTTAACCGTTGGGACGCGCCTGCATTCTGCGATTATCTCAATGAATTTCGGTACACCTGCCATTGCCATCAACTACGAGCACAAATCGGCAGGCATCATGCAGCAACTGGGAATGCCAGAGATGGCGATTGATGTTCGCCATCTTCTGGATGGGTCACTCAGTGCCATGGTGGCGGACACGCTGGGGCAGTTACCGGTCATTAACGCGCGCCTGACGAAGGCGGTGAAAGCAGAGCGAGAAAATGGCCTCGGTATGGTGAAGTCTGTTCTTGAACGCATCGGGGAGGTGAAATGAAGGTTGGTTTCTTTTTGCTGAAATTCCCGCTGTCTTCGGAAACGTTTGTCCTGAATCAGATTACTGCGTTTATTGATATGGGATATGAGGTTGAGATCATCGCCCTGCAAAAAGGGGATACGCAAAATACCCATGCTGCGTGGAAACAATACGGCCTGGAGGCGAAAACTCGCTGGTTGCAGGATGAACCGCAGGGGCGGATGGGAAAGCTCCGCTATCGCGCCGGTAAAACGCTACAAGGCATGCATCGCGCCTCGACATGGCGTGCGTTAAACATCTCTCGCTATGGCGACGAGTCACGCAATTTGATCCTCTCCGCCATCTGTGGTCAGACCGCCCGGCCCTACCGTGCAGATGTATTTATTGCTCATTTTGGGCCAGCGGGTGTCACGGCGGCAAAATTACGTGAACTGGGCGTGATTGAAGGGAAAATCGCCACGATTTTTCATGGGATCGATATCTCCAGCCATGACGTGCTTAACCACTATACCGCAGAGTATCAGGCGCTTTTTCGTCGTGGCGATCTGATGCTGCCTATCAGTGAACTGTGGGCCGGACGTCTGAAGCAAATGGGCTGCCCTGGTGAGAAGATTACTGTTTCTCGTATGGGCGTAGATATGGATCGTTTTACTCTGCGACCGATAAAAGTGCCGGGTAAACCGCTGCAAATTATCTCGGTTGCCCGTCTGACGGAGAAAAAGGGGCTGCACGTAGCAATTGAAGCCTGCCGGCAATTGAAATCCCGGGGCGTCGATTTTAAGTATCGCATCCTGGGTATCGGCCCGTGGGAGCGTCGCCTGAAGACCCTTATCGAACACTATGAACTGGACGATTATGTCGAAATGCCAGGTTTCAAACCGAGCCATGAAGTCAAAGCAATGCTGGATGACGCTGACGTCTTTTTGCTGCCGTCGGTAACAGGGACGGATGGCGATATGGAAGGCATTCCGGTGGCGCTGATGGAAGCGATGGCTGTGGGGATCCCGGTGGTGTCGACGGTACATAGCGGGATCCCGGAACTGATTAGCCCCGGTTACTCCGGCTGGCTTGTGCCTGAGAATGATGCACTCGCGCTGGCCGAGTGCCTGGCCACCTTTAGCCATATTGAGCAACAAGAACTGATGCCCGTATTACACAACGCACGGCAGAAAGTCGAAACGGAGTTTAATCAACACCTGATTAATCGCCAGTTAGCCAGCCTGTTACACACGCTTTAACGCCGAGGTTGTATGTTGAAATCAATTACCCGACGCACTTTTGTCTCTGCTTTTTCTGTCCTGGCTGCGACACCGCTGCTTAACTCGCGCGTGGCGAAGGCTGCCACCGGGGGAACGGTGGATATCAGCCATTACAACCACAATGACTGGATTGCCGCTTTTAAACAGGCGTTTGCCGAAGGGAACACGGTTATCGTTCCTGCCGGACTTCACTGTGAAAATATCAATACAGGCATTTTTATTCCTGAGGGTAAAACGCTGCTGATTCGTGGGATGTTGACCGGAAATGGCCGCGGACGCTTTGTCTTGCAGGATGGCTGCAAAGTGCTTGGGGAAGGGGAGGGACGGACTGAGAACATCACTCTGGATGTGCGTGGGTCCGATTGCGTGATTCAGGGACTGGCAATGAGTGGGTTTGGTCCCGTCACCCAGATTTACATTGGCGGAAAAACAGCGCGGGTGATGCGCAACCTGCTTATTGACAAGATCACGGTGGCTCAGGCGAATTACGCGATTCTCCGCCAGGGATTTCATAACCAGATTGATGGCGCGCGGATCACCAATAGCCGTTTTAGTCACTTGCAAGGGGATGCCATTGAGTGGAATGTCGCGATTAATGACCACAATATTTTGATCTCGGACCATGTCATCGACAACATCAACTGCACCAACGGTAAGATCAACTGGGGGATAGGGATTGGGCTGGCAGGGAGCACTTATGATAATGACTACCCTGAACAGCAGGCTGTGAAGAACTTCGTGGTGGCGAATATTACGGGCAGTAATTGCCGTCAACTGGTGCATGTTGAGAACGGCAAACACTTTGTTATTCGCAATATAAAAGCACAAAATATTACCCCGGATTTCAGTAAGAAAGCGGGGATCGATAATGCCACTGTGGCCATTTATGGCTGTGATAATTTCGTTATTGATAATGTTGAAATGGTGAATAGCGCGGGTATGTTAATTGGTTACGGCGTAATCAAGGGGGATTATCTGTCGATACCGCAGAATTTCAGGCTCAATAGCATCCGGCTTGATAATCGAAAACTTGATTACAAATTACGCGGCATTCAAATCTCTTCCGGAAATGCAACATCATTCGTGGCGATCACGAATGTTGATATTCAGCGCGCAACGCTTGAGCTACATAATAAACCGCAACATCTTTTTATGCGTAATATCAGTGTGATGCAGGAATCGAAGAGCGGACCAGCTCTTAAGGTAAACTTCGATCTGCGTAAAGATGTTCGCGGCAAGTTTATGGCAAGAGAAGAGACATTGCTTTCACTGGCCAACATTACTGCGGTTAATGAGAAGGGGCAGAGCTCCGTCGATATTGACAGGGTTGATCAGCAGGTTGTGAATGCGGAAAAACTGAATTTTACGTTGCCGCGCAGATGATACGAGTTGACACACTTTGCGACGATTCCTGGTATCTGTTCACGTGTTATTCGGATTACAACTACTGCATTTTATGGGGCTGAGGGGTAACATCTGCCCGAGAATTACAGCAAATCTTGCTGGCGAAAACAGGCTAAAGGGCTATAATTCGTCAACCATTTTAAGGTGGAAGAAATAATGATTAATTTGAAAGCAGTCATTCCGGTAGCAGGTCTTGGCATGCATATGCTGCCAGCCACCAAAGCGATTCCTAAAGAGATGCTGCCGATCGTCGACAAGCCAATGATCCAATACATCGTTGACGAGATTGTTGCTGCAGGGATCAAAGAAATCGTTCTGGTCACCCATTCATCAAAGAATGCGGTTGAAAACCACTTCGACACCTCTTACGAACTCGAAGCGTTGCTTGAGCAACGTGTCAAACGTCAGCTCCTGGCCGAAGTGCAGTCTATCTGCCCACCAGGGGTGACCATAATGAATGTCCGCCAGGCCCAGCCTCTGGGTCTGGGTCATTCCATTTTGTGTGCCCGTCCGATTGTCGGTGATAATCCGTTCATTGTCGTCTTGCCGGATATTATCCTGGACAATGCATCTGCCGACCCGCTGCGCTACAACCTTGCCGCAATGGTGGCCCGTTTCAATGAAACTGGCCGTAGCCAGGTGCTGGCAAAACGCATGAATGGCGATCTGTCCGAGTACTCTGTTATTCAGACAAAAGAACCTCTGGACTCAGAAGGCCAGGTGAGCCGTATCGTTGAATTTATCGAAAAACCAGATCAGCCGCAGACGCTGGACTCTGATTTGATGGCTGTAGGGCGTTATGTCCTCAACGCTGACATCTGGGCAGAACTGGAAAAAACGGAACCCGGCGCTTGGGATCGTGTCCAGTTAACTGACGCAATCGCTGAGCTTGCGAAGAAACAGTCCGTTGATGCGATGCTGATGACTGGCGACAGTTACGATTGCGGCAAAAAAATGGGGTACATGCAGGCGTTTGTAAACTACGGACTGCGTAACCTGAAAGAAGGGGCTAAGTTCCGTAAAAGCATTGAGAAAATGCTTACAGAGTAAGACATCGAAAAGGCCGTTTAATCGTGGCAGTAAGAAGGTAGTTGAGAGTGATTCTGGGCTGTTCAGAGCTTAGTCATTTATTCTCGCTACCTTTTTTTTATATTAAAATCAATAGTTAAAATTAGTAGTTCTCTCTTCTAACTCCTTAATTGGCAGTAAGATTTTTCCTTGTCTTCAAGGACGTTTAAGGGGAGAATATCGGATTAGCTTTTTGTGCCAATCCTTATAAAATTGCACTCCAGTTTCAACTGAGGTGCAGATAACGTTGTTCTTTTTTTCAGTATACTGGTAGCTGTAGAGCCAGGGGCGGTAGCGTGTTTATAATTTCTGCTCGCTGCTGTGCGTCTCTACGGAATGAAGGTTGAATTTAAACATTGCGACGCAATACGGAATAGTCTTGTGAAAATACTCGTCACTGGTGGTGCAGGTTTTATTGGATCTGCAGTAGTTCGTTATATCATTAATAATACTAAAGATTCTGTAGTGAACGTAGATAAGTTGACCTACGCAGGTAACCTTGAATCGTTGGTAGACATTGAAAATGATCCGCGTTACGCATTTGAGCGAGCAGACATCTGTGATGGTAATGCCATGGCGCGTATTTTCACTGAGCATCAACCCGATGCGGTTATGCATCTGGCGGCCGAAAGCCATGTCGATCGCTCCATTACTGGTCCTGCTGCATTTATCGAAACGAACATTATCGGAACGTATGTGCTGTTGGAAGCTGCTCGTCAATACTGGGCGCAACTGGATGAGACGCGCAAAGCGGCTTTCCGTTTCCATCATATCTCGACCGATGAGGTCTACGGCGATTTGCCACACCCTGATGAGTTGCCTGCCGGAAGCGCATTACCGCTGTTTACTGAAAAAACATCCTACTCCCCTAGCAGCCCTTACTCTTCCTCGAAAGCGTCCAGTGACCATTTAGTTCGTGCGTGGCGTCGTACCTACGGCTTGCCAACGCTAGTGACAAACTGCTCCAATAATTACGGTCCGTACCATTTCCCAGAAAAACTCATTCCACTTATTATCCTGAACGCAGTAGCGGGTAAACCGTTGCCGGTTTACGGCAATGGCGAGCAGATCCGTGACTGGTTGTTTGTAGAAGATCATGCTCGTGCTTTATATAAAGTGGTGACGGAAGGTGAGGTTGGCGAGACTTACAATATTGGTGGCCATAATGAGCGTAAAAACATCGATGTTGTGAAAACCATTTGCGGCATTCTCGATGAGGTTATCGCAGATAAACCTGCAGGTATTAATCATTACGCCGAACTCATTACCTATGTAACCGATCGCCCTGGGCACGATCTGCGTTATGCGATTGATGCTAGTAAAATTAAACATGATCTGGGTTGGGTCCCGCAAGAAACATTCGAGTCAGGTATTCGTAAAACTGTCCACTGGTATCTAAATAATAAAGAATGGTGGCAGCGAGTAATGGATGGTTCTTATGCAGGCGAGCGCCTGGGATTGGCGGAATAAGAAAGGAAATAATGATGAAAGGTATTGTACTTGCAGGTGGTTCCGGAACTCGTCTTTATCCAATAACTCAGGGTGTATCAAAGCAACTGTTACCAGTTTACGATAAGCCTATGATTTATTACCCAATATCTGTACTGATGTTGGCTGGCATTCGCGAGATCTTAATTATCACAACGCCAGAAGATATGTCTTCGTTCCAGCGTCTGCTTGGGGATGGGTCACAATTTGGTATAGAGCTTACCTATAAAGTTCAGCCCTCTCCTGATGGTCTGGCGCAGGCATTTATTATCGGTGAAGAGTTCATCAACAACGAACCATGTGCATTGGTGCTTGGGGATAATATCTATTTTGGCCAGAGCTTTGGCAAGAAGTTGGAAACTGCTGCAAAACTTACAAGTGGGGCAATGGTATTCGGCTATCAGGTTCTGGATCCAGAACGTTTCGGCGTAGTTGAGTTTGATGAGAATTATAAGGCACTTTCCATTGAGGAAAAACCTTTAAAGCCAAAATCAAATTGGGCAGTAACGGGACTCTATTTTTATGACAAAAATGTCGTAGAAATGGCAAAACAAGTTAAACCGTCTCCACGCGGTGAATTAGAAATTACTACACTCAACCAAATGTATCTCGAAAGAGAAGAATTACAGGTTGAATTGTTGGGGCGTGGTTTCGCGTGGCTTGATACCGGAACTCACGATAGCCTCGTTGAAGCATCTCAGTTTATTCATACTATAGAAAAACGGCAGGGTATGAAAGTTGCTTGCCTGGAGGAAATTGCCTTCAGGAAAGGTTGGTTAGATAAAGCTCAGGTCGAAGTTCAGGCAAAAATGTTGCAAAAAACAGAATATGGCCGCTACCTTCGCATGTTAATTAATGAGTAATTGTTTTTTAAACTCGCTTATCTGACTACTGTATGGAGCATCGATGAATATTCTTCTCATTGGGAAAAATGGGCAAGTTGGTTGGGAATTGCAGCGTTCACTTTCACTGCTTGGCAAAGTAACGGCCGTTGATTATTTTGACACGGAAATTTGTGGTGACCTGACAAATTTAACAGGTATTGCCAAAACTATAAGCGATATTAAACCTGATATCGTCGTCAATGCAGCTGCACATACCGCCGTTGATAAAGCAGAGAGTGAGCACGAATTAGCCCATTTACTGAACGCAGAAAGTGTTGAGATTATTGCTAAAGAGACGGCTAAGATCGGTGCTCTTTTAGTTCATTACTCTACAGATTATGTTTTTGATGGCGAAGGGGAGCATTACCGGCTCGAAAATGAAGCCCCTAATCCATTAAACGTCTATGGAGAGACAAAGCTGGCTGGTGAATTAGCTATTGCCCGTTTTAACCCACGGCATTTAATTTTTAGAACGAGTTGGGTTTATGCTGCCCGGGGAGCTAATTTTGCAAAAACAATGCTCCGTCTGGCAAAAGAAAAATCAATGTTGTCTATTATCAATGATCAATATGGTGCGCCAACAGGTGCTGAGTTGCTCGCTGATTGCACTGCTCAGGCTATTAGAGTGGAACAGCAAAACAACCAGGTGCATGGCACATACCATCTTGTCGCAAGTGGCGAAACAACATGGTATGACTATGCAGAATTCGTTTTTAATATTGCGAAGAAGAACAACGAAACTTTAGCTGTTGAAGTCGTGCATGGTGTATCAACATCATCCTATCCCACTCCTGCAAAGCGACCGCACAACTCAAGACTCTCAAACGAAAAATTTCAGAATGCGTTTAACGTCGTGTTGCCGCACTGGAGTGTGGGTGTTGAGCGTGTAGTGACTGAAATTCTTGGTAAGTAAAATATTAAAGAGCGATGTATGAACATAATTAAAACAGCCATTCCTGATGTATTAATCTGCGAGCCTAGAGTTTTTGGCGATGCTCGAGGTTTCTTTTTTGAAAGTTTTAACAAAAAACTCTTTGATGAAGCTGTTGGCCGCAGTGTTGAATTTGTTCAGGATAACCACTCTCAGTCGCAAAAAGGGGTGCTGCGTGGGCTCCATTATCAAATGGCTCCTCATGCGCAGGGTAAATTGGTACGTTGTGTTGAAGGTGAGGTTTTTGATGTTGCGGTCGATATCAGAAAGTCATCTAGCACGTTCGGTAAATGGGTTGGTGTTATCTTAAGCGCTGAAAATAAAAGACAGCTGTGGATTCCTGAAGGCTTTGCCCACGGATTTTTGACTCTAAGCGAAAGGGCACAGTTTGTTTATAAAACAACTAATTATTATCATCCACAAAGTGATCGCGGCATCATGTGGAATGATCCCGCTATTGGTATAGACTGGCCAGAAATAAATGGTCAGCTTATTCTTTCTGAAAAAGATAAAATGCATTCGTCTTTGAATGAAAATGAAAGTTTTTGATAATGAAAAAACATGATACATCACTAAAATATATGGTTAAGAGTTTTTGGCTTAATTATCCCTTGCTGAAAGGGCTTGTTATTAGAGATATAAAGTCTCGTTATAATGGCTCCTATATGGGGGTGCTTTGGTCAATTATCACACCTATTGTCATGCTGGCAATTTATACTTTCGTGTTCAGCGTTGTATTTAAGGCTAAATGGGGTGTTGATAGCGGCTCAAAAACCGAGTTTGCTTTGGTCCTGTTTGCGGGGATGATTATATTTAATTTATTCTCCGAATGTATAGCAAGATCAACATCATTAATATTGCAAAATGCCAACTATGTTAAAAAAGTTGTATTTCCTTTAGAGATATTAGTCCCTGTATGTCTCGGAAGTGCATTATTTAACTTTATAGTCAGTTTCTCGGTATGGATAATTGCATATGCCGTTTTGAATGGAATCCCTCCGGTCACTTTCCTGTTATTTCCTGTAATACTTATTCCATTCATATTTTTTGTAGCCGGCGTCTGTTGGCTCTTGAGTGCACTGAGCGTATTTATTCGTGATATAGCACAATTTATTAATATAATAATAACTGTATTGCTCTTTATGTCTCCAGTGTTTTATCCGGTGACAGCATTACCAGAAAACTATAGACATTATTTGTTTATAAATCCTTTGACATATTTTGTTGAAACGTTCAGAGCTTTTATCTTTTTTGGTCATGGAATAGATGTCTATTATCCAGTTTGTTTTATAGCATCATTATTAATGCTATGGCTCGGTTTCTATTTTTTCCAGAAAACAAGAAAAGGTTTCGCAGATGTCATCTGATTACGCAATCAAAGTTGAGAATATAAGTAAGTGCTATCAGATATATGATAAGCCGTTCGACAGGCTTAAGCAGATGTTCTCTAAATCTAATCATAAATACTATCGAGAATTCTGGGCACTACGAGATATTTCATTTGAAGTTAAAAAAGGTGAGACCGTAGGCATTGTTGGGAAAAATGGTAGCGGAAAGTCAACATTATTACAGATAATATGCGGAACACTTAACCCAACTTCAGGTGAGGTTACTACCAACGGTCGTATCGCGGCTTTGTTGGAGCTAGGCTCAGGCTTTAATCCTGAGTTTACTGGCAGAGATAATGTTTATATGAACGCTGCCTTATTGGGTTTGAGTAAGGCAGAAATTGAAGAAAAATTTGATAGCATTATTGATTTTGCCGATATTGGTCAATTTATCGATCAACCAGTAAAAACCTATTCAAGCGGCATGATGGTTCGTTTAGCATTTGCAGTACAAGCGCAAATTGAACCAGATATTCTCATCGTAGATGAAGCTTTGGCTGTTGGGGATGCTAAATTTCAGGCCCGTTGTTTTGAGCGACTCAAACAACTCAAACAAAATGGAACAAGTATTCTGCTTGTGACACACTCAACAGAACAAATTGTCACTCATTGTTCAAAAGCGGTGTTGATCGATAGTGGAATAGTGATGGAAATTGGTGAACCGAGAAAAGTAACTAACTATTATTTGGATCTTCTTTTTGGTCGTAGTGTCAAACCAGCAAATAACCAATCACAGTCGCTAGAATTGTCCCAATCCTCTGCGGAGAGCGATATCTGTAGTCTTAGCAAAACTGAAGATATTTTCTTAGCTCGACCAAATTCGAATAATCTAAGTTATCGATGGGGAGATCAAAAAGCAATAATCCTCGATTACTTACTTTCTTCTGAAGGTGTCAATTATCCACCAACCTTAAGATCAGGAAGTAAAATTGATCTTTCAATGTCGGTCAGGTTTGTGGAAGAAATTTTCCGTCCTATTATTGGATTCACAGTAAAGAATAAAGAAGGTGTCACTGTATATGGCACTAACTCTGAGTTGCTGGAATTTGAAGATGTTATGTCTACAGGAGCAAAAGACAGTGTAGAGATCATTAATATGAGCTTTACATGCAACCTTGCACCGGGAGACTACTTTATCTCATTAGGCGTTGCGAGCAAGGCTTCAGAAGATGTAGAACCGCATGACCGTCGTTATGATGCTATCCATGTACATGTAGAACCTGATAAAACAATGTTCGGGTTGTCAAATATGAATTTAACAATGAATAAGTTTTCAGGGGATGAGTAAATAAATGTCCAGTCTTTTTAATACTCAAAAATATTTTCTCAATGATGATATCAACGTCTATTGTAATAACGAATATAAAAGCATTAATTATAGCGATGGTGACAATATTGAACAAAATATCTATGAAATCATTAGCAATACCAATGATTTAAGTGTCTTGTCTAGTGAGTTAAGACATCATTGTAATGATTGGCCGACTGTATATCATCTTGGTTCTGAAAGAGCTAATATTCTAAGACCATTTGAAAATATTTTAAAAGGTGCTGATGTTCTTGAAATAGGCGCAGGATGTGGCGCTATTACCCGTTTTCTGGGTGAGTGCGGAGCTAATGTTCTGGCTGTCGAAGGATCATTACGTCGTGCAAAAATAGCGCGTTCTCGCACACGTGATTTGGATAATGTCACGGTACTTGCTGAAAAATTTGCTGATTTTGAGACCGACCATAAATTTGATGTTATCACCCTAATAGGTGTTCTTGAATATGCAAATCTTTTTACTTCAAGCGATACTCCGACGAAATCAATGCTTGAAGATGTATATGGATATTTAAAACCTAATGGTAAATTGATTATTGCCATAGAAAACCAGCTAGGACTGAAATACTTTGCAGGTGCTCCAGAAGATCATAAATGGCAAGTAATGTATGGTATTGAGGGGCGTTATACAAAAAATGATCCTGAAACCTTTGGTAAGCATAAGTTAAAAAATATTCTGAAAAGTGCTAAGTTCAATTCGCAGCAATTTTTTGCACCGTTCCCTGATTATAAAACTGCAAACTCCATCATATCTGAGACTGCTTACCAGAACCCAGCATTTAATGCTGCAGCCTTAGCGATAGAAAATACTCTTAAAGACCATCAGTTACCAAATCATTTACTCTTCTCACAAGAAAGAACGTGGTCTGTTATCCATGATAATAATTTGGGTCTCGACCTGGCTAACTCATTTTTAATTGTTGCTAGCCCAGAAGAAAATGCAAAACCAGTTTTGGAATCTAACAATCTTGCTTTTCACTATAGTACTTCCCGTCTTAAACATTTTTGTAAACAAACTCGCTTCGTTGCGGATGATGCGGGGAAAATAATTGTTAAAACTAGTAGGTTTTCTGAATCTATTAATATTAAAGAAATTAATTCCTCATTAGTCAATAGCATCAAAGAAGAAGAAAATTATATTGTTGGAACTTCTTTAAATGAAAAAATATCAAAAATCATCACCACTGATTACTGGTCACTTGATGATTTTATTGGTATTTTGAAAAAGTATTTGACCTTTATTTATAACTATAAAGATCATAGTTCTCACGAATACAATCCGGATTGGTTAGACGAAACTATCTGTGGTTCGCTAATTGATTGCATTCCTCAAAATATACTTATTTCAGAATCAAATCCAGAGTCCTGGAGCTTAATTGATCAGGAGTGGTCCTATGAAGGCAATGTACCATTGTCCTGGATCCTTTTTAGAGTCCTGCTAATCACTGTTCAGTCCAACACTCGGTTAGGTTACAATGATCAGGTTAATGATTTAACGCGTCGAGAGTTCTTTGAACTGTGCTATAAATTACTCGGTTTTAATATTACATCTCCTAAACTTGAAGAGTATGCTTCTTTTGAAGCTAATTTCCAAAGTTTAGTTTCTGGACGGGATATTGAAAACCTTGGTAACTGGTACTCCTCGCAAATTATCCGTACCAGAAACTACATACAGGAATCAGAGCGCTTTAGGAATACCAGAGAACTCATTATCACGCAAAATAAGCAGCTTGAGCGTCAAAATAATGAGATATCTGAATTTAATATTAAAGTTGAAGAACTTGAACGTATAAAATCTGGACTGAGCGATGAACTGGCACGCTATAAATTAAATGAGCAGCTAATTAAGGCATCGTTGAGCTGGAAAGTGACGAAACCCTTGAGAGTCATTAGAGCGCTTACTATAATTCCTCGTGAAGGAAAAACAATAAATTGGCTTAGACACAAAAGGAATTTAGCTAATTACCTTGCGAAACGTATTCAGAGTGGTGTAAAGCGACACGGGTTTATCAACTCAATTCCGCTTGCTATTAAGACTGCAGGAAGCTTATCTATAAATCACTTTAAAAAAGTACAGAAAAGTAAGCTTTATCAGCAAAAAATTAGTGAGCTTGAGCAATTCATTCTTAATGAAAAAAACTATATCGACCTCTTCCATGTACCTATGGGGTGGCATACACCACTCTTCCAGCGATTCCAACATTTGTCTTTACAGGCTGCACGGCTTGGCGGGTTGGCACTATATGGCGGACATATACAGGTAGATAAAGAATTATTTGTTTATGAACGTGAAGATAGCAATGTAATCGTATTTGATGCACTTGATAGTTTGGTTAATGAGAAAATAAAAGCTGCGCTGAAAAAGAACACTTTGGCTCAGAAAGTTGTTAGAATACAATCTATCGATCTTGCTACAACAATTGATGATATCCTTGAATTCCAGAATATGGGATTCAAAGTAGTGTATGAATATATCGATGAAATCACTGAAGAAATAGTAGGCGATTTTCCTGAAACAATCATCAATAGACATAAATGGACACTCGAAAATGAGTCCGTTTTTGTCATCGCAACGGCAACAAAGTTGTTTGAAGAGGTAGCAAGACATCGTTCTGAAAATATGCTTTTGTCGACAAATGGTGTTGATATCTCACATTGGCATATTACTTCCATTAATCCTCCAGACGATGTAAAACCTTTACTTGAAAACAATAAAGCTATTATTGGTTATCATGGGGCTTTAGCTAAATGGATAGACTATGATTTATTGCATAGAATCGCTGATGTTGAAGACTTCCAGTTATTGCTGATTGGATATGAGCATGACAGTTCACTTAAAGATAGTGGGCTAGCTTTGAGAGATAACGTACATTTTCTGGGGAGCAAGTCTTACTTTGAACTTCCTCAATATGCGTATTTTTACGATGTCGGAATTTTGCCATTTAAGAAATATAAATTAACGGAATCTGTATCACCTGTTAAATTATTCGAGTATATGGCATTACGTAAACCTGTGGTAACGACTGATCTCGTTGAATGCCTGAAATATAAAAGTTGTCTTGTTGCTGATTCAGAAAATCATGACCAATTTGTTGCTAATGTTAAAACAGCTATTTGTTTAAAAAGTGATGAAGATTATCTTAAAACATTAGATGCAGAGGCGCTGAGTAATTCCTGGCAATCAAAAACACTTGAGTACCTGGAACTGGTTGGAGTCAATGTGAATAAAAGTATCGAAGGGAAGTATAAATGAATAGCAAGTTATATCAGTTAGTACGAAAAGTTTATTGGAAATTGCCATTTAGCGATGAAACGAAAGAAGCGATCGTTGGGTTCGTGAAAAGAACTATACGTAAGACAAAGCAACAACCGAATATCGCTGATGCAGGCAAAATTGATACCACAAAGGATGATTATATTCATCAGGTGCTGAGTTCAGCAAAACCTGCTTCATCTGAATATGTTGCGGAGAGTGGAGACCATTATGAACGTAAAGATGGTGATGCGAAAATCATTGCTTATTATCTGACGCAGTTTCATCCAAACCCTGAAAATGATGAGTGGTGGGGTAAAGGTGTAACAGAATGGAATAACGTTTGCCGTGCAAAACCTCAATTTGTTGGTCATTCGCAGCCAAGACTTCCAGGCGAATTGGGATTTTATGATCTTCGCCTAAAAGAAAATATGCTCCGCCAGGTTGAACTTGCGAAGAATTATGGTGTTTATGGTTTTTCTTTCTATTATTATTGGTTTGATGGTGCAAGATTACTTGAAAGACCATTAGATCTGTTCATGAACAACCCAGATATTGATTTCCCATTTGCATTATGCTGGGCAAATGAATCATGGACACGTCGCTTTGATGGCACATGTGGCGAGATCCTTATGGAGCAAAGCGACAGCGTAGAAAGTTATCAGGCATTCATTGATAGTGTTATCCCATATATGCAGGACTCTCGTTACATAAAAGTAGCAGGCAAACCGTTACTGACTGTATATAGACCTTCCTTTATTCCTGATTGCAAAAATGTCCTACAGCACTGGCGTGATAAATGTGCAGAAGCTGGCATTGGCGACATTCATATCGTTGGTGTTAAAGAGCATACCTGGGATCGCGATCTTCTTTCATTAGGATTTGATGCGCAAAGTGAGTTCCATCCAGGTACTTTATTTAGGCATTGCAATGATATTACCCATACTATTAAGTTCGTTCAGCCAAAATTTGAAGGCTTGGTTTTGGATTATGAAGATATCGTTGTAAATAAAAAGTACTTTAAATACAATTATGAGACATTGTATCGTGCAGTAATGCCAATGTGGGACAATACTGCTCGTCGTGATAATAAAGGAATGATTTTCCACAAATCATCTCCTGCATTATATAAAACCTGGCTTCAGGATGTTATCGGTGAAGCTAATCAACGTAAAGATATTGAAGATAAACTAATCTTTATCAATGCCTGGAATGAATGGGGAGAAGGTGCTTATTTAGAGCCTGACAGGGAGTATGGTTACGCTTATTTACAAGCCACCCGTGACGCAGTTGAATCTTCTCGAGATAATAAATAGGACTTAGATATGTCAGATATGAAAGTAATGTGTGTTATCGGGACTCGACCGGAGGCTATCAAAATGGCTCCAGTTGTGAATGCCTTTAAAAAATCACCAGGCTTTGATGTTTGCGTATTGGCTACAGCGCAACATCGCGATCTCCTGGATCAAGCATTATCTTTATTCGATATTAAGAGTGATTATGATCTTAATATCATGCAACCAGGTCAGAGCCTGCCTGAATTAACTGCCAGATTGATGGTTGGCATAGATAAAACCTTAAGTGATGTAAAACCTGATTTGGTTATTGCTCAGGGCGATACAACCACCGTTTTTGTTACTGCTCTTGCATGTTTTTATCAAAAAATCCCTTTTGCTCATCTTGAAGCAGGTTTGAGAACACACGATCTCTACTCGCCTTATCCTGAAGAAGCAAACCGTATTCTTGCTGGCAACTTAGCATGTTTGCATTTTGCTCCTACGGAAGTATCACGTGGTAATTTGCTGCGTGAAGCAATCGATGATGACAAGATTTTTGTCACTGGTAATACTGTCATTGATGCATTGCTTTCAACTGCCGAAAAAAACTTCCCAATCGGTGTTGATGTTCCTGAGGGAATGCGAATGGTCTTGGTTACATCTCATCGTCGTGAGAATTTTGGCCAACCTATTATTAATACATGTAAAGCTATTATTGAGTTAGTCAATAAATATGAAGACATATTTATTGTATTCCCTGTTCACCCAAATCCAAATATACGTAAAGTTACTGATGAATATCTTCAGAATCATCCGCGTATTAAATTAGTTGCACCTTTCGACTACGGTCCATTCGTTTCAGCAATGAAGAAATCGTTCATTATTTTGACCGACTCGGGTGGTGTTCAGGAAGAGGCTCCTGCACTTGGCAAACCTGTCCTTGTGCTGCGACGCGATACTGAAAGACCTGAAGCTGTGACTGAAGGTGTGGTAAAACTCATTGGTACGGAAATGCATGATATTGTCGAGCAGGCATCAATTTTACTCGATGATACATCCGCTTACCAAGAAATGGCGAAAGGTGCATCACCTTATGGTGACGGTAAGTCAAGTGATAGAATTGTTCAAATAGTGCGTAATTATCTTGGACAGATTTCCGAATGAAACTTGTGTACTTATCTCCAGTTCCCTGGAATAGCATGAGTCAAAGACCCCATTTTTTTATCCAGCATGCATTCCATGCTGGAATAAAAGAGATAATGTGGGTTGAACCTTACCCGGGGCGATTGCCAAATTTTGGCGACCTTGTCCCGGGTCGGCATGCCAGGGAACCTGCGAGTAAACGGACTTTTGAGAATTTCACTGTTGTACCTGTTCCATCTGTCTTTCCAATTGAACCCCTGCATTGTCTATTTAAAATCATTAATAAACGTTTGTTCGATAATGTAAGGGAGCAAGTAAATACTTTTAAGGACGAGAATACGTTACTGGTAGTCGGGAAACCAAGTCTATTAGCTCTGGATTTATGTAAGCAGTCAGGTTGGAAGAATATACTGTTTGATGCAATGGATAACTATCCTGCTTTTTTCAAAGGTTACTCATCTTTTAGCATGGCAAACATTGAGAAAAAAGTTGCATTGGCGGTAAACACGGTAATTTGCAGTAGCCATTCTTTGCAGGAAAAGTTTGCACACTATGCAAATGTTGAACTCTGCCTGAATGCATGCACATCCGATTTTGCTGTTGACTCGCATAGTAAAAGATCAGATGTAAGACAGGATGTTGTGTTTGGGTATGTGGGGACTATTGCCAGTTGGTTTGACTGGCGTTGGGTAATTGAGCTTGCAGAACTTAACCCTGGTTCTAAAATTCGCTTGATTGGACCACTCAAAACACTAAAGCCGGTTAATTTGCCTAAGAATATTGTGCTTGAAAAGGCCATATCCCATGATGAAGTTCCATCAGTTTTATCTGGGATCGATGTTGGGTTAATTCCATTTCAGGTTAACGATATCACTAAGTATGTTGACCCAATAAAATTCTATGAATATTCAGCAACAAAGATGCCATTGCTCTCAACCCAATTTGGTGAAATGTTATGGCATTATAATAGAGTAGATGGACAAAGAAATGATTGTCCATTTAATGTGCCAGATAATACGCTTTACTTTGATGAGAGAAATCTTGAAAACATTACATGGGAGAACCGTTTTTCTGAACTTTTCCCCAAAATATTAGTATAGTGTATTTGCTACGAGTGTATTAATGAACAATGTTGCTAAATTAACTATTTCTTTAGTTGTTTATAAGCCTGATCTTAATCAATTAAATGATACTCTTACTAGCTTAGCTACAAGCTTAGATTACGCAGGAAGTTCTTATCATATCTATATAATAGATAATACACCGCAAGGTGTTGAGTCTGGAATATCTACGGAGTATATTTCCCGCTATTTTAAATATGATGAGGTTACATATTCCCGGAATGAGAAAAATGTAGGTTTCGGCGGTGCTCACAATCAAGCTCTGGATGTTCAATCCGATTTTCATCTTATTATTAACCCTGACTTGATTATAAGTCGTGATGCTATAAGTAATGCAATGCTATTTATGAGTAGCAATGAGCGCTGCGGCCTTGTTACTCCTTACGCAACCTGGACGGATGGTACTATTCAGCGACTATGCAAACAATATCCATCTGTGTTAGTTCTGCTATTAAGAGGATTTGCCCCTCCATTCATAAAAAAACCGTTTAATAAGTTACTGAATAATTATGAAATGGTAGGGGTTATAAATTGTGATGAAGTATTCTGGAACCCTCCGATGGTCAGTGGATGCTTTATGTTTTTCAAAACTGAAGTGTGGAAAAAATGTCGAGGGTTTGATCATCGATACTTTTTATATTTTGAGGATTTTGACTTGAGCATAAGGGCTAAGCAAGTCTGTGATATTGCCTATGTGCCTTCGGTTAAAGTTGTGCACCATGGAGGGTATGCAGCTCGTAAGGGGTTGAAACATATTGTTTTGTTCTTCAAATCCATGGTTTCATTCTTCAGAATTCACCACTGGCGTTGGTTTTAATTTAAGCGTCTGGGGTCAGGTGCAAATACCTGTAATATAGCTTAACAACCTAAGAATGATTTTTAATGACCATTAACACATTCACCAGACGTCTTGTAAACAGTCAACTCGTTAGATTTTGTATTGTTGGTTTGATGAACACAGTTACCACTATGCTTATAATATTCATATTAATGCATAGTGGTTTTTCTTTGTATGTTGCAAATGCTCTTGGTTATATAGTTGGCATTATGCTCAGTTTTGTGATGAATTCACGCTTTACCTTTTCTGTCGATCTGAAATTAGCAAGGTTTTTAAAATTCCTGGTTACAGTTGCAATATCGTATGGGTTAAATATATTAACCATAAAATACACTATTTACTTTCTGTCTTTTAATGAATATATATCGCAATTTGCGGGTATGGTGATCTACACAGTCGCTTGTTTTGTAATTAATAAGCTATGGGCAATGAAATGAATCTGGAAGAAAAAAAACACCCTGTGTTGGCTATCGTTGTTCCTTGTTATAACGAAAGTGAAATGTTCTCAATGTGTGTAACTCAATTAAGAGAAGTACTTTCTAACTTAGTTGAGAAGGGCAGCATTTCTGCGAGTAGTTACCTCCTTTTTGTTGATGATGGCAGCAGGGATGATACCTGGGAGCAGATTAGCCATTCGTCACTGCAGTTTGAGAATGTTCGCGGATTGAAACTATCCCGAAATAAAGGTCATCAGCTTGCTTTAAGGGCAGGATTACGATTCTCTGACGCAGACATCACAATTAGTATTGATGCCGATCTACAGGATGATGTTGCCGCCATAGGAAAAATGGTTGATGAGTACCATAATGGTAACGAAATTGTTTATGGCGTGAGAAATGATAGAACCACGGATAGCTTTTTCAAACGTAATACAGCTACGCTCTTTTATAAAATGATGAGCCGCCTGGGTGTCCATCAGGTTGAACAACACGCCGACTATCGTTTGTTAGGCCGGAATGCGCTGAATGCATTTCTGGATTTTAACGAGAAGAATCTCTATATCCGCGGTATTATCCCATTACTGGGCTTTAAAAGTACAAAGGTTTACTATTCTCGCAAAGAGCGGCTTGCTGGTGAGTCTAAATATCCGCTAAAGAAAATGCTATCACTGGCTCTTGACGGGATTACTTCGTTATCCGTAAAGCCACTACGAATTATTTCCTTACTGGGGTTCTTTGTTTCTTTGGTCTCATTTGTCATTGGTTTTACAGCACTAATGCAAAAATTCCTTGGGCATACCATTGAGGGATGGGCATCGGTAATGGTCGGTCTTTTCTTTATGGGCGGGGTCCAGTTATTGTGCATTGGAATTTTGGGCGAATATATAGGTAAGATTTATGTTGAAGTTAAGAATAGACCTTCCTATTTTATCGAAAAGTGTACCTGGCTTGAAAAAAATAACAATGAACAGAGTGATTGACCTTTACCAGGCCTGAATATTCGTGTCTTTGCATAGAGGGAAGTGACATATAAGTCACACAGGATTTACGAAGTTTATGTATTTTTATACTATTAGAGAGTATAGAGTAAATGAGAAAAGTGCTTGCATTTGTTGATTTCTCAAGTGTCTTTGTTTTACTTTTATTTGTTGGCTTTGTTTCTTATCTAAATGTCACAATGCTGAATGCTGGCTATATCACACATTATTTTAATTTTCTCAGTTTAGGGGGGATGTTTGTTTTTTTAGCCTTCCTTATTTTTGTTTTTCATAAGATAAGTCATGTTATTAATAGTAAAAATTATGGATGGCTTGTTTTTGTTATTAGTATCATCACAAAACTGATATTTATCATGCTCGTAAATAGCAAGCCTGAAAGCGATTTTGCGATGATTTTTAAAACAGCAGGGATGTTTGCCGACGGAACAATAAAAACATTAAATGCCGGACCCGGTAGCTATTATGATGTATGGGCATATCAATCTGTATACACTCTGTATCAAGCCTTTGTTCTTTACGTTTATAATTCTATTGATGCCTTGAAAATTCTCAATGTCTTTTTCATGGCTGGTTCCTCTGTAATGGTGTACAAAATATGTAATGAGATATATTCTGAGAAAATTTCATTCATAGTCGCTTGTTTGTATTCACTGTACCCAGAAATGGCTTTTTATTCTCCAGTGTTATCAAATCAACACATTTCAACATTTTTTGTTTTGATTGGTGTTTATCTCCTTCTTAAGAATAATTATCGTTCATTAATCTTTTCTGGCATATTCCTGGCTCTGGGTGATTTGATGCGACCTGAAATCATCATCATCTTTATTGCAGCCGGTTTTTGCCTGATCGTTTCCAGCATGAAAAGTCGTGAGCGTGGGGTAATATTAAGCCAACTGGCTAAATTTAGTACAGTGGTTGTAATCTACGTCCTTATTCATGTTTTCACTGGCGCAGCAATTAAAGCATCAGGTGTAAATCAATATGGAATTGATAACAGAAATCCTGAATGGAAATTCATGGTTGGTCTGGATAAAGAACATTTGGGCGCATGGAATACCTCCCATGCTAATATTCTTGGAATGACGGATAGCGCCGAGCGAAAGAAAGAGGTTATCGATTATGTTAAAAAAACATATAAAACGCCTGGTGATGTGCTGAGTTTTGTGCACGATAAACAAGCTTTCATGTGGGCTTCGCCAAGTCCTGTTTATTTTACATTTAACGATGGAGAGTTGACACGAACGGTGAGATTATTCGGCAAAGAATACTATATGAATGATTTAGTTAACGTTTTCGTCTCTCTCGATAAAGTGTATTATACATTTATATTTTGCTTGTTTTTCGTTAGTGTTTTAGATGTGTTTGTTTCTTTGTTCCGCGGAGTTGTGCCGTCAAAAGAACAGTATTTTATCATGATGGTGTGCCTGGTTAATTTCTTGATTTATCTTTTCATTGAAGTTCAACCCCGCTATAAATATTTTGTGATGCCATTTATCTTTATTGCGATTGGACATTTCCTGACTCGAGTCAGTACGATTAACAAATCGAATTTAAAAGCACGTTTCTTGCTGGTTTTTGGTAAGCGGTCAGATGCCGCATTATGAAGTAGGAAAGCTAATTACCGGGATATGCTGAAATCTGTGGTTTAAAAAGAATAAATTACTTCAGCACCTAACGCTACTACCGCGAGCCTACCTTCTGGGTTAACATATTATTCACTTAAGTCCTGAGGGCGCGACCCACAGGGCAACCACACCTGACAGGAGTATGTAATGTCCAAGCAACAAATCGGTGTTGTCGGTATGGCAGTGATGGGGCGCAACCTGGCGCTCAACATCGAAAGCCGCGGTTATACCGTCTCCGTTTTCAACCGCTCCCGTGAAAAAACCGAAGAAGTGATTGCTGAGAACCCTGGCAAGAAACTGGTTCCTTTTTACACGGTGCAGGAGTTTGTTGAGTCTCTGGAAACACCTCGTCGTATCCTGTTGATGGTGAAAGCGGGCGCTGGCACAGATGCTGCTATTGACTCCCTGAAGCCATATCTTGATAAAGGCGACATCATTATTGATGGCGGTAATACTTTCTACCATGACACCATCCGTCGTAACCGTGAGCTGTCTGCTGAAGGTTTCAACTTTATCGGTACTGGCGTATCCGGTGGTGAAGAGGGCGCACTGAAAGGCCCATCTATCATGCCTGGTGGACAGAAAGACGCATACGAACTGGTTGCGCCAATCCTGACCAAAATTGCTGCCGTGGCGGAAGATGGTGTGCCGTGCGTGACCTATATCGGTCCAGACGGTGCGGGCCACTACGTGAAGATGGTTCATAACGGCATCGAATACGGCGATATGCAGCTGATTGCTGAAGCCTATTCTCTGCTGAAAGGTGGCCTGAATCTCTCCAACGAAGAGCTGGCACAGACCTTTACCAACTGGAATAACGGCGAGCTGAGCAGCTATCTGATCGACATCACCAAAGATATCTTCACCAAGAAAGATGAAGAAGGTAAATACCTGGTTGATGTGATTCTGGATGAAGCGGCGAACAAAGGCACAGGTAAATGGACCAGCCAGAGTTCCCTGGATCTGGGCGAGCCACTGTCTCTGATCACCGAATCCGTATTTGCGCGTTATATCTCCTCCCTCAAAGAGCAGCGTGTTGCGGCTTCTAAAGTTCTGTCTGGCCCACAAGCTAAGCCAGCAAGTGACAAAGCGGAATTCATCGAGAAAGTCCGCCGCGCACTGTACCTGGGGAAAATTGTCTCTTACGCTCAGGGCTTCTCGCAGCTGCGTGCCGCCTCTGACGAAAACAACTGGGATCTGAACTACGGCGAAATTGCGAAAATCTTCCGTGCAGGTTGTATCATTCGCGCCCAGTTCCTGCAGAAAATCACCGATGCCTACGCTGAAAACGCGAGCATCGCTAACCTGCTGCTGGCTCCTTACTTCAAGAAAATCGCTGATGAATACCAGCAAGCCTTGCGTGATGTTGTGGCTTATGCGGTTCAGAACGGCATTCCGGTTCCAACTTTCTCTGCCGCTGTGGCTTACTACGACAGCTATCGTGCTGCCGTTCTGCCTGCGAACCTGATCCAGGCACAGCGCGATTACTTTGGTGCGCATACGTACAAACGCACTGATAAAGAAGGTGTGTTCCACACCGAATGGCTGGATTAATCTGATTTAGCCTCACGCAGTGACATGAACCCGGAGAATCTCTCCGGGTTTTTTTACGCCAAAATTCGTGGCAGGTGACTCGAAGTAGTCCGAATGTCAGCCTGATACACGTCAATCCTCCGGCTTCGCCTTGACAGCCCTACAAGCCAGGAGGTAAAAAGCCCACAGTTATTGATTATCGTGATGGTCAAACGGCCATCTCTACAGTTAACCCAGAGAAGTCATTAGCGAATGAAAATAACAATTTCCGGTACAGGTTATGTAGGTCTCTCGAACGGTATCCTGATCGCGCAAAATCATGAAGTTGTTGCGCTCGATATCGTGCAGGCCAAGGTGGATATGCTGAATCAGAAGCAATCCCCGATTGTAGATAAAGAGATTGAAGAGTACCTGGCGACGAAGCCGCTAAACTTCCGTGCCACGACCGATAAGCTCGATGCTTATCGTGATGCGGACTATGTGATCATTGCGACCCCAACGGATTACGACCCTAAGAATAACTATTTCAATACGTCCAGCGTGGAATCGGTTATCCGCGATGTTACAGAGATCAACCCAAAAGCGGTTATGATCATTAAATCCACCATTCCGGTAGGTTTTACACAATCCATTAAAGAGAAGTACGGCATCGATAATGTTATCTTCTCGCCAGAATTCCTGCGTGAAGGTCGTGCGTTGTTCGATAACCTCAACCCGTCACGCATCGTCATCGGAGAGCGTTCAGAGCGTGCTGAACGTTTTGCTGCTCTGTTGCAGGAAGGGGCAATTAAGAAAGACATTCCAACCCTCTTCACCGACTCAACCGAAGCGGAAGCTATCAAACTGTTTGCCAACACTTACCTTGCAATGCGTGTCGCTTATTTCAATGAGCTGGACAGCTATGCAGAAAGTCTGGGGCTGAACAGTCGTCAGATCATCGAAGGCGTCTGTCTTGACCCACGCATTGGTAACCACTACAACAACCCGTCGTTTGGCTATGGCGGTTATTGCCTGCCAAAAGATACCAAGCAGTTGCTGGCGAATTACCAGTCCGTACCGAATAACATCATCTCCGCTATTGTTGATGCGAACCGTACGCGTAAGGATTTCATCGCCGATTCAATTTTGTCCCGACAGCCGAAAGTGGTGGGTGTCTACCGTCTTATTATGAAGAGCGGTTCCGATAACTTCCGTGCTTCGTCCATTCAGGGCATCATGAAGCGTATTAAGGCGAAGGGCGTCCAGGTCATTATTTATGAGCCGGTGATGCAGGAAGATGAGTTCTTCCACTCCCGCGTAGTGCGCGATCTGGATGCGTTTAAGAAAGAGGCGGATGTCATCATCTCCAACCGTATGGCTGAAGAGCTGGCGGATGTTGCGGATAAGGTTTACACCCGCGACCTGTTTGGCAGCGATTAAGCATGAAAAAGCCCGGTAATACCGGGCTTTTTTTTGAGTATATTTTAAAAATTAAACCTTGTAGAACGCTCTGTACCACTCCACAAAATTCTTCACGCCCTCTTTCACCGAGGTCTGTGGTTTAAAGCCCGTCACATCGAACAGTGGCTGAGTATCGGCACTGGTTTCCAGCACGTCGCCTGGCTGAATAGGCAGCATATTTTTTATCGCCGTTGTTCCCAGCGCTTCTTCCAGTGCAGTGATGTAATCCATCAATTCAACGGGTGAACTGTTACCGATATTATAAACGCGGTACGGTGCAGAACTGCTCGCCGGTGTGCCCGTTTCCACCGTCCAGTCAGGATCTGCCTGAGGGATAACATCCTGCAGGCGCATAATCGCTTCGGCAATATCGTCGATGTAGGTGAAGTCTCGCTTCATTTTACCGTAGTTATAGACGTCAATGCTTTTGCCTTCGATCATCGCCTTAGTGAACTTAAACAGTGCCATATCCGGACGGCCCCATGGCCCATAGACGGTAAAGAAGCGCAGGCCAGTGGTTGGCAGATCGTAAAGGTGAGAGTAGGTGTGCGACATCAGCTCATTTGCTTTTTTGGTGGCAGCATAGAGCGACACAGGATGGTCCACTGAATCATCCGTCGAGAATGGCATTTTACGGTTGAGGCCGTAAATCGAACTGGAAGAGGCATACAGAAGATGTTGTACCTTGTTATGGCGGCAACCTTCCAGAACGTTAAGATGACCAATCAGGTTGGAATCTGCATACGCGTGAGGATTTTCCAGCGAGTAACGTACCCCAGCCTGTGCAGCCAAATGAATGACACGGTCAAATTTCTCGCGGGCAAAGAGCGTCGCCATACCTTCACGATCGGCAAGATCAAGCTTATGGAAGGTAAAATGGTCAGATGTCAGAAGATCAAGTCGGGCCTGTTTCAGATTAACATCGTAGTAGTCATTAAGGTTATCCATCCCAACAACCTGATGTCCCGCCTGTAAGAGACGTTCGCAGACGCGAGAACCGATAAAGCCGGCCGCGCCGGTGACAAGAAATTTCATCTTCAACCTCAATGTTTAGTATACGTAGCTCGTAACGTACTCTTCGAGAACGTCAAATCTGTTGGCCGATGATACCTGCTCCGGGAGGGAATGATAACTGCTTTATTCTGGGGAAGGGGGGAGCACTGGTCTCCCCACGGAAGTGATGCTTACTTGTGGCGCTTGCGAAGATTCTCAATCACGGTGGTTAAATCCAGCTCCTGATCCTGCAACAGCACCAGAAGATGGTAGATAAGATCAGAGGCTTCATTGGTTAACTCATCCCGATCACGTACGGTCGCCGCCAGTGCTGTCTCAACACCTTCTTCCCCCACTTTCTGCGCGATACGCTTGGTTCCACTCGCATACAGCTTTGCGGTATAGGAACTTGCCGGGTCAGCCGTTTTGCGTTCTGCGAGCAACTGTTCCAGTTGATACAGGAACAACCACTGGTGGCTTGCTTCGCCAAAGCAGCTGCTTGTGCCTTTGTGACAGGTAGGCCCAATGGGGTTGGCCAGAATCAACAGCGTATCGTTATCGCAGTCAGGCGTAATGCTTACGACGTTGAGGAAGTGACCAGACGTTTCGCCTTTGGTCCACAGGCGCTGTTTTGTGCGCGAGAAAAAGGTCACTTTCCCGCTGCTGAGGGTTGTTGCCAGCGCATTCTGGTTCATGTAACCCAGCATCAGCACTTCACCCGAAACGGCGTGCTGTACAACCACGGGCAATAATCCGTCCGTTTTTTCCCAGTCCAGTTGTGCCTGTTGTTGCTCTGTTAACATACCCTAATCTCCACGCCCTGGTTTGCCAGGTACGTTTTTAACTCACCAATATTAATAATCTGCTTGTGGAACACGGACGCGGCCAGCGCGCCGTCTACGTTAGCGTCACGGAAGGCTTCCAGGAAGTGCTCCATCGTTCCCGCACCGCCAGAGGCGATCAGCGGAACATGGCAAACGGCACGTACTTTGCTCAACTGCTCAAGATCGTAACCGTTGCGAACACCATCCTGATTCATCATATTCAGAACAATTTCACCTGCACCGCGTTTCTGTACTTCCTGCACCCAGTCCAGCGTTTCCCACTGCGTCACGCGTGTCCGGCTCTCGTCGCCGGTGTACTGATTAACGTGGTATTTGCCTGTCGCAGCGTCGAACCATGTATCGATACCAACCACAATGCACTGAACGCCAAAACGGTCAGCCAGGCGGGTAATTAACGTCGGGTCCGCCAGCGCAGGGGAGTTGATCGAAATTTTATCTGCACCAAAAGAGAGAATTTTGGCCGCGTCTTCTGCAGACTTAATGCCACCGGCGACACAAAACGGAATGTCGATCACTTCCGCCACGCGCGCGACCCAGCTTTTATCCACGACACGGCCATCACTGGAGGCCGTGATATCGTAAAACACCAGCTCATCAGCACCTTCGTCAGCATAGCGTTTTGCCAGTGGGACAATGTCACCAATAATTTCGTGATTACGGAACTGTACGCCTTTAACTACCTGACCATCGCGTACATCAAGACAAGGGATTATCCGTTTTGCCAGCATTGAATCGCCTCCGTCACAGTAAATTTTCCTTCCAGCAAGGCGCGCCCAACAATCACACCGCGAACGCCAGTCCCTCGTAATGCGGCAACATCGGCAATATCACCAATGCCACCGGATGACTGGAATGCCACCTGGGGATAGCGAGCACAAACTTCTTCATACAGTGAGACGTTAGAACCCGCCAGCGTGCCATCGCGGGAGATATCGGTACAAAGAACATGCTTCAGGCCAACGGGGAGATAAATATCCACGAGCGCTTCCAGCGTCACGCCGGAGTTTTCCTGCCAGCCGCTGACCGCAACCTGCTTGTTGCCTTGTTCGTCAATGCGAACATCGAGCGCCAGAACCAGCGCATCCGCACCAAAACGGCGGAACCAGCCTTTGACCTGCTCAGGATTTTTTACGGCAGTCGAGCCGACCACCACGCGCGCAACACCAGCGTCAAGCAGGGCCGCAACATCCTCTTCTGTACGTACGCCGCCGCCAACCTGCACCGGGACATTCACACCGGCCACAAGCTTTTTGAGTAACGGGATCTGACGTTTAGCCGGGTCTTTTGCGCCCGTCAGGTCAACCAGGTGCAGCACCTCAGCCCCCTGGGCGGCGTAATCCTGCAAGCGTGGCAGCGGATCGTTACCGTAGTCGCGCTGTTGGGCATAATCGCCCTGATGGAGTCGCACGACCGTGCCGTCAATCAAATCTAACGCAGGAATAATCATCACATCTCCAGGAAGTTTTTCAGCAGTTGTGCACCCGCTGAGCCGGAGCGTTCCGGGTGAAACTGCACGCCGAAGAAATTATCTTTCTGAACGGCAGCGGTGAATGGTTCGCCGTAGTTGCACTGGGCAATGGTGTACGGATTAACCGGCATGGCGTAACTGTGTACGAAGTAAAAGTAAGCGCCATCCTCAATACCCCGGAACAGTCGATCACCGGCTTTTGGATAAACACGGTTCCAGCCCATGTGCGGCAGGGGCAGACCGTGATCAACCATTTTGGGGACATCTTCTTCAATGATGCCAAGCAGGTTCACGCCGTGACTCTCTTCGCTGCGACGACCCAGCAATTGCATGCCGAGGCAGATCCCGAGTACGGGCTGAGTACAGGCTTTAATCAGTTCGGCCAGGTCGCGCTCGTGGATTTGATCCATTGCGGCCTGCGCCGTACCCACACCTGGTAAAAAGAGCTTGTCTGCGCGCAGCACCACGTCAGGGTCCCGGCTGACGGCAGGCTCATAGCCATGACGTGTAATTGCCGATTTTACCGAGTTCAGGTTGGCGCAGCCGGTATCCAGAATGACCACATTCATCACAAGACTCCTTTGGACGAGGGCAGCGCATCACCTTCCACGCGGATTGCCTGACGTAAGGTCCGGCCAAACGCTTTGAACAGGCTTTCGACACGGTGGTGATCGTTTTTGCCTTTGGTTTTCAGGTGCAGCGTCAGGCCCATGGTATAGGAAAGCGAACGGAAGAAATGCTCAACCATTTCGGTACTGAGGTCACCCACACGCTGGTAGGTGAAATCTGCTTTGTATTCCAGGTGGGGGCGGCCAGAGATATCCAGCGCACAGCGTGCCAGGCATTCATCCATGGGCAGGACAAAACCGAAACGGTTAATTCCGCGTTTGTCGCCCAGGGCCAGTTTCAGCGCTTCGCCTAATGCCAGACCGGTATCTTCCACGGTGTGGTGATCGTCAATATAGAGGTCGCCTTTGACGGCGATTTCCATGCGAAAACCACCATGAGTGGCAATCTGATCCAGCATGTGGTCAAAGAAGCCCACACCCGTGTGGATCTTGCTGCCGCCTTCACGGTCGAGCCAGACTTTCACGTCAATTTGTGTCTCTTTGGTATTGCGTTCAACATGTGAGAAGCGGTCACGCTTCGTCAGTTGCTCGCCAATCATTGCCCAGTTGAGATCCGCACGGTTGTAACGCAGGCCTGCAATACCCATGTTTTCGGCCAGTGTGATGTCGGTGGCACGATCCCCAATGACATAACTGTTGGCTTTGTCCAGGAAGGTGTCTGCCAGATAACGTTCGACCAGTTTCACCTTTGGCTTCCGACAGTCGCAATTGTCTGCCGGAAGATGCGGACAAATCAGCACCTCATCAAATTCCACACCCTGGGAGGAGAGGATCTGCATCATCAGATTATGCGGGCCGTCAAAATCAGCCTGCGGGAAGCTATCAGTACCCAGACCGTCCTGATTGGTAATCATGACCAGCTTAAATCCGGCTTTCTGTAATTTGAGCAGCACGGGAATAACGTCGGCTTCAAAAGCCAGCTTGTCGAAGCGATCAACCTGATAATCCGTTGGTGGCTCGGAAATAATCGTTCCGTCGCGATCGATAAAAAGGGTCTTCTGACTCATACTTTCTCCGCTTTCAGAGCGTCAATAACGCGCTGGCTCTCTGCCCGTGTGCCTACAGTAATACGCAAACAGCCGCTTAATGAAGGTTGTTTATTTTGGTCTCGTAAGATAATGCCCTGATCCCACAGCGATTTAAATACTGTGCTGGAGGCAATAAAGCGCACCAGGATGTAATTGGTTTCGGAGTCGAAAACCTGCTCCACGCAGGGGATCGCTTGCAACGCATCAACCAGGTACTGACGTTCAGTCAGGATTTGCGCCACACGTTCCCGCATGGCACTGATCCCCTGCGGGGCAAGTGCCTGTGCCGCAATATCTGCAACCGGCGTGGAGAGTGGATACGGGGCAATCACCTTCATCAGCAGGTCGATGACCTCTTTATTTGCCAGCGTGAAGCCACAACGCAGGCCCGCAAGAGCAAAAGCTTTTGACAGCGTACGCAAGACTACCAGGTGAGGATACTCTTCAAGCCAGCCCGCCAGCGACGCCTGCGGGCAAAATTCAATATAGGCCTCGTCGGCGACGACCAGGGCCTTACCGCGGGTCATCTCCAGTAATGTGCGAATGTCCTGCGGGTTGATGATCTGCCCGGTCGGGTTATTCGGGCTACAGACAAACACCACTTTTACGCCATCAAGATTTTCGGCAATGCCTTTCAGATCGAGCTGCCAGTCATCGAGTGCCAGCACGTTGCGACATGCCACGCCGAAAGTCTCGGCACTCACACTGTACATGCCGTACGTCGGCTGGCAGTACATCACTGCATCCTGACCCGGCTCGCAGAAGGCACGGATCAGTAATTCAATGCCTTCATCGGCCCCACGACTGACCAACACTTGCTCAGGTTTAACGCCAGCGTACTGGGCATAATTGGCAATGACTGCTTTCGGCTGGCACTCCGGATAACGGTTCAGTGTTTGTTGTGACAGTTGAAATTCCACAGCTGTCGGAAATTCGTTGGCATTCAGCCAGACATCACCGTTACCGCCCAAACGACGCGCTGACTGATATGGAGTCAGTTGACGGACATTTTCGCGTGCTAATTCTTCAATGCTCATGCTTGCTCCTTCAGGGCTGCGACACGCAGCGTCACAGCGTTTTTGTGGGCAGTCAGTCGTTCTGCTGCGGCCAGCGTTTCAATTGTGGAGGCCAGTGATGCAAACCCTTCGCGGGAGAGTTCCTGCACCGTCATGCGTTTCTGGAAATCCGCGAGTCCGAGGCTTGAGCAGGTCGAGGTATAACCATATGTCGGCAAGACGTGGTTTGTCCCGGATGCATAATCGCCTGCGGATTCAGGTGACCAGTCGCCCAGGAAAACAGACCCTGCGCTGGTAATGTTGTCGACCAACTCACGTGCGTTACGGGTCTGGATGATCAGATGCTCCGGACCATACTGGTTAGAAATGGCAATACACTGGTCAAGATCGCGTGCCACAATCAGGCGGCTCGCGGATAACGCCTGACGAGCGGTATCCGCACGTGGCAGATCGGCAAGTTGACGTTCAACCGCTTCACCCACACGTTTTGCCATGTCGGCATCTGGCGTGAGTAAAATAACCTGCGAGTCAGGTCCGTGTTCGGCTTGTGATAACAGATCCGAGGCGACAAAATCCGGTGTTGCACCGCTGTCGGCAATGACCAGAACTTCCGACGGCCCGGCAGGCATATCAATGGCTGCGCCATCAAGACGCTGGCTGACCTGACGTTTGGCTTCCGTGACAAACGCATTCCCAGGACCAAAAATTTTGTCCACTTTAGGAACTGACGCAGTGCCGAAGGCGAGGGCGGAAATGGCCTGCGCGCCGCCGACTTTAAAGACGTCCTGCACTCCGCACAGTTTGGCGGCATAGAGGATTTCATCGGCAATCGGTGGTGGGGAGCACAGCACCACTTTCTGGCAACCGGCAATACGCGCCGGTGTCGCCAGCATTAATACGGTAGAAAACAGTGGCGCAGAGCCGCCCGGAATATACAAGCCTACGGAGGCTACAGGGCGGGTTACCTGCTGGCAACGCACGCCTGGCAGGGTTTCCACATCCACGGACTGCAGTTTTTGCGCCGTGTGGAAGGTATCAATGTTTTTAACCGCAACAGCCATGGCCTGTTTGATCTCATCCCCCAGACGATTGCTGGCATCGATGATTTCCTGGTCGGTCACTTTTAATACGCTAACGTCGATTTTATCGAATTTTGCACTGTATTCACGCAGCGCGTCGTCACCCCGGCTTTTGACGTTATCGAGAATGTCAGACACGGTGCGGGTTATGCTCTCTGAGGCGGATATCGCCGGGCGCATCAGCAGCGCTTTCTGCTGTGCTTCGTTACAGGTGTTCCAGTCGATAAGGGTGTTAAAGCTCATGGCGGTTACTCCATCATCTTCTCGATTGGCAGCACCAGAATAGAGCTGGCTCCCAGTGCTTTCAGTTTTTCCATGGTTTCCCAGAACAGAGTCTCGCTGCTGACCATGTGCATTGCCACGCGCTGCTGGTCACCCGCCAGCGGCAGGATCGTTGGGCGCTCCGCACCCGGCAACAGAGCAATCACGTCGTCGAGACGTTCGGTTGGTGCGTGCATCATGATGTATTTGGATTCACGTGCCTGAATTACACCCTGAATACGGGTCAGCAACTTATCGATGAGCTGCTGTTTGGCGTCGGCCATTTCGCCATCGCGCTGGATAAGACAGGCTTTGGAGCGGTAAATTACTTCCACTTCGCGCAGGCCGTTGGCTTCAAGCGTTGCACCGGTCGATACCAGGTCACAAATGGCATCTGCCAGTCCGGCGCGAGGAGCGACCTCGACGGAACCGTTCAGCAAGCAGGATTTAAACTGTACGCCTTTTTGATCCAGGTAACGTTTGAGCAGGTGAGGGTAGGAGGTTGCAATGCGTTTACCCTTCAGGGCTGCCGGACCATCCCATGCTTCATCCACCGGCGTGGCCAGCGACAAACGGCAGCCGCCGAAGTCCAGACGACGCAGCGTGAAATAGCGCGGATCTTCTCCCTGAGCGCGGCGGGTCAGTAACTCTTCTTCCAGCACGTTTTCGCCAATGATACCGAGGTCGACGACGCCATCCATGACCAGGCCCGGGATATCGTCGTCACGTACACGCAGAATATCGATGGGCATATTTTCAGCCAGGGCGATCAGACGCTGGGTGTGCAGGTTGATTTTAATCCCGCAGCGGGCCAGCAGTTCGCGTGAATCGTCGCTCAGACGGCCTGATTTTTGAATAGCTATGCGTAAACGTGCGTTATCTAACATTCTGTGTTCCTCGTTAACCTGTTTTAAACTGTCTGAACGCGGTCCAAAAAAAAGCCCCCGGAAGATGATCTTCCGGGGGCTCTCTCTTGCGTTCTCGCACCACTGGAAGATCTGAATGTCTTCCAGCACACATCGCCTGAAAGACTAGTCAGGATGATGGTGATGATGGTGGTGTTTAAATTGAACGCGTGTCATATATGTTCTCGATGAATGCTTATTCATGTGATGTCTTTTAACCTAAACCACTTGTGTGACATAAAGCAAGGGCTTTTTTTGATCATTAATTCATTTCATATTGATGCTATGAATTGTCAGTTCAGCAGGGCTGGCGTAGCCTTAAGACAGACGTATGAAAGTCAGGAGAACTCGCATGAAAAAGGTCGCGATTGTCGGTCTGGGATGGTTAGGTATGCCGCTGGCGATGTCATTAGCAGCGAAAGGCTGGCAAGTCACCGGAAGTAAAACCACGACGGATGGTGTTGAAGCGGCGCGAATGTGCGGCATCGAGAGTATCGCCTTGCGTCTTGAACCTGAACTGGTATGTGATGCTGACGATCTGGATGCGTTAATGAACGTGGATGCGCTGGTCATTACGCTGCCGGCGCGACGGAGCGGGCCGGGTGAATCGTTTTACCTGCAGGCCGTTCAGGAAATCGTTGATAGTGCGCTGGCACATCACATTCCCCGCATTATCTTCACCAGCTCAACATCGGTATACGGTGATATTGACGGGAGCGTGAAAGAGAGCACCGCTCGCCATCCGGTGACGGCGAGTGGCCGGGTTCTCAAGGAACTGGAAGACTGGTTGCATAATCTTCCTGGCACTCAGGTTGATATTTTGCGTCTGGCTGGACTGGTGGGGCCGGGACGACATCCCGGGCGTTTCTTTGCCGGAAAATCAGCGCCTGATGGACAGCATGGCGTCAATCTTGTGCATCTTGAAGATGTGATTGGCGCAATTACGTTACTCCTTCAGGCTCCAAAAGGGGGACACATCTATAATATATGTGCGCCTTCCCATCCATCACGCAGTACTTTTTATCCCCTGATGGCACGCCAGCTTGGTTTGACACCGCCTTATTTTGGTGATGCCCTGGGTGAGGGAAAAGGCAAACTCATTGATGGTAATCGTATTTGCCATGAACTGGGATTTGAGTATCAGTATCCCGACCCGCTGGTGATGCCCATGGAATAATGTCCACAGCGGAGACGATCGCACGCCGCCAGGGGGCGAAAATGAAACCGCTGCTGGATGTTCTTATTATTCTCGATGCGCTGGAAAAAGAGGGGAGCTTTGCTGCGGCGTCAGCAAAGCTCTTTAAAACGCCTTCGGCGCTGAGTTATACCGTCCATAAACTTGAAAGCGATTTAAATATCCAGATTCTGGACCGCTCAGGTCACCGTGCGCGTTTTACCCGTACTGGCCAGATGCTGCTGGAGAAAGGGCGTGAAGTGCTTCATACGGTTCGTGAGCTGGAAAAGCAGGCGGTTAAACTTCACCAGGGATGGGAAAATCAACTGGTGATTGGCGTTGATGATACGTTTCCCTTTTCCCTCCTGACCCCACTTATCGAAGCTTTTTATCAACGTCATAGTGTGACGCGTTTGATCTTCATTAATGGCGTCCTGGGTGGCTCGTGGGATGCATTAACCCAGGGGAGAGCGGATATTATCGTCGGTGCGCTGCACGAACCTCCCCAGTTGAGTGATTTTGGCTTTGCTCGTCTGGGTGTGCTCGAACAGGTCTTTGTCGTCGCACCACACCACCCGTTGGCCCATGAGCCGGAGCCGATTAACCGTCGGATCCTGAAAGGTTTTCGTGCCATTGTCGTGGGCGACAGCTCGCGTCAGGAATATGCGGTTTCTTCACAACTGCTGGACGACCAGGAAGCCATTACGGTATTCGATTTTAAAACTAAACTGGAACTGCAAATAAGCGGGCTGGGGTGCGGTTATCTGCCGCGCTATTTAGCTCAGCGGTTTATTGAGTCTGGTGCATTGGTTGAAAAACAGGTGATGGCGCAAAGTAATAATGAGTCAGTATGGGTTGGCTGGAATGAACAAACGGCCGGGCTTGCCAGTGCATGGTGGCGGGATGAGATTTTAGCAAATAGTGCTATTGCTGCTGTGTATGCTCAGGCAGGTGTTGATAAATCAGTCAGTTAGAAAAAAGAAAATGTGGATGGCCTTATCAATCTATTGCCTTTTGTATCCGGAATAGGGCAAAATGCCGCCGCTGCAAACAAATGAATAATCGACGATATAAAAGGCGTCGGTTATTTTTTTTTGCATGTACGAAACGAAACTAAAAACCAAGAGGCCGGGCTTCGTACCGGATAGATATTTACTAAAATCCGACAGTTGTTGTCGCTGAGGAATCCAGAAAATGGGGCAATTTTTTGCTTACGTGGCGGTGTTCACCGTAAAGGGGAATAACCATGTCGCATAACGCTACTCCAAAAACCTCTCGCGTGGAATTACGTAAAACGCTTACGTTGATTCCGGTTGTTATGATGGGCCTTGCCTATATGCAGCCGATGACGCTGTTCGATACGTTTGGTATCGTCTCAGGCCTCACTGACGGTCACGTTGCGACGGCTTATGCCTTTGCGCTGGTCGCCATTCTCTTTACGGCGTTGAGCTACGGTAAACTGGTTCGCCGTTTCCCGTCTGCAGGCTCTGCGTACACTTATGCTCAGAAATCCATTAGCCCGGCTGTCGGCTTTATGGTGGGCTGGTCATCTCTGCTGGACTACCTGTTCATGCCGATGATCAACATTCTGCTGGCAAAAATTTACTTTGAAGCGCTTGTGCCTTCTGTTCCGTCGTGGATCTTTGTTGTCGCACTGGTGGCCTTTATGACCATCTCTAACCTGCGCAGCATCAAGACTGTGGCGAACTTCAATACCCTGATCGTGATTCTGCAGATGGGGATTGTAGCGGTTATCGTTGGCCTGATTATTTATGGTGTGGCTCACGGTGAAGGTGCAGGTACGCTGACCAGTACGCGTCCATTCTGGTCTGAAGGCGCACACGTTGTGCCGATGATTACCGGTGCGACTATTCTGTGCTTCTCGTTCCTGGGCTTCGACGGTATCTCTTCGCTGTCCGAAGAAACCAAAGATGCTGAACGCGTGATCCCGAAAGCTATCTTCCTGACGGCGCTTATCGGTGGTCTGGTGTTTATCGGCGCATCTTACTTCCTGCAACTGTACTTCCCGGATATCTCTCGCTTTAAAGATCCGGATGCATCACAGCCTGAAATCATGCTGTATGTTGCGGGTAAAACCTTCCAGTGGGGCGTGCTGATCTTCTCCAGCGTAACCGTTCTGGCATCCGGTATGGCGGCACATGCGGGCGTCTCTCGTCTGATGTACGTGATGGGACGTGATGGCGTGTTCCCAACTCGCTTCTTTGGTTACGTTCATCCGAAATGGCGTACTCCGGCGTGGAACGTGTTGCTGGTGGGTGTTATTGCGCTGCTGGCTATTAAGTTTGACCTGGTAACCGCAACGGCACTGATTAACTTTGGTGCGCTGGTGGCCTTTACCTTTGTTAACCTCTCTGTGATCTCCCAGTTCTGGATCCGTGAGAAGCGCAACAAAACGCTGAAAGACCACTTCAACTACCTGGTGTTGCCGGTATGTGGGGCTCTGACGGTTGGTGCGTTGTGGATTAACCTGGAAGAAAGCTCCATGATTCTGGGTCTTATCTGGGGCGCTATTGGCCTGGTGTATCTGGCTTGTGTCACGAAGAGCTTCCGTAACCCGGTTCCTCAGTACGAAGATATCGCGCAGTAACAAGCGCAGTAAAAAAAACCGGAGACAACGTCTCCGGTTTTTTTATGCCTAAATGGTTTACACAATTTCCTGAGCATACTGATACAGGGCTTTCAGCAGCGTCTGCTTTTCCGCATTCCCTTCATACTGTGTGTAGAGCATTTCCAGTTCTTCGGCATAACGGTGCAAAAACTCCGGAGTAAAGACGTTCCGGCGATGCTGCAACCACCGTTCTTGTTCTGCTTCATCGAGCGTACCGGGATAATTACGCGCCCGGTAATTGAACATCAACTTTTCAATACGACTATCGGCAAAGCTGATATCCAGCGCCGGTAAATTACGTGGCTCTGTTTGCAAAACAATTGCCATGGCTGCGCGGTCAGCGTCGCTAAAGAAGCCGTTATAAAGTTGTGCATCCACGTTTTCAGAGGGAACAAAGGGTTCTGCCTCAGCAAAAATAGCCACCGCTTTTTCTCGCACTTGCGGGTTATCACGCAGCACTTTCAGGTTATCGAGACAGTGTTGACGGTTAATCCCCAGTCTGTCCGCATCTTCCGGGCGCAGGGTATTGGCTTGTGCCAGAACCGGGCATTTGTTGATGTGCACCAGTTTCAGTGGCACTGCGACTGCATCTCCCAGTTCGCTTTTCGGGGTGTAAAGCCGCTCGCGGAGTTGATCGCTGTTGAGTTCCAGCAGAGGGGAAATATCACCCGCTAAATCGACCATGATGACGGCATTACGATTGTCAGGATGCCAGGCGAGTGGGGCCACCCAACTGGTGTTACCCCGCCACGCACCGAACATACCTGAAATATGTACCAGCGGTTTCATCTGCGGAACGTCAATCAGCGTGGTGAGTTTCTGTTTGCTGCGGTGGCTTAACAGATACTCAAACAGGCGCGGCTGGGCTGTTTTCACCCGTTTCGCCATCGCGATGGTGGCATAAACGTCGGCCATGGCATCGTGCGCATTACCGTGTTCGATCCCATTGGCGCGCGTCAGATGCTCAAGCCTGAAGCTGGGCAATCCGTCGTCGTTTTCCGGCCAGTTGATTCCTTCAGGTCGCAAGGCGTAGCAGGCACGCATGATGTCCAGCAGATCCCAGCGAGAATTACGGTTTTGCCAGCTCCAGGCGTAAGGATCGTAGAAGTTGCGATAAAAAATATTGCGCGTCACTTCATCGTCAAAGCGGATGTTGTTGTAGCCCACTACGCAGGTATTTGGCACGGTAAACAGGTCATGAATGCGGCGCGCAAACTCGGCTTCGCTGACGCCTTTTTCGCGCGCTTCTTGCGGCGTAATGCCGGTAACCATAACTGCACCTGGTTGTGGCAGGTAGTCATCTGCGGGTTTGCAGTAAAAGACTTCAGGCTCGCCAATGATGTTGAAATCAGCGTCGGTACGGATGGCAGCAAACTGTGCAGGGCGGTCCAGTGCCGGGTGAGTGCCAAAGGTTTCATAATCGTGGAATAAAAATGTTGGGCGCGCGGCGGAGTCAGACACCAGTAATACCATCCTGTTAAAAAGTGACGCCTCTATGGTAAACGATCGCACCGGGTAGACCGAATAAAAAGCGCCCTCAGGCATGAAATTTGCGAGGCGTCTTCAGATAAAAACACGCTCTTTGTCACATTTTTTTGCAATTAAGGCAGGTAACGACATCAGAAGTCCCGTAAAAAGGTCAACGATTTTAAATGACCTGAGGATATACCGTTGAAACGCCGTCTGTTTATTGCTGTTTCTTTACTCGCTTCGAGTATCTCATCTGCACTGGCTGTCGAACCCCTGGATTTTTCACCGCAGCCGCCTGCTATTCAGGCGGGGGCGTGGGTGCTGATGGATTACACCACAGGTCAAATCCTGACTGCGGGCAACGAGCATCAACAACGCAATCCGGCGAGCCTTACCAAGCTAATGACGGGATATGTTGTCGATCGCGCTATTGATAGCCATCGTATTACCCCGGACGATATTGTTACCGTTGGCCGTGACGCCTGGGCAAAAGGTAACCCGGTATTTGACGGTTCTTCCCTGATGTTCCTGAAACCCGGCGATCGTGTGTCGGTGCGCGATCTGAGCCGTGGTCTGATTGTGGATTCCGGTAACGATGCGTGTGTGGCGTTAGCCGATCATGTAGCCGGAGGGCAGCCGCAGTTCGTCAACATGATGAATGATTATGTTCAGAAGCTGAATCTGCGAGATACGCACTTTGAAACGGTACACGGCCTTGATGCGCCGGGGCAGCACAGTTCTGCCTATGACCTGGCAGTGCTTTCACGGGCAATCATTCACGGAGAGCCTGAGTTTTACCACATGTACAGTGAAAAGAGCCTGACCTGGAATGGGATAACCCAGCAGAACCGCAATGGTCTGTTGTGGGACAAAACGATGAATGTCGATGGTCTTAAAACGGGCCACACCTCAGGCGCGGGCTTTAATCTGATTGCTTCAGCGGTTGATGGCCAGCGTCGTCTGATTGCCGTGGTGATGGGGGCGGATAGCCCGAAAGGACGTGAAGATCAGGCTCGTAAATTATTGCACTGGGGCCAGCAGAATTTCGATACCGTACAGATCCTGCATAGCGGCAAGCAAGTGGGAACCGAGCGCATCTGGTATGGCGATAAAGAGCAGGTTACGCTGGGGACAGATCAGGATTTCTGGCTCGCATTACCGAAAGCAGAAGTGCCAAACATAAAGGCCAAATACGTGCTGGATAGAAAAGAGCTTGAAGCCCCAATTGCCGCCCATCAGAGAGTCGGGGAAATTCAGTTGTATGACCGCGATAAGGTTGTGGCGCACTGGCCGTTGGTCACGCTGGAAGGGGTGGATAAGGGCGGTATGTTCTCGCGACTGAGCGACTATCTGCACCACAAAATCTGACTATCCGCCTTCCTACTGCCGAGCAGACTGGCAAGGTTGCGAGTCTGCTCACATAATAAACACTCCTCATTTGCCGGTCGTAAAAAAACTGATTTAAACTGTATATATATACAGTGATAAGTGGAGGGTGTATGGACTACAGCGTCAGACAGCAACAGAAGCGTAAAATTGCGGGCTTCCATCTGGTTGGGCCGTGGGAACAGACGGTAAAGCAAGGTTTCGAACAACTGGTTATGTGGGTCGACGGACATCACATTCAGCCGCTGGAATGGGTAGCGGTTTACTACGACAACCCTGATGTCGTGCCAGCGGAAAAGCTACGATGTGACACCGCCGTGACGGTTCCGGACGATTTTGTTATTCCTGAAAACAGCGAAGGTGTGATGATGACAGAAGTCGCCGCTGGCGATTATGCCGTTGCTACCGCTCGCGTCGAGAATTTCGATTTCGCCACACCCTGGTACAATTTCTTTAATTCTCTGCTGCAAGATCATCACTATCAACTCGCCGCAAAACCCTGTTTTGAACGCTACCTTAATGACGGTAACGCTGATGGCTACTGGGATATTGAGATGTATGTTGCGGTAGAACATAAAGCGGGTTAATTTCCTGGTAAAATCAGGGTTTTTCAGCCGGGTGTGATCCGCCCGGCTGAAAACACAGTACAATTGTGATTTGCCGTATAGCTGGAGAGCGGGTGTGCGTCCCGACAAATCATTAACGCCTTTTGAAATTAAGTTGTATCAACATTACCGCGTTGTGCATGGCTGTCGCATTGCGCTGGCGTTTATTCTGACCTTTGTACTGGTACGGATGCTGCATGTCCCGGAGGGAACATGGCCACTGATTACGCTGGTGGTGATCATGGGGCCAATCTCTTTTTGGGGAAACGTTGTACCTCGGGCATTCGAGCGTATTGGTGGAACGGTATTTGGCTCGGCATTAGGTTTGATTGCGCTTAAGCTGGAACTGATTTCGTTTCCCGTCATGTTGATGTGGTGTGCGGGAGCTATGTTCCTGTGCGGTTGGCTTGCGCTGGGTAAAAAACCCTATCAGGCGCTACTGATTGGCATCACCTTGTCCGTCGTCGTCGGCGCACCTGCAGGTGACATGACGACAGCATTATGGCGAAGCGGTGATGTGGTTCTCGGTTCTTTGCTGGCGATGCTTTTCACGGGCATTTGGCCGCAGCGTGCCTTCCTGCACTGGCGTATCCAGATGGCAAACTACGTCACGTCGTTCAACCGTGTTTACCAGGCAGGTTTCTCGCCCAATCTGGTTGAGAGGCCACGTCTGGAAAAGCACCTGCAAAAGATCCTTAATGATGTGGTCAAGATGCGTGGCCTGATTACCCCTGCCAGCAAAGAGACGCATATCCAGAAATCAATTTTTGAAGCGATTCAGACCGTCAGCCGTAATCTCGTCTGTATGCTGGAATTGCAAATCAATGCGCACTGGGCTTCGCGAGCCAGTCATCTGCTGATGCTCAATGCTCATACGCTGAAAGAGACACAGCAAATGACGCAGCAAACGTTGCTCACTATTGCCCATGCCTTGTATGAAGGGAATCCCCAGCCGATTCTGGCCAACAGTGAGCGTCTGAATGAGATTGTTGCTGAGTTAAAACAGTTAATTAGCGAGCGGCAGAACGACAATGTTGCAGAAACACCGATTCATGGGTATGTCTGGCTGAGTATGGAACTGGCTCGTCAACTGGAGTTGTTATCGCATCTGATTTGCCGGGCGTTGCGCAAATAAAAAGCAGCTATCGCCATATGTGACGCCTGCTGCTTCGATTCAGCACCAATTGGGGTTATGATAGCGTCAAACGATATACCCATTGTCATTCGCGACCGCTGTCAGTAAGGTTAATATTACAACGGTTGCTTTAACGAATCCGAATCTCACATTATCAGGGGTGTAAAAATGGAAACTACCAAGCCTTCGTTCCAGGATGTTCTGGAATTCGTCCGCCTGTTCCGCCGCAAAAATAAACTGCAGCGTGAAATCCAGGACGTTGAGAAGAAGATCCGTGACAACCAGAAACGTGTTCTGCTGCTCGATAACCTGAGCGATTACATCAAGCCAGGTATGAGTGTTGAAGCCATCCAGGGCATCATCGCCAGCATGAAGAGCGATTACGAAGATCGCGTTGACGACTACATCATCAAAAATGCTGAGCTGTCCAAAGAACGTCGTGACATCTCCAAAAAGCTGAAAGTGATGGGCGAAATCAAAAACGGTGAAGCAAAAAGCGAATAATCGCCGCTAAACGTTGAAAGGGCTCTCTGGCAACAGGGAGCCTTTTTTGTATCGCCGGGATTCAGGGTGATGATTGAGCCAGCTTGTTTCTGCATACCCTGACGTATTTTTCAGTGTTTCAGTACGTTCAGACTTTCCTGGAGTGAAATAATATCTTCCGACGTTCCTTTACCTTCTACGGTATTACTAAAATAGTTGTAATCGAGATCAATCCATTTCTGCAGTTTCGCGGCGTAGTTGTCCGGATACTGTGCTTGTTCAATCGCCGGGAGTGTTTCATAGTGTTTTAGCACTGAACTGAAAAAATCAGTCAATTTCCCACTGCTGTCATATTCCGCCATCGCTTGAGCGACCACCTCTTTTCGCCATGAATACTCCTGATCATATGACTCTTCCCATGCCGCTCTTCTTTCATTCGTGGTGTAGAGTCCACTGTCATCATAGGTAATGAGGGCAAGACTTTCTCGTGAAAGACCGGCAAATGGATTTTTCCCATTTCCGCTAACAAACGCTGTCGCTTCCGCAGCTCTGGCTACACGTTCGGGATCAGACGAATCAGGCGTTTCGGCGTGACGAGCGGCCCGGCTGGCGTCATAAGTTGTCCCGGTGATTTTCTTAAGCAAAGTGGATGCTTGTTCACCGAGCTCTTCCCTGGTCAGAACTGCATATGCTGTGTCCGCCCGGTTTGCGCTGTCACTTAATTGATAAGCCAGAGAGGAAAACGCGGCGTCTTTTGGGGGCAGGTTATCCACCGTATCAGTTGTATTATCAGAATTGATTAACGAGACAGGCTTAGGTGCTGTACGCCAAGTATCAACAGTATGACGACTGGAATGATGTGTATTGCTTAATGGGGTGATCATATCTGCATTTCCTTTTGTCAATATTTTAGCGAGTTGCGTAGATCCTAGCCGTCTGTCCCGTTTTTTGTTCCTGATTGCGTGGCATGACTCCCTGCCTGGAGCATGAAATATATCGGTCGCAGGGTATCAATCTTTAATAGGTTCTGATGTATGACTGCGTTGATTTGAGCAATATACCTACTGGATCAGGGGGGGAGATTAGATAGCGGTGTACGAAATTAAATAAGACCAGATATATTTTATAGTGACTCTCTCCATTACAAGGAGTACCAAATACCAGAGTACTGCTTTTTTAAAAAAGGTCAGCAAATTATTGCGCTGGAAAGATCTGCCGCCGATGGTGCTTTTCAGCTGACTGAACAGGGTTATGAAAAACAATTTGAAGAGGTCAACGCCGCTGATGAAAAAGACGCGCTTGCCCGCTTTGCTGATATCCGCAAGGAACAGCAAATTGATCACCATAATTTCTTATCGGGTGCGATATCCATGCCCTTGATCGGGGTGTTAGCGGCAGCATTTACGGCTCTGTTCAGGAAAAAGTGATCAACATCTTTATGCCTGTATTGCCAGGCCTCAATGGACGAGAGGCAGTCGCTGTCGTCTGGCTGAGAATGCTGTAAGCCTGGTCACAACAGGTTTACCCTCAAAACGGGCTGGGATGATGGGCGGTGATCCACTCCTGGCTGACCGGATGGACAAAATGCAGCTCGCTGGCGTGTAGCATCAGTCGCGGCGTGTTTTCCGTGCCAGGAAGCAGACGACCACCATACAGGTCGCAGCCCAGAATAGGATGACCTAATTTCTGGCAGTGGATACGGAGCTGATGGGTGCGTCCGGTTTCCGGGGTGAGTTGTACCCGCGTTAACGGCAGTAACGTACCATCGTCCTGTTCACGGTAAAAGCGTTCAACGACTCGGAAGCGAGAGCGGGCTGGCTTGCCGTGGATAGCGCAAATCGACATCAACGGAAAAAGCGCCGGATCTTTGGCAATGGCCGCATCTATCACTCCTTCATCGTCATCCAGATGCCCGCAGAGCAGGGCGCTGTATACTTTAGTGACGGTCCGTTGGCTGAATTGCTGGCAGAGAATGGCATTGATGGCTTTATTTCTGGCAATGACCATCAGCCCGGACGTCCCGAAATCAAGGCGATGAACCAGTGTACAACCGGGGAAGATTTTAACCAGCCGATGATGTACCGAGTCGAGATTTTGTGGATTTTTCCCGGAGAGGCTAAGCAACCCGGCGGGCTTATTGATAAGCACCAGATGATCGTCCTGATAGAGTGTCTCTATCTTGTCATGACAGGGTGGGGCAATAAAGGTATCTAAAATCGTAGACATCAGGCTGCCTGAAGGGGGAGTGGGTGCGGATAATAACGAATTTTCGTCCTACTGGCTAATCCGGCGGTACGTCAGGTAAAGGCATAACTGTCACGCCGTGAGCAGGATATTTACCGGTCCTTGCCGGGATGACAGAAAAAACACATCAGGAGTGCTATTATCCAGGCGAATAATGCTGGCATTCACCCTGAGGGTTAATTAATGAACAATAACGTACCACTGAAATATTATGACATCGCAGATGAGTATGCGACGGAGTGCGCAAAGCCGGTTAGCGAGTCAGAACGTGATCCTCTGGCGCTCTATTTCCAGCTACTGCTTACCCGTTTAATGAACAACGAAGAGATCAGTGAGGAGGCGCAGAAAGACATGGCTGATGAAGCCGGAATCGATGAGCAGCGCATTGATGAGATCGCGATGTTTCTGAATCAATGGGGCAATGAGTAGCCCTTAAACCGAATGACCACTGCACTATCGGGTTGGCGCAACAGGTCTTCGGCGGTTATCGATCCGCCAGGGCCTGTAGCTGATAAATCCATGCAACAACCTGTGTCCCATCCGCGAGCATCACATCGACCTCAACGCGGTCATAACCCTCTTCGAATTCATCCAGCATTGGCCAATGGGCGCTGAGATTGTCGGATAGAAACAGATACCCCTCGACACGAGCGTTGCCTTTATCCAGCACTATTCCGGGGAAACCTTCGGCTGGCCCCCAGCCACTCTCGTAAAATGTTCCCGTAACATAGCCAGGTAACCATTCTCCGCCAATGTTGTCGAGAATATAGGCATTGGATTGACCGGGACGCAGCGTACCGTAGACAAACAGAGGTTTCATATTCTTACCTTTAACACACTAAAGCCGGGTGGACGGGAAAAGCATTCAACATACGGCGTGATGGTAAGGTTGGCAACGGGCAGAATACGCTGAGTTATTGCGGTTGTACGTGTGAGTTCAGGGATTAAGCGGTAGAAAGCAAAAAGCCTGCTTTAAAAGCAGGCTTTTCAAATTTGGCTCCTCTGACTGGACTCGAACCAGTGACATACGGATTAACAGTCCGCCGTTCTACCGACTGAACTACAGAGGAATCGTGTGAACGGGGCGAATATTAGCGACGTCAGTTGCGCTTGTCAAAGGGTGGATCACCCCGCTTTGATCGTTTGCTGACAAAATCAGCAAAGTGGTGTTTTTCACAACGAATTGCACTGTTTTAGTGCGCAAGTACCCCTTATGGGGCAGATCATAAACCGCTGTTTCGGTAATGAAACCCGTATTGATGATTAGATTTCCTTATTTTCAGGCGGTTAGCGGACATATCAGACCTCTTATGAAAACTGGCACTCATATTGCAAAAACCTCTTTAACAATTAGCGCCAGTACCGGCACTGCATTTCGAACAGGGGGCAAAATGAACTTAAGACGACTGAAATACTTCGTAAAAATCGTCGATATCGGCAGCCTGACCCAGGCGGCTGAAGTGTTGCATATCGCGCAGCCTGCGCTGAGCCAGCAGGTAGCCACTCTGGAAGGTGAACTGGATCAGCAACTGTTGATCCGTACTAAACGTGGTGTCACGCCAACCGAAGCCGGTAAGATCCTTTACACTCACGCTCGCACCATCCTGCGCCAGTGCGAACAGGCACAACTGGCAGTGAATAACGTCGGACAAACGCTCAGCGGCCAGGTTTCCATCGGGCTGGCCCCGGGAACTGCAGCATCCTCTATTACCATGCCATTGCTCCAGGCCGTTCGTGCAGAGCTCCCTGAAGTGCTGGTCTATTTACATGAAAACAGCGGCTCTGTGCTCAATGAAAAATTGCTCAACGGCCAACTGGATATGGCGGTGCTTTACGATCGTTCCCCGGTTGCCGGAATCAGCAGCCAGCCGCTGCTGAAAGAGGATCTTTATCTGGTGGGAACCCGCGACTGTCCGGGCCAGAGTATTGACCTGACTGCAGTGGCTGAAATGAACTTGTTCTTACCGCGCGATTACAGTGCAGTGCGTGTCCGCGTGGACGAAGCGTTCTCGCTGCGTCGCCTGACGGCAAAAATCATCGGTGAAATTGATTCCATCTCCACGTTGACCGCAGCAATTGCCAGCGGAATGGGGGTGACCGTTCTGCCTGAATCGGCCGCACGCTCCCTGAGTAGCGCTGCGAATGGCTGGATGGCGCGGATTACTACGCCGTCCATGAGTCTACCTCTGTCGCTGAATATGTCCGCTCGCGGCTCTTTGTCACCACAAGCGCAGGCGGTAAAAGAGATCCTGATGTCTTTGGTTAGCCGTCCTTCTCTGGAGAATCGCGAACTGCAGTTGGTGAGCTGATATTCCATAAAGGAATAAGATGCTGGTTTTTATTATTTGTTCTGCGGCTCAGCTGACTCTAACAATAGAGCGATATCAGATGCGGCGGAGTGAATCGTGAATTTCCAGCAACTTAAAATTATCCGTGAGGCGGCAAGGCGGGATTACAACCTGACCGAAGTCGCCAACATGCTTTATACCTCCCAGTCGGGCGTGAGCCGCCATATTCGTGAGCTGGAAGAAGAGCTTGGTATTGAAATATTCATTCGTCGCGGCAAGCGCCTGCTTGGTATGACGGAGCCTGGCAAGGCTTTACTGACCATTGCCGAGCGGATCCTCAATGAAGCCAGCAATGTTCGTCGGCTGGCCGATCTCTTCACCAATGATGCCTCCGGCGTGTTGACCATCGCGACGACCCATACTCAGGCACGGTACAGTTTACCTCCCGTCATCAAAGCATTTCGTGAGCTATTCCCGGAGGTTCGCCTGGAACTGATTCAGGGAACACCGCAGGAAATCGAAGTGTTGCTGCAAAACGGTGGGGCGGATATCGGAATAGCCAGCGAACGACTCAGCAACGATCCGCTGCTGGTGGCATTTCCCTGGTTTCGTTGGTATCACAGCCTGCTTTTACCTGTTGACCATCCGCTTCATCAGGTTTCTCCTCTTACGCTTGAAGAGATCAGCAAGTGGCCGCTTATTACCTACCGTCAGGGGATTACCGGACGTTCTCGCATTGATGAGGCCTTCAATCGCAAAGGGCTGACGCCAGATGTGGTGCTGAGTGCGCAGGATTCCGATGTCATTAAAACCTATGTGGAGCTCGGTCTGGGGATCGGTCTTGTGGCTGAACAGTCCGGTGGTGAGCGTGAAGTAGGCAATCTGGTACGCCTTGATACACGGCATCTGTTTGATGCGAATACGGTATGGCTGGGCCTGAAGCGTGGGCAATTACAGCGCAACTACGTGTGGCGATTTATCGAGTTATGCAATGCGGGACTATCGGTGGATGAAATTAAGCGTCAGGTGATGGAACCGGAAGAAGTGGCGATCGATTATCAGATTTAGGCATGGGAAGAGTTAACCGGTAGCGTAATATTCTCTTCTCGGCCTTTTCCCAAAGGGCTGAGAGAGCAAAAACTCAAAACGCCAACAGGGCGGCGGTTTCACATTTACCGTGTTCACAAAAGCAAAAAGCCTGCTTCAAAAGCAGGCTTTTTAAATGTGGCTCCTCTGACTGGACTCGAACCAGTGACATACGGATTAACAGTCCGCCGTTCTACCGACTGAACTACAGAGGAATCGGTTTGGAGGCCTATCTTAGCGGCGAAAAAAGTTTTGTCAAACCTGATCTTAGATGAATACGATTGATTGCTGATTCTGTCGTCAGTTTGTTGTAATTCCAAACATATTTTTGTGGAAAATACTTTGCAGGATTAGCTTTTCTCCATCATCATTTGAAATGGAGTTTCAACTTTCTCGCTAAGGTCTCTTTTTGAACGTCACCGCCCCCTTACGCCAGGTGCTCATGCGCACGCCCTGGTATGCTAAACGCAAAAGCTATCGTGTTTTGTTCTGGCGTGAAATCACCCCTCTTGCCGTACCTATTTTTCTGGAGAATACCTGCGTCCTGCTGATGGGGGTATTGAGCACCTTCCTGGTAAGCTGGCTCGGTAAAGAGGCAATGGCAGGCGTCGGGCTGGCCGACAGCTTTAATATGGTAGTGATGTCGTTTTTTGCCGCTATCGATCTCGGGACCACGGTTGTTGTTGCTTTCAGCCTAGGCAAACTCGACCCCAAACGGGCGCGCGAAGCAGCCCGACAATCGCTCATGATCATGACGATTTTCTCAATCATTCTGGCAGCGGTGATCCATTATTTCGGTAAAGAAATTATCGATATTGTTGCCGGGGAAGCGACGAATGAAGTCAAAGATCTGGCGCTGACCTATCTGGAGATGACCGTTCTGAGCTATCCGGCGGCGGCGATAGCCTTAATTGGTAGTGGTGCGCTTCGTGGGGCAGGGAACACCAAAATTCCGCTGTTGATTAACGGTGGGATGAACATTCTGAACATTATCATCAGCAGTATCCTGATTTACGGCGTTTTCTCGTGGGATGGGCTGGGGTTTGTCGGCGCAGGTCTTGGGCTGACAATCTCCCGCTATATCGGTGCGTTCGCTATTGTTGGGGTGTTGATGGCGGGTTTTAACCCGGCATTGCGCATTACCTTCAGGAGCTTTTTCCGGCCACTCAATTTCGCCATTATCTGGGAAGTGATGGGGATTGGGATCCCGGCCAGCATCGAGTCCGTGCTGTTTAACGGTGGGAAGCTTCTCACGCAAATGTTCGTTGCAGGAATGGGGACGGATGTCATCGCCGGTAACTTTATCGCCTTTTCCATTGCATCGCTCATCAACCTTCCGGGGAACGCCCTGGGGTCTGCGTCGACGATTATCACAGGCAAACGGCTTGGAAAAGGACAGATAGGCCAGGCAGAACGCCAGTTGCGCCATGTATTTTGGCTGTCGACGATAGGGTTGACGGCGATAGCCTGGGGGACTGCGCCCTTTGCCGGGCTGATGGCCTCCTTCTATACACACGAAGACGACGTAAAAGAGGTGGTCAAGATACTGATCTGGCTGAATGCCCTGTTTATGCCGATTTGGGCGGCATCGTGGGTTCTTCCTGCCGGGTTGAAGGGCGCACGTGACGCCCGGTTTGCGATGTGGGTGTCGATGCTGGGCATGTGGGGTTGTCGCGTGGTGGCAGGCTATACGCTGGGAATTATGCTTGGGATGGGCGTTGTCGGCGTCTGGCTGGGTATGTTCCTCGACTGGGCAGTTCGCGGTGTGCTGTTCTACTGGCGTATGGTGAGTGGCCGCTGGCTGTGGAAATATCCCCGCAAGAAATCGGGGATTGCTGAATCAGGAACCGCAGAATGCGTACCAAATGGCCGAAATGGAGAATAAATCGGCAAACGATCAGAATTCTGCATTCTGCCTTTGACATCACGGGGTAGCATCGATAATATGCGCCCCGTTCACACGATTCCTCTGTAGTTCAGTCGGTAGAACGGCGGACTGTTAATCCGTATGTCACTGGTTCGAGTCCAGTCAGAGGAGCCAATTTAAGGGAAGCAGACGTTCACTAACGTCTGCTTTCTGCATTTCTATCAATTGGTTATCCCCTCTCAGTCGTTCACCCTCGTTCACTAAAAACCACTCGAAGCCATATCATTTTGATGGTAAAAATGCTGGTAATGCTGGTTCGATTTCTCTTTTACCAACAAATGAGGGGGTGTTTTCATGTCACTGACTGATATTAAAGCAAAAAATGCAAAACCCCTTGAGAAGGAATACAAGCTTACTGATGGCTTTGGTATGTTCCTTCGTGTTACCCCTAAAGGTTCGAAATACTGGCAAATGGCTTACCGCTTCGAAGGGAAACAAAAACTCTTCTCTATTGGTGTTTACCCTGCAGTTTCTCTTTCTGACGCAAGACAACGCCGTGACGAGGCCAGAAGGCTTCTGGCTCAGGGTATTGACCCTAATGCAAAGAAACAGGCAGAGGTTAAAGAGCTTAAAGCCAAACGTGATAATACACGCTCCTTCAGAACAGTAGCCAAAGCGTGGTTCTCTACGAAAACAAAATGGTCTGATGATTATGGTGATGCCGTATGGAAGCGCCTTGAAACTTATGTCTTCCCGGTAATCGGTGACAAAGATGTTGCCGAACTGGATACGGGTGATCTGCTGGTTCCGGTGAAAAAGGTTGAGGCACTTGGTTATCTTGAAGTTGCCATGCGCATTCAACAATACATTACGGCAATCCTGCGTCATGCCGTCCAGCAAAAGCTGATACGCCATAACCCAGCCTATGATATGGAAGGTGCAGTTCAGAAACCACAAACTGAACACCGCCCTGCACTTGAGCTGGAAGAAATACCCCAGCTACTGAACAAAATTGCCGAATACAAAGGCCGCAGGTTAACCATACTGGCAATACAGCTCAATCTGATGATTTTCATTCGTTCCAGTGAGCTGCGTTTCGCTCGCTGGTCTGAAATTGATTTCAAAAGTAAGTTATGGGTGATACCCGAACAGCGTGAAGCAATTGAAAACGTCAAACATTCGACTCGTGGTGCCAAAATGAAGCGTAAGCACTTCGTTCCCCTTTGTAAGCAAGCTATGAGGATACTAAAAGAGATCCGACAACTGACTTATGAAGAAGGCCATGATGATGGATTAATCTTCACTGGCTGTTATGACTCGTTTAAACCCATGAGTGAAAACACCATCAACAAAGCCCTGCGTAATATGGGATATAACACGAAGCAGGACATCTGTGGACACGGTTTCCGCACTCTGGCCTGTAGTGCCTTAATTGAGTCCGGGCTATGGTCAGAAGACGCTGTAGAGCTTCAGATGAGCCATAAGGAAAGCAACAGTGTCCGGGCAGCTTATACCCACAAGGCTAAACACCTTGATCAACGCCGTCTGATGCTTCAGTGGTGGGCCGATTTCCTTGATGCTAACAGCAATCATATGGTCAGGCCGTTTGAGTTTGCTTCAAATAAATAAAGGGAAAGGCCGTTCGCGGCCTTTCAACTTCATGCTTAATTACACTCTATGCTGAATATGATACTGAATCTTTCTCTATCACTAAACCAGCGATTTTTTCCAGCATTATTTCCCAGAGTGCGTATTTTCTTTTGTGCTCAATAAACAGGGATTTTAAATACTCTTCTGTAGAAGGGATTTTTTCAGTCCATGTAATATCTTTACTGTAATCAATGCTTTTTTTCATATCAGATGCTGCATAGGTGTAGTATTTACTCTGAGAACGACTGATACTGTCCTCTGCCAGCACTCTACGGAGCAAAGTTGCAGAACATGCATAACCATGCCTGTAAAGTTCACTCGATAAGGTACGAACAAAAGAACCGCGTAATAAAGACATCATCTCTGCGATTTCATTTTCACTCGCATTCATGACTTCAGAATCAAGTTTTCCATAACTATCTGTCCCGGACAAGAAAAGAATAACAAACGGAAAGCCTTTTTTCTTTGCTATGCCAGAGAACAAATCCAGTGAGTCATTATTTTTATCTACCCGATTATAGATATTATAAAAAATAACATCACACCTGTTCTTAAATCCGTCTATACAAATTGTTTTTGCCTGCTGAATCTCGCCTTCTTCAATCAACGCCAGAGCCAACACCTCAGTCCATTTATCACGAAGCCCTGCCTGATCAACTGATTTATCTTCTTTGATTTTATTGAGAACCTGAATGGCTTCCTCAGTGCACAGTTCATCAACCAGCAACTCAGCAAACTTAATGATGTATTCTGGCTGGTTCAGTTTTCTTTTCTCAAAGCATTGCCTGATGAAATCAACATCCCTGATATACAGACTTAACTCAACAGCACCATTGACATCACCTGTCTTAAGAAGACTTTCCCTTAAAACACGAATAACATTGTATCCCAGTTCTTTTTTATACTTATCAAAAATATCAAAGTTAAAATACACATCACCTTTAAGTACGGAAATTATTTTATCCGCTATAACATCAATGCTTTTGTCTTTTTGTAGGGACAGGGATTTTAACCATATTTCGACAGCACCATTATAATAGTCCATCCATGATCCATCTGATGTATCAGCAATTTCGCTGATTTTATCAAATGAGAGCAGTAAATCATGGCAAAACGCCTCGGTTTTTTCAGGCAGCGTTGATACCGTCTTTTCAAGTGGAAATATGACATTCCTGTATAGCCCCTCAAAAAAAACCGCTGCTTCATAATAATCATAAAAGCGTTTTGTTTTAATTACCCTTTTGTATTCAGCCTCAGCCTTTTTCAGTGATTCTTCTGGAGTTAACAGATATTTATTAATAATAAAGGATTTTGCCTGACCATTATCCTCTGCAATATCACAAATTATTTGCATGAGTTGATCGGCAGGTATTTCTTTGAGTAAAGCAAGTTGTTTCTTGTTCAGTTTAGCCATCATCACATCCTGATAATGTTTGGTAGACGCAGAAAAGCTAATTGTACTAACACGAGGACAGAACATTCAATAAAAGCATTAACATAATGATTTAAAAAGAAATCTGTAGCACGCTGTTCATTGATGAAATGCACTATTTACCGTAAAATATCCCCCATCACACAGTAACCTGATACAGATACGTGGAATGGTCAATGAACAAACTTTCGCCTGAAATGCCCGAACTGCAATCAATGAATATCACTGCTGATAACATCACCAAGCTTAAATCATTGTTTCCTGAAGCTTTTAATGAAGACAGTGTTGATTTTGAGGTTTTAAAGCAGCTTTTGGGTGAGAATGTAGACGACAAAGAAGAACGCTATGGCCTGAACTGGCATGGTAAGCGTCAGGCTCGTCAGCTTGCTCTTACCCCTTCCCGTGGAACCTTACGCCCATGTAAAGATGAAAGCGTTGATTGGGATAACACCAAGAACCTCATGATCGAGGGTGATAACCTTGAAGTATTGAAGCTTCTTCAAAAAAGCTACACTGGAAAAGTTAAGCTTATATATATTGATCCTCCTTACAACACCGGGAAAGATTTTGTTTATCCTGATAACTTCCAAGATAATATGAAAAATTATCTTGAAATTACTGGACAGACAGAAGACGGAGCACGTTTAAGCACAAATACAGAAACCAGTGGACGTTACCATACTGATTGGTTAAATATGATTTACCCACGTTTAAAACTTGCAAGAAACTTGTTGAAAGAAGATGGGGTTATTTTCATTTCCATTGATGATGCTGAAGTTGATAATTTAAAAAAAGTTTGCTCGGAAATCTTTGGTGAAGAGAACTTTGTTGCTAATATTGTATGGCAAAAAAAATACTCACCACAAAATGATGCCACATATTTTAGTGATATGCATGATCATATTTTAGTATATGCAAAGCAACGGAAGAATTCAAAAAATGATTCAAATGGTTGGAACATAGATTTTCTACCAAGATCAGACGAACAAAATGCAGCGTATAAAAACCCCGACAATGACCCTCGTGGAGTTTGGAAGTCTGTAGATTTATCAGTCAAAACTTATTCCAAGGCTAATGATTACTCAATTACCACACCATCAGGACGTATTGTAACTCCTCCCGCCAGTAGATGCTGGCAGGTTTCTGAAAAACGTTTTGCAGAATTGTGTAAAGAAAATAAAATTTGGTTTGGAGAAAATGGTAATAATGTTCCATCAATCAAAAGATTCCTGACTGAGGTCCAAGATGGTGTTGTTCCTACAACATGGTGGTCATATAAAGAATGTGGCCATAATCAAGAGGCCAAACAGGAACTAAAAAAACTCATGGAGGGAGAATCTGTATTCTTTGACACGCCTAAACCATTGAGATTATTAGATAGAATATTACATTTAGCAACAACCAATGATAAAAATAGTATTATCCTAGATTTTTTCGCTGGGTCAGGTACCACGGCTCACGCAACTTTGAATAAAAATATTGCTGACAGTGGTTCACGCCGATATATTGCTGTGCAATTACCTGAAAAAATAGATGATGAAAAATACCATACAATATCAGAACTAACCAAAGAACGCCTCCGCCGCGCGGGTAAAAAGGTTCGTGAAGACAATCCAGAGTGGAAAGGTGACGTTGGTTTTCGTGTTTTCAAACTCGATACATCTAATATCCGTCCGTGGGAAGCAACAGCGGAAAGCCTTTCACAACAACTTGATGCCTATGTAAGCCCAATCCTTGAAGGCCGTAGTGAAGAAGATTTGCTCACAGAGTTGATGCTCAAACGTGGTATTGACCTGAGTGTAAACATTGAAACCCGTCAGTTTGATGGATTAACCGTTTCTTGCGTTGAAGGTGGCAAATTGTTTACCTGCTTTGCTAAGGAAGGTGCGAATAAGCAGGTCATTTCTTCCCAAGCTGACTCGCTGATTAAAATTTCGCGGATCTGGGCCGA
>NZ_WLVC01000069.1:0-12691 GCF_016859735.1 Lelliottia sp. RWM.1 | reverse complement strand
TACTGACTGGCGAATATCTTTGGCCCAAGGAACCGAAAGCTTAGGGTGTCATTTCGCCCTCAGCCGGAACCGACCCCTTAAAACAGTAGAGGGCGAGCGGCTCATTTCACTGGCGGTTAAATTCGAAACGTGGCTGGGTCAGTTGCTTGATGGAGGTCATGCTCAGAGTCCTGATGACATTATTCAGGACGACCATGCTGAGCAGCTATGGATGTGGCGCGAGGGTGAGAGAGTTTTACTTCCGGGGAAAACAACGGGCTACAGCATGCGTATTCCGGATAATCTGGCTGAAGAAATACGCACTATGGCCAGGGTGCATAAACGCAGCCTGAATGATGAAATGCTGACAAGGTTGATGAATACGCTGGGTTATTTCACTGAGCGGATACTGGACCAGAACGAGGATGGTCAGGCACTGAAAGTGCTGTGTATGGAGTTTGAGATTTTCTTAAAAGAGAAAATAACCCAGGCTGAAAAAGACGAGCTGCCGTGGGAGAAAAGCAGCCCGCAGTGATCGACTGTGGCCGGGGAGGTCCGGCCAGAACCTGTGTATTCAGTCCATCAGGAAGTGTTGTCTTTCAGCGTTATCTTCAGCAACATTAATGGCGCTGATATTATTATTAATCAGGTCATCAAGTGCCACGCCTGCTTGAGGGCCTTTGAGCGTGACATATATTTCCGAAACCAGCGCGGTTAAAATCATCATTCCTTCCCGAGAGCCTGAGACTTTCTTAATCAGGTCACGTCTGAATCCATCCAGGTCGAAAGTGGAGCCCTCTTCCTTTGATTTGTAGACCATCAGGCCAAGCCTGACCAGCTCATTCACAATAGACGAGTAATTCATGTCTGACGTGGTGGCACCCTTTTGTATCTCTATTTCAAGAATATCCTGTATTTCTCTGTCTATTTTATCTTTGAAGTAGATGTTCTTACGCGGCATGATATTTTCCTGTCGTTTTCATACAGTGCCGGATGCAGCACTGTCAGATGCAATTTTCTCGGTAATCTTATATTTTTCAACTGAGCCACACCGTGTAAACACAGAGAAAAGGTGTGTTAATCCGGCACTATCAGGTGTGCTATTCCGGCACTGTGATGTGTGTGGATGCAGCACTATGAGGTGTGTGCATCCGGCACCGTCTGTTTTTAAATTACTCTAATTATTCAGTACACACAATCCCCACACCTTGCAGTGCTGCATCCGGCACTGCAAGGTGTGTTAATCCAGCACTGCAATGTGTGGGGATTAACACACCTTTCTCCATCATACCTGAAAATCCCGGAATAATTTTTCATTTAACCACTGATTTAAAAGGTAAAATCTGCAAGACGAAGTCTTGCGTGGGGTGTGATGTTTTAAGTGGTGAGTAAAGAGCGGCTCTGAAATACCTGCGCCTGGTCTGACTTGTTTATTTCGGCCTGACTGTAAACGCATGATTTAAAGCGCTTCCGCGCGTTTGTAGGGAATTAACTTGATTTGGATGATCTGGCGGGGTATTTTTTATGCGCCCTCTCAGTGAGGCTTATATCTCCCTAAAAGGCAGAATAATGAAAATAACTGTATTCCCTGCTGCGCTCCTGGTGCTTTCATTTTCAGCCGGAGCCGCTCCACAGATGTGCTTTGACCAGGCCGGGCACGATTACCGTATTGATCCCCTCCTGCTCATGTCAATTTCAATTAAGGAAAGCAAACTCAAAGCAGCGGCGATCAATGGTTCGAATCGCGACGGAACGGAAGATGTCTGCGGAATGCAGGTGAACAGCTCGCATTATGGCAAGCTTAAAAACTTTAATATTACGCGCGAACGTCTGCTGAAAGATCCGTGTATTTGTGTTTATACCGGCGCATGGGTGCTGGCGCACAACTTCAGGTCATACGGGAAAAACTGGGACAGCGTGGGGATATATAATACCGGACCGAGCAAAAAGCTCATCACCCGGCGCAAGGCCTATGCGGAAGATATTAAGAATATATATCGCGTGTTGCTGGCCAGAAAAACGCTTCTCGCGCAACGATCCCCCCAGAACGGAGAAAATGATCGAACCGGACCGGCATCAGAAACCGCCGCGATGAATTCTGTGCAATAAAAAGCCGCTCATCAGAGCGGCTTAATTTCAGGCTTTCAGTTTTGCGAATTCTTCGGCCATTTTCCACAATGCCTGGTTTAATTTAATATCCCCGTCGATTCCTGTGACTTCGCGTGTTCGGGTGCGCTGGCCTTTTGCCGTTCTGCCGCTAATCCCGCCTTTGATAACATTCTCCTGAATACGGTTAAAGGTGGTCCATAAATCCGGGCTTTTATCTTCCCAGCGGCGGGACTGTAATACCTGGTCGGGGGTCACTGGTGGTTTTTTCCCGTCATATTTAAAATCCAGGGCAACCGTACTCAACAAACGTTGTTCAGGCTCACTCAGCTGAATGCCTTTCATCATGTCGATATTTTCCGTTACCGCATCAAATGTTTTCAGTACGGTATAAGCGCCCTCGATGACCTGTTCCACAATATCCCCTTTGTGAGGCACGCTGATTTCACCGAAATTTTTCCAGGCGACCAGACCATTAGTACAAATCTGGCGGAACATGCCCGGGATCATTTTATAACTGCTTGAACCGTCGTGACTGTTCAGCAGAATAATTTCCGGCACTTCTTTTCCGTCAAGTTGATCGTGACGACGCAAACGCAGCATATGTTTCGTAAAGTCGCGTTTTTCAATATCACGGGTACGGGACTGGGTTGCATAATAGGGCTGGAAACCTTCGTCGCGTAAACGATCCAGGAGCACAATGGTCGGAATATAGGTATAACGCTCTGAGCGTGAATCGTGTTTATCTTCAGAAAACGCGCTCGGGACAATGCGTTGTAATTCATCGTTTGTCAGCGGGCGATTCTGGCGAATAGAGGTCGGGACACGATAACGGCTTGCAAAACTGACCATAATATTTACTCCTGAGAAAAGTTAATTAAAGCGGTAATGACACGGAAATAATGTTCTGACGGCACACCGGCAGCGACCGGATAACCGTTTAAAAGCCACACCGAAAAATAATCCGGGGCGTCTTCATACATAAAACTCAGCTCCACGCTTTCAGCGGGGACGTTAAAAATGGCGGGCTGTGGCTCCCCTTTCGCGGCGTTAACCACCCAGGAAAACAAATCGGCAGCCTGCTCATACGTCAGACCCATGACCGGGTTTTCCCCTATCTTCCTGGAAGATTCGTGAGCGGCGGTTCTGACGTTGACGTTTCGTGTGTGCATCCTGGTTTTCTCCTGTGGTGATGGGTGTCCATCTCCCTGGTGAGTTCTTTCGCGGCAAAGGGCAAAGGAGCGACGGCGAAGGGAGGAAGGAAAGGGGCGCAGACAACAGTTTTTGCGGTCTTTCGCAAAAAGTTTTGGCGGCGTGTATTTCACCCCTTGGATGACGACCCGACGGTGCTACGACAAGCCCTCCGCGTAAGGACACACGGGGGATGGCCTCACCGGACGGACAGGATGCACACACCCGACACGGCGGAACGGCGTGGCGGCCTTAAAGCGACGGCTTCTCCGTCGCGGTCAGGGCGGCGTGACCGGTACGGTCGCAGCAAGCCAGGGTTTGACCTCAGCCATCAGACCCTAGCGAAGCCCGAACCCCGAAGGGATTCGGCGGAGACTGGCCGGTGCGAAGCAGCTGCCTGGCGGAGTGGGGCTCGACGACTGAACCGCAACGCGGGTCAGGAGCCGAAGGGGGCCATCGCCCTGCCCGTTTTTCGGGTTATGGTCAGCACCAGGATATCGACAGGAATGACAATCAGCAGGACAGGAGATAACACCGTCAGGAAGACGATAATGAAGCGACTCAGACGGAGTACGGGAAAAAGGATATGCACGACAGCGGGGAAAAGCGGGCGCGCCGGAGGCGCTTTCGCCCTCCCCGTTCCCCGGAGGGGATAGCGGTTTTTGCGGTTGCCCCGATGACCGGCACCGGGGCGCACCCTCTGGATCAGAGAGGTTCTTCCCCTTCACCGCCATTTTCCTGCTCATAGTGCATGATGGCCGTTCCCAGCATGGCGTTAAACCAGTCAATTGCCGCCCCCTGCGGATCACACTGTTCACAGAGATGCAGCAGGTTGGCCAGAAAATCCGTAATGACGGTTTCCACGGTTTCGCTTTCCCTGTTCAGGCCGGTTTTACGGGCAAATGACCAGAGTGCCTCTGCCGCCAGCGCGGCGTGATCGTCGGTGCTGCGGATGTTAACCGGCGCGGGCTGGCCGCTCAGGTGTCCGGCCATCACTTCCAGCACGGTCGCCGGAACCGCGTTCTGTGTATTACCTGTCATCGTTGTCTCCTCGCGGCAGGTCGGCCCTGCCGCATTATCGGTCAGGCGGCCACGGTGGCCATAAAGTTTCGCATCGCTTCAAAACGCTTTCGGAACGCCATTCTTTCCGGCCAGTCACTGAAGTAATGAACGGGCGTATAGCGCACGCGGCTGACCTGGAGGGTGATCGTATTACCGGTCACCACTTTCGCCGGAATGCCCAGCAGCGCCAGCTGGATAAACGCCATATCAGACACCATCGGATCGATATCGGTACAGGTGGCGTAGAGCTGTTCTGACGGGTTCAGCCCCTTCTCAGCCATCCAGTAAGCAAAAGCGATCACCATTCCGGCGCTGCCGCAGGCTGGCTCATCGAGCGTCATCCACCCCTCACGCTTAATTGTCTCCACCGCACCTGGCATGAGTAATCCGGCCATCAGGCGGGAGATGCTGGACGGTGAAAAATACTGCCCCATCTCGTCCGCGCCCAGATCCTGCTCCATATACAGGGTGCCGAGAAAATCATGAAATTCACCCGCCAGCCCCTCAACCAACAGGCTGAAAAGCTGTTTCATGGCGTCAATATCGTCAGGTTTATACCGGCCATAAATGCGACGGCTGTTTTCGATATTTTCCGGCGAACGGATACGCGCCATATCCAGATCGCTGGCGGCAAGCGTAATAAAATCGCGGAAAACTTCGGAACGGCGCATATACGGCGCGGTATGCCGGAACACGCTGGCGAACTGCTTACGCGCCTCAGCGGCGGTCAGCATCTGTACAGGCGATGACGGCGCAGGTTGCGGGTCGGGCAGATCAGACAGGAACAGGGATTCTAAACTCAGTTGTGACATCGTATTTCCTTACCGGCCGCCCGTGGGCGGCCGTCTCCTGTTATGCCAGTCCAAGTGCCGGATAGACGCTGATACCAAGGCCGCAGTCAGCGTCAGCGGCGTAGCCCGTCCGGGCATTTACCACGGACAAAAACTGCTGCCACTGCGAGAAGAGCAGCGCGGGCACACGCGCACGTTTTCCGGCACGCAGGGCATTTACAAATGCCTCCGCCTGTTCTACAGTTTGCGGGTCAAATTTCACGATCAATCTCCTTACTTTGGTTGTGATTGCCGGTTCACCGTTGCTGCGGCTATCCGGCGTTGAGAAAGCGGGGGCAACCCCGCTTTTTTAATGCGTGTTATTCAGGTTTTTATCCAGACAGAAACGTGTGATCACCTCCCCGATCAGTTCCCTGTGTGTCAGGGTGTGCAGGTCGTGGCACTCAAAGAAACGGCCTTCAAAACGCGCAAAAATCGCCGTCACATCCCCGCCCGTAAACTCCATTGATTTAAACGACTCCCCGCCATACCCACGGCACCAGTCCATAGGGGGCAAAACTTCCAGCTGATCGACATAACGGGCTTGTGTAATTGCCACCCAAGGACGCCGGTAACTGGTGTTCTGCACTTCCAGCGCCGCCGCCTGAGTTACCAGGCAACGCACGGGGGCCATTGGTGATGTGTTCTTTGCTGTCTTTGTCGACATGTTTTGTTCCTCTTATCCGAATATTCCCCGACATTCATGAATGCCGGGCGTATTCAATTTTCAAACTTCAGTGGAGCCAATCCAGTTACCATTCAGGTAAACATCAGCGCCCCCGGTGGCCGCATGTGGCTGAACAGAACTCAAACTCTCATGCGTCCATCCCCCATGCGGTGCATCAACATTCAGCAGTGTATTTCCAGCAAGATCGCGGACTTCCAGCGAGGCCAGCTCGAGTCCGTCGAGAATATTGGTTTCTCCTGATCGCTGGTCAGTGATGTACGTGATCATCATTTCTCCTTTGTAATTTCTCTGGCCGGAAACCGTCTTAAATCGCGATGCCTGAGCGTTCAATCAGGCGCACAAACTGTTTGAAGTGATCCGCTTCCACGACGTGGATATGGCGGAACTGTTTATCCACGCCGCTGCTGAGGGCGTAGAAATACTGGCCTTTCATTTTCTCAGGGCAGCTTCTGCGCATTTTTTTCAGCGCCGCGAGGGTGCGGAACTCCATAACATCTGCCTCATCCGTTGAGTTTTTTTCGTTCTCAGCGACGAGAAGGGTGTATGACTGAGGTTTGCCACCCATCTTCCTGGAAGATTCTTGAGCGGCGGTTTTGACGTTGACGTTTTGTGTGTGCATCCTGGTTTTCTCCTGTGGGGATGGTTGTCCATCTCCCTGGTGAGTTCTCTCGCGGCAAAGGGCAAAGGAGCGACGGCGAAGGGAGGAAGGAAAGGGGCGCAGACAAAAGTTTTTGCCTGCAAAAAGTTTTGGCGGAGTGCATTTCACCCCTTGGATGACGACCCGACGGTGCTATGACAAGCCCTGCGCGGGAGGACGCACGGGGGATGGCCTCACCGCATGAACAGGATGCACACACCCGACACGGCGGAACGGCGTGGCGGCCTTAAAGCGACGGTCTCACCGTCGCGGTCGGGGCGGCGTGACCGGCACGGTCGCAGCAAGCCAGAGGTTGACCTCAGCCATCAGACCCTAGCGAAGCCCGAACCCCGAAGGGATTCGGCGGAGACTGGCGGGTGCACAGCAGCTGCCTGGCGGAGTGGGGCTCGACGACTGAGCCGCTTCGCGGGTCAGGAGCCGAAGGGGGCCATGTCCGGGGAAGTGATGCTGTTTTGATGTATGCTGAATCCGGGCAAAAAACACACAGCGAGGTTCAGCCTCATGTCAGATATCCACAGCGAAGACGACACCGACGACATTATTTACGATGAAGTCTGCCGGATCATCGGTCAGTGTTGCCTTATGCTGGCCAGCAAAGGCGCAGAAACCCACCGCGCCAGACTGACCTACCAGCTAAAACGGCTTCACTGGACCATCATGGAGCAGACCGATTTTTCTCACACAGGAATACTGCTGGCCATCGAGCTACTGTCGCCACCCGATGAATAAGTGAAGCGCTGAGGAATACGGAGGGGGGAGACAGGCGGAAGCGCCGGAGGCGCTGCCGTCCTTCCCCCGTTCCCCGGAGGGGAACAGCCCTTCCAGGTTGTTCATGCGTGCGGTCGCGCCGGGAAGGAAAAAGGGGCTACCGGCGAACCGGTAACCCCTTCATAAAGGCGCTTCAGGGCAGGAATCAACATCATCAGCCCCTGAATGGCGGGGGTTTCCCCCCGCCGGGGTTGGCTACTTAGCGGATTCGTAGGCCATGAAAGCCGCCACCTCCCTGTCTGAGTCTCTGTAACGAATTTCGCAGAGCGATTTTCGTGTCAGCCAGGTGAATATCAGTAGTGTGAGACACACTATTAATACGCACCAGATAAGGGAACTTCGTGGCAATTTCATAGCCTTCTTCTCCTTGCCTTGCGGCGGCTAAGAGGCTATTCTGTTGGTGTCGAATCAAGCAGATGGCCTCGTGTGGTTGGTTAATGTAAATTAACTTCCTACGGGGCTTTCTTCTTTCTGCCTCACAACACGATAACAAACCACCCGAACATCATGAGGCAAAAAGCCTCAAGCGCCATCGCCATTATATCGTGCTGTGCATCATCTGCCCAGGAATAACCGTCTGAAAGCTGTATAAATCCTCACCTTTTTTAGTCATCACTTTGGCTTTCCGGTCCCTGCGCCCAGTCCTGAATCTGCTCCTCGAGCGCCTTAATGTGCTCATCAACGCTTTCTGCCAGACGATCACTTTCTGTCTCGAGCCAGCCGCTCATGCCATCCCATTCGCAGGACATCTCTTTCAGCCTGGCGGATATCGTTTTCAGCCGGTTGCGCTGGCTGCGGGCGACCTTCAGCTCCGTTTTATACGGGTTATTTCTCATGCCGGTGTCCTCCGCAGGATCAGCTTGTTCGGCACCTGCCAGCGCTCCGCCTTGCGAACAGGCTCGGGCGTTTCCCGGACGATGAACGGGATTTCATACATCACGGCATACAGCGGATCGCCACTCAGGCGCAGCCATTCCAGCGTGTTCAGCGACGCGAACCGTGTCTGCCATCGCCAGAACATTCCCGCCAGCTCTCCCGCGTCAAACTCGTCGCTCCACCGGGTGTACCAGGTGCAGACCGATTCCGGAGACTGAAAATTGAGGTCAACTTCAGCCTGTGCAAGCAGGTTCTGGCGCAACTTCCAGCGCTGTTCAACCTCGCGGGACTCCTGGCGAATCTGTCGTGTGGTGCGGATTTCCGCCCTGTGCAGCCGTCGGTTCGTGCGGGTGTGCATGACGTCGGGGAACAGTTCGGCCTGAACATCCAGCGTCAGCGGCAGCGGGCAGGCTTCACCGCCCGTCGCGATCATGACATCGAGCGCCGCCTCCACCTGCTTCAGGTTTGAATGCCGGTTTTTCGGGACCCAGTTCAGACCGGGGATCTGACGTGCCACCGTGGCATTGAGGCGACCGCTGCCCGTGAGCACGCGCAGGAAGGTGCGCACGTAGGGCATGGCGGGCAGTCGTGCGCCGCGTTCGCGGGAGGATTCGACCAGACTGATGGCCTGAATCGCGGCCTGACGGGCAGGCTTCAGGGAAACGAGGGCGTGTGAGGACGGGATCATGCTGTCACCTCCCCGCTCATCAGTTTCGCCACGGTACGGGCGGTGCAGTTAAAGCGGCGCATACCTGCCATCTGCGCGATCAACTGGCTGACCTGTTCAGGCTGGAGCGTGTCATTCTGGTAAAGAGTACGCACCACCTCGCCACCGGATGAGAGCAGGACCAGAAGCCAGTACGGCGACAGCTCGCCAGGACTGCATACGCACAGATGCCAGTCATCACAGCCGTCCGCACTGAACCGGCACTGTACGGGGAAAAAGCCACCGAACTCGCTGCGGTACTCGGCGCAGACGCGCCAGCCCTCGGGGGTTGTCAGCAGGCCGGTCACGGCATCGCTGAGGGCGCGACGTGCATCCTCGCCCTGCTGGCGAATGAACTCCATATCGGAGGCGGTCAGGGTATTGATTCGGGTCAGGTCATATTTCATCGTCATGTCTGTACCCGCCGCCCGAAGGCGGCGGCCTCCGGTTTACGCAGCGTGGTCAGTGGTGTCAGCAAGGGTTTCAGTGCTCTCTTCAGCCTGAGCGGCTGGCGCAGGGCGCACCATCCAGTCAGGGAGCCAGCCCACGGCATTGAGATCCTGTTCGGCGGCTTTCGCCGCATCCCGACGTTTAAGTTTCACGACCTCACCCGCCTTGTCGGTCAGTCCGGCGCTCTCATAGGCTTTGCCAATCTGGGCAATTTTGAGTTTGCCGAAATAGTTCTCCGCGTCAGGCTGCCACCACTTGCGCAGATCGAAGTCCAGCGCGGCTTCCAGTCCGTCAAGTGAACTGACCTTAGTGTGGTTATACAGACGCTCCTGAATACCATCGATACCGTGCGCCGCGCAGAATCCCAGCAGGGTGTTAACCTGCTCCGCAGACCATGACAGCAGCCAGGTAAATCCGAGATGCCAGTGTTCAGGCAGCGTCGCCTGAAGCGCCTTTTTCTGCGCGTTCAGCGCCGTCAGGGCTTTTCCTTCCTCACCGGACGGAGCCAGCGAGGCGAGGTGATACTGGTTTGAAGATACAGAGGCTTTCAGGGGTTCACTGCGCTGACCGTGGCGACGGTCAAACAGGCCGAGACACAGCGTCCACGTCAGGAGTGCGACCGATACATCGGGGCGTCCAGCCAGTTCGGCCTGAACAGCCAGCGTGCGCTCGGCTGACATGGCTTTGACCAGCGTCGCGGGATACGCATCGGCTGGAATATCCGGCGTGGTGTACGTCATCACATTATCGCGGCGCTCCTGAAGGGCTTTTTCTTCCTCCTGACGCTCCTCATCCGTCACTTTGTGAATACCCGCCTGAACCTTAAAGTTCCCGCCATCCCATGACACCCAGACGCCGTGTGCGGCGCGGAATTCCGGTGTGGCTTCGCGGTACGTCGCCTCACAGACAATGTCGTCAATTTCCTGCTGGAGAGCATATTCGTCATCGTGGCTGTCGGTGGCTTCCATTTTTTCTTCCAGCTCGCTGACGCGCTGTTTTTCTTCTTCAGTCAGGACGGCGTCTGGCATGGCAAAGCGGTACTGTTCACGGTCGGTCACGTTGTCGCCCAGCTCGCTCATGCGAAACTCTGACCAGCCCCAGCCCTGCTCCTGCTGAATACGCGCCGCAAGAACCGTGAGTTTTCCTGACAGCAGGGATTTCACCTGTGCCGCGTCGGCAAAGGTGCTGTCCCTGTCGCTGAACAGATCGGCGGTCAGCGTCCCGCCAGCGGCGATATACGCCTCCTCGCCCACAAATTCAAACATCGGGTGGCTGACCGCCATCTTGTCATTCGTGACCATTTTGCGCAGGGTCTGCACGGCAGGGTCACGCCACTGTTCCACGGCTTCTTTCCAGACCTGCTCCTGACGCTCATGCGTGTCGGCAAGGGTCAGCGCTTCGCACTGCTCGAGGGAGATTTCATCCCGCGCCAGCGTATCCAGCAGGGAGGGGGCAAGGTTTGCCAGCTTCAGGCAGCGCTGAACGTGGCGCGGGGCATACCCCAGCAGGGCGCTGATCTGCGAGACGGTTTTGCCCTCCTGCTCCAGCGTTCTGAAACCGACAATCTGCTCGGCAGGGTGCATATTTTTACGCTGACCGTTTTCGGTCATGGAGGCCACCACCGCCAGTTCCAGCGGGATCACCTTCACCGGAACAAATGGCGTGTCCGCATCGGTAATCCCTTTTTTGACCAGAATGCCCGTTGCCCTGCGACGCCCTTCCCCGCCGACCACACCGACTGAGCCGTCAGGCAGTTCAACGCCAATCAGGTTCTGGAGAATCCCCACGGCCTCAATACTGTCAGCGAGTTCCTCCACTTCCTTGTCCGTGTGGGGAATACGGCGCACGTTCAGATCCGTGCGGGACAGGCGTGAATACGGCATCAGTTGAACGGGGGTCGCTATCAGCAACTGTAACAGCGTCTGGCTGGCAGTCTGTGCGGCGTCAGGCGCAGCTTTTTTGCTGCGGGTGGCTTTTGCGGTTTTGTTTGCCGTAGAATGGGTGGTGACCATGATTTTTACCTCTCAGTTTAAGTGATGGTTCGCCGTGACCGGAGGGCTATCCGGTCACGGCACTCAGAATTAATCGGTGATGCGTTTCGGGTGCGCGACCAGCGCACCAAATGAAGGACAGGCATCGAGGACCTTCATCATCGCGCGGGCACTTTCCAGCATCGCGGAATCAAACGCGGTGGCACGGTTTTCACAGACCGCGATCGTTGCCAGCACCCCTGCCTTAATGTCAGAAAAGCGTTCGTGCGTTCGGGTACTGAACAGGACACGTTTATCCCCTTCCATAACCTGCCAGTTCGTGCAGTCGTTAAAGCGTGTGTCTACGTTGTCGAATTCCACCACATGCGTGTCGGTGGCCTGAATGCGCAGCAGTGCAACCATGTCACGGCTCGCGCCTACCTTTTTCGGTGATGTTGCGGCTTTCAGAACCTGCATTTCTGTCTCCTTTTGTTGCTGTATCGGTTACGGTGCTTTACTGCCGCACATCCTGAAGATTGCTGTCCAGATCGGACAAAAATCCCGATTCAAACGACCATGCGCGCCAGTTCAGTTGTCCGTGGGTACGGATTTCGACCTGAACATCGCCATATCGGGACACCTCTGAGACGGTGACAGTGACCCCGTCTTTCAGGTCAGCGACCTGCGCCACGCGCTCCCGCGCAATGGACCCCAGATCCTGCCCTCCCCCTATCTTCCTGGAAGATTCTGGAGCGGCGGTTCTGACGTTGACGTTTCGTGTGTGCATCCTGGTTTTCTCCTGTGGGGATGGTTGTCCATCTCCCTGGTGAGTTCTCTCGCGGCAAAGGGCAAAGGAGCAACGGCGAAGGGAGGAAGGAAAGGGGCGCAGACAAAAGTTTTTGCCCGCAAAAAGTTTTGGCGGCGTTCATTACACCCCTTGGATGACGACCCGACGGTGCTACGACCAGCCCTGCGCGGGAGGACGCACGGGGGATGGCCTCACCGCATGAACAGGATGCACACACCCGACACGGCGGAACGGCGTGGCGGCCTTAAAGCGACGGCGTCACCGTCGCGGTCAGGGCGGCGTGACCGGAACGGTCGCAGCAAGCCAGGGGTTGACCTCAGCCATCAGACCCTAGCGACAGCCCGAAACCCGAAGGGGTTCGGCGGAGACTGGCGGCGGCGCAGCAGCTGCCTGGCGGAGTGGGGCTCGACGACTGAACCGCAGCGCGGGTCAGGAGCCGAAGGGGGCCATCGCCCCTGGGGTAGATTTGATACAACTGAGAAATTTTGCTGTGCGGAATATTTTTGTTGATCGGTTATCAGTCCCACGCCCACGCCCACGCCCACGCCCACGCCCACGCCCACGCCCACGCCCACGCCCACGCCCACGCCCACGCCCAC